>NZ_BAABGZ010000071.1:0-83953 GCF_039541835.1 Hymenobacter saemangeumensis | reverse complement strand
TTTACCCTGGCCCAGGCCTCGTCGCTGGGCCTGCGCCTGGTGCAGAGCCTGGCCCGGCAGCTCGGCGGCCAGCTGCTGCTGCCGCCGGCCGGCCAGGCAGACTTTGTCGTCTCCTTCCCCGCTGGTTCTCTGGGCGCAGGCGCAGGAAAGTAACCGGTGTGGAGCGTAGCTAAAAGAGCATTCAGGATTTGCAGGTTGGCTTCAATCAGCTGAGCAACTACCCAAGCCAACAAAAAACCCGGCCCTTACCGGGCCGGGTTGATTCATTGGGTTTTAAGTGGTTTTTCAGAAGTAAGTGGGTTGTCAGTTGTGACTTGACAGTCAAATGCCTACTCAGAGACCTACAACTGACAACTTAAAGCAGACCCATGGCAATTGGGATACGCTATGCAGACCCGGTTACCAGGCCAGCAGCCATTAAATGCCTGATTCCAAATCCAGCTGCAGGCCGGCGCCGAAGCCCAGGCCGGGCACGTAGCAGAGCACGTTCACGGTAACGGTGCCATTGGCCGGCACCGCTACGGTGCGCAGGCTCTGGCGCTGCGGGCCCCGGGGACTGGTGCTGTACTGGTTGTTGTAGAGAATAACCTGGTGCAGCTGCGAGGTAGAAAGCACGCCGTTCAGGTAGGTTTGAACCGGTGAGTCGAAGAGTACAGTGCTGGCTCCCAAATCGTTGATGGGATTGGCTCCCAGGGAGATGCGGACGTTTCTTGGCGTGGAGTTAGGGTTAGACAGTATCAGCTTGGCGCTGTACTTGTGGCCATAGCCGGCCCAGGTACGCGTCGACGACTGCAGGCGCATGGTGTAGGGGGCGCTTTGGTCCTGATAATACACGGTAGAGCCCGTAGCCACGGGCTTGCGGTTGTTGGTGTTGAAGCACAGGCCCATGTGGCTGGTGGTAGCTGGCAGGCTGATGTTCACGTCGCCCGAGTAATAGGTGGCGTGGCTGGCAATGCCGGCTTCGCGGCCGTAGTTCTCGCCCGACTCGTCGATTACAATCTTGGGCTCCCCCTTGATGGAGGTGGCCTGCTGCCCAGTGGAGCCGGTGCCGAACGTGATGGCGCGGGTCAGGCTGCCGTCGAAGGTGGCCACCGATGAGAAGAAGGCCCCGCCGCCGGCCACGTCCAGCTCGTAGCGGCCTTCGGTGGTGTAGGCATCGCCATTGGCGGGCTTGGCGGGAAGCAGCACTTTGGCAATTTCCACGGCCTTGTACGGCTGAATGGTAACGCTCACCTGGGTGAGGTCGGCGTTCAGCCAGGCTTCGGAGCACAGGTACCAGGAGCTTTTCAGGGAAGGGTCGGTTTGGCGGAAGCGCCACAGGTTGTTGGCTATCATTTTGCCCCGGCCGGTGATGGTGATGGGGGTGGGGCTGGGGTTGCTGGCGATGAGGTGAACGTAGATGCTGCGGCTGGTGGTCGGCTGCCCGAGGTTGTTGGTCTGCCCGGAGTAGTTGAGGTGCGAGAGGTAGAGGGCCACCGGCCCGGTGAGGGGCGTGGCGGTGCCGCCCCGCTGCGGGGCGTTGTTGCCGTTGGTCATCATCCAGCCTTCGCCGGTGAGGGCCTCGGGGTTGTTGCTTTTCCAGAACTGCGGGCCGGTGAGGCCGCCGCCACCGGTGGCGTCGTTCACGCCGGGCAGGTGGCGCAGGTTGGCGGGGGCTACGAGCGTGCCGCTGCTAAGCGAGCCGCTGGACCAGACCAGGCCGGCCTGGGAATCCTGGCTGCTGCTGACGCCCTGGGGCCGGGCCGCTTCATCTTGGAACGATGCACAGCTGCTGGTGGCCACGAACAGGCCCGTGAGCAGGGAAAGGGGGCGGGCAATCGACAAGGTTTTTTCTGTTAAAGGGAACATGAGTTGGGGTTATGGTTGAAAAAGCTGTTGCGGGCAGAGGCGATGCAAAAGCGCCCCTTCTTTCCCGCACCCGTCGGGTAAAGGCTGGGTGCGGGAGAGGAGGGGCGCTTTTGGGTTCGCCGCCTATTGCTTCAGGATGCGGAGCAGCTCCAGCTGGCCATTGGCGCCCTGCACGCGCAGCAGGTACACGCCGGGCTGCAGCTTTTGCGTGGCCAGGCTTAGCTCGTGGCGACCGGCGTCCTGCGGGCCCTGGTGCAGTACCTGCACGGGCCGGCCACGCAGGTCAAGCAGGGTCAGGGTCATGTCCTGGGCCTGCTCCAGCACATAGGCTACCTGGGTGCTGGCCTCGTCTACCGGGTTGGGGGTAACATCGGTGTGAAAAGCCTGGGCGCTGGCCGTGCGGGCAGCCGGGAAGGTTACCACCAGGTCGAGGTTGCCCACGGCCGACCAGTTGTGGGCTGCGTCGCGCACCAGGCTTTTGACTTTGCAGGCCGGCGTGGTGCTGTTCACGCTGGCCCGGCGGGCATCCTGGTTCGACTCGACCCCCACGGTCACCAGCTTGCTGCTGCCGCGGCTCTTGTACACTTTCACGTCGTCGAACTCGACATCGGCCTGGTTGGTGCGCAGCGAAAAGCCGTTGCCGCTGGCCAGGGGAGTGGGGTCGGTCCAGGTCAGCTTGAGCGCGTTGTTCACGTACACGTTCAGCACGCCGGTGGTCGCGTTATAGGTGGCTTTGTAGTCGGCCCAGGCAGCGGCGGTAATGGTGGCGTTGCCCACGGCCCGTTCCGTGAGCACGTTGTTGGTGGTTTCGATGATGCGCACCTTTTGGTCGTCGGCCGTGAACCACACCAGGTAGGAGTTGTTGCGCTCGGTCGCGGTCACGTCGTCGGCAAACAGGTGCATGCCAAAGCGGCGCGAGCCGGTGGTGCTGTTCAGCTTGGCGGCAAACTGGTAGAGGTAGCTCTGGCCGGAGCCCTGGGAGAGGGCCGTCGAGATGTTGGTGTTGGTGAGCGTGGTGTTGGTCTGGCGCAGGCGTCCGTCGGTGGTGCGGGCCCAGGTGCCGGTCCGGGCGGTCCATTCCGCGCTCAGGGCCGAGGCCCCGAAGTTGTCGTTGAAGAAGCCGTTGCCGCGGTTGGCCCGCCACTCGGTGCCGTTGGCGCTTTCCAGCACCTGGTAGTAGCGCTCGGTCACGCCCACGTTGTCGGCATCGGTAAAGGTGGCCGTGAAGTCGTCGCTCACCGTGCTGGCCGGCGCGCTGATGCTGGTAGTGGGGGCAGTGGTGTCGGTGCTGGGTGGCGGGGTGCTGCCGCAGCTGTTGCTGATGTAGCTTTTAATGTCGGTGCGCACCGTGGGCAGGTAGCTGTAAAGCGTATTGCCGGGGCAGGTGGTACAGCCGCCGTTGTCGCGGTGGCCGGGCACATTCGGAATAACGCCGGCTACGTAGTGGTTGGAAGTGCCCGTGGGGTCGATGCCCATCTGCGAGGCTTTCCAGGCCAGCAGCTGCTTGAGGCTGTTGAGGGCAGCGGAGGTAGGCAGCACGCTGGTGTAGCTGCCCATCATGCACACTCCCAGGGTGTTGGCGTTGCCGGCGCAGAAGTGCGCCCCAATCACGTTGTCGCCGCCCGAGCGGCCTTCGTAAATCACCCCGTTGGGGTCGATGAGGTAGTTGTAGCCGATGTCGGCCCACTTGTTCACGTCGATGTGCAGGCTTTCGATGGAGCGCACGCGGGCGGCCCAGTCGCTGGCGGAATTGGGGCCTTCCTCGTGGTGCACCACCAGGTGCGTGACAGTGGTGTAGCTGCGCGTGCCGCTGGGCGTGCGGGCGCCCCAGCCAGCACGTGAGGTCACGGTGGGCTTGGCGCAGGTAGCCGTGATGCGGCTGGCCGTGCCCGGCTCAACTCCGCTGCCCGGCTCTGCGGCGGGGGTTTCCCCGGGGCTGTAGAACAGCACTTCCAGGGCGTTCAGCACGGGAGCCGAGCCGGTATTGCTGCTCAGCGAAGCCCGGTACTGCACGTAGCGGATGTGGGGCTCGAACTGCTGCACCTTGCCTACGCGCCGGGTGGCATCGTCGTCGGCGTGGCCCTCGAAGCCCGTTGCCTTCCACTCGCTCCAGCGCTTGCCATTGGTGGAGCTGCGCACCTCAACGGTGAGGTTGGTGGCGTATAAATTCTGGCCCTGCCACACGGGCATTGCCGAAATGAAGGGCCGCGCGTCGGTGAGCGTAATCCGGATGGGCTGCGAGGTAAACCAGCCTTCGGATTGCCCGGCCTCCAGCCGGGTGCCGGTGTCGGTTACCTGCAGGTGGTGGCGGCTGGCCAGCGCCTGGCCGCCGTTCAGCGGCAGCAGCACGCGGGCTTTGCCTTCGCCGGGCAGCAGGGGCCGCTCGGCGGGTGCGGCTTCAGTGGTAGTGGGTTGGGCAATGCTTTGAGCGGGGGCCGCACCGAGCAGCAGCAGGAAAAATAAAGAAGTCAGCTTCATGGCAAAATCAAAGGGAAAGGTTGAGGGATGGGGCAGCTATTGCTTTACTACCCGGGTCGTGCTGCTGTGCTTGCCGGCCTGAATGCGCACGTAGTAGATGCCGGCCTGCAGGCCGCTGAGCGAAGCCAGCGACACCTCGTGCCGTCCGGCGTCCTGGGCACCGCTGAGCAGCGTCTCAATGATTTTGCCTTGTCCGTCGAGCAGCACAATGCTCACCTTGCCGTTCTCGGGCAGCTCGTAGGCCATGGCGCTCTGGGCTTCCACCGGGTTGGAGTACACGGCGGTGGCCATTTCGGCCGTGGCGCTGCGGGCCGCGGGCAGGTTGATAACCAGGTCCAGGTTGCCGGCCGTCGACCAGTTGCCGGCGGCATCGCGCACCAGGCTCTTGATTTTGCCGGCCGGGGTGCTGCTGTTGGGCGAAGCCCGGCGCAGGTCTTTCGACAGGGCCGTGCCCACCGTCACGAGGCGGCTGGTGCTGCGGTTCTTGTACACTTTCAGGTCGTCGAACTCCACCTGCGCCTGGTTGGTACGCAGCGACATATAGCTCCCCCCGGTCAGCGGCGTGCTGTCGGTCCAGGTGAGCACCAGGCGGCTGTTCTGGTACACGCGCACGGCCCCGGTGCTGGTGTTGTAGGTCACCTTGTAGTCGGCAAAGGTGCCGGCTTCCACCATGATGTCGCCCTCGGCGCGAGGGTTGAGCACGTTGTTGATGGTTTCGATGATGCGCACCTTCTGGTCGTCGTTGGAAAACCAGATGAGGTAGGAGTTGCCCCGCTCGCGCACGGTCACGTCGCTGGCCATGATGTGCAGGCCGAAGCGCCCGGTGCGGGTTAGCTCATCGCCCAGGATGCGGGCCGCAAAGTGGTAGAGGTAGGTGTTGCCGTTGGTTTGCGAGAGGAAGGTGTTGAGGGCCGTATTGGTGGGCACTGCGTCGCTCTGCTTGAGGCGGCCTTCGGGTGTTACGCCCCACACGCCCCGCCAGTCGGCCGTGCCGAAGGTGTAGTCCGAGTGCAGGGTGCCGGTGCCGAAGTTGTCGTTGTAGAAGCCATTGCCGCGGTTGCCGCGCCATTCGCCGGGCGTAGCGTGGTATTCCAGGGGCTGATAGAAGCGTTCGGTTACGCCCACGTTGTCGGCGTCGGTGAAGTTCACCGTGAAGTCAGCGGTTTGCGTGCTGCTGCCGTTGGCCGCCGCGATGCTGGTGGTGGGCACGGTGGTATCGGTGGCCGGTGGCGGCGTGGTGCTGCCGTTGGGCGTCGTGGAAAGGTACTTCCAGCCCCGGCGGGGCTGGCCTACGTCGGAAAACGTGCCCAGCGTGGAGGCATTGCCCCCGGCGGCCCGCCACTCAAAGTGAATATGGTCGCCGGTCGAGCCGACGCCGGTGGTGCCTTCAATGGCCAGCACGGTACCGGTCTGCACGGTTTGTCCCACCGTCACGCTAATGCTCTTGTTGTGGGCGTAATAGGTGCGGGTGCCGTCGGCGTGTGATATAATGACCAGGTTGCCGTAGCGGCAGGAGCCTTCGCAGAAGCCAGCAAACGTGACCGTGCCCGGCGCGGCCGCCCGCACGTTGTGGTCGGCGTTGTCGGGCGTGTCGAAATCCAGGGCCGCATAGGAGTGCAGGGTGAAGCCGTCGTAAATGGTGGTGCGGCTGCCGGAGGGCGTGTGCGGGCCCGTAGGAGCCGGGGTGCCGTGGCGCGACACGTAGTACTCGCGGTTGGCATCCCAGGGCAGGCGGTAGTCGATGGCCGAAACGCGGGCGGCGGCGGTGGGCAGGCCGGGGCTGCTGGCACTTTCGGTATCGGCCGGGGTGAGGGGCGTCGCGGCCCAACCGGCCACGGCATGGGGCACGCCTTGCTGCTGGGCCACCACGGTTTCGGTGCGGGTGGCCAGGTCGTACACCACCACTTCATCGGCAAAGCCATGAATGAGGTCGCGCTCCTGTTCGGTGCTCACCGTGTACAGAAACTTGTCGCGCCCCGGCGAGAGCAGCGGCGTGGTAAAGTACTTGGGGGCCAGCGCCAGCTGCTGTACCTGGCGCGTGCGCAGGTCAAACGACCAGACGCCTTCGTGGTCGAGGTCGGTATCAAACTTCAGTGCTTCCAGGTACAGCACGCTTCGGTCGGCCGACCAGGCGATGGGCTTCACGGCGTAGCCGGGCACGGGGCTGTCCTGCTGGGTAAAAAGCAGCTGCTTGTGGTTGGTTTGGGTATTGTAGAGCCAGAGATTGAAAGCGGTGCCAATTTCGGCCCGCTCCAGGTACACCCACTCGGGCTGGTGGGGCGACTGCAAGCCCTGGAAGAAGACGTGGCCGGCGGGTACCGTCAGGCGGGCGTCGATATCCTGCGGGTACAGCACCACCACGGAAGCCGAGGTCAGGCGGCCGGGCTTGGCGGCCACCTGCTGGCCCAGCAGCGTGGGGTTCTGATGAGGGAGCACCTCGTAGAGGCGGTCCTGCTGGTAGAAGGTCGCCCGTGCTTCCTGCGCCTGGGCTGCCCAGGACAGCGCACACAGGGCGGCTGCGGTTATAAGATGGAGTGTTTGTTTCATGCGGAAAGGAGTGAAATGGTAAAAGTGGAACAATAGGAATGCGGTTGACCTGGGTCGTAAGTGGGTTGATTTATGGGTGTTCATAAGCGCCAGTGGGCGCAAGGGCGGGCAAGAAAGAAGGAGGCCTGGCCCAGCGCATGGGTAGTGCCCGGGCGTCGGCACTCCTCCTTTCTACCGTCGCCAACGGTTTAGTTTTTCAGCACCTGCAGCAGCTGGCTTTTGCTGCCAGGGGTGGAGAGCTTCACGAAGTACAGGCCCTGCCTGGCCAGGGCCAGCGCCGGTACCTGGGTCTGGTGCGTGCCGGCCGGCAGCTCGCGCACCAGGCTGCGCAGCAGGGTGCCCTGGCTATCGAAGAGGTCGATGGTGACTACCGTGGCCTGGGCCAGCCCGTACCGAATGGTCAGCTGCCCATCTTCTGCCGTCAGCGGGTTGGGGTACACGCTGGCCGCCTCCGCGGCAGCCTGGCGGGCGGCGCCGGCCAGTATGGATATGTTCACGTCCAGGTTGCCGGGCGTCGACCAGTTGTTGGCGGCATCCTTCACCAGGCTTTTGATTTTCGCGCCCGGCGTGCCCGAGGTGCGGATGTCGTTGGTGTTGGCATTGCCCACGGTGATGGTGGCCGTGGTGCCGCGGCTCTTGTACACCTTCAGGTCATCAAACTCCACGTCGGCCTCGCTGGTACGCAGCGAGATGTTGGCGCCGCTGGTGAGCGGGGTCGAGTCGGTCCAGCTCGTTACCAGCTTGTTGTTCTGGTACACCTGCACGGTGCCTGTGCTGGTGCTGTACACCACTTTGTAGTCGCTGAAGCTGCCGCCGGCCAGGCTGATGGTAGCCGAGGCGCGGGGGTTGAGCACGTTGTTGATGGTTTCGATGATGGATACCTTCTGCTGGTCGATGGCAAACCAGATGAGGTAGGAGTTGCCCCGCTCGCGCACGGTCACGTCGCTGGCCATAATGTGCAGGCCGAAGCGCCGCGCGCCGCTGCTGTTGTTCACCTTGGCAGCAAACTGGTAGAGGTAGGTATTGCCCGAGGTCTGGGAGAGAAAGGTGGAGATGGCCGTGTTGGTGGCCACCACATCCGTCTGGCGCAGGGTGCCGGCCGTGGTTTCGGCCCAGGTGCCCTTCCAGTCGGCCAGGCCCTGCACGTAGTCGGGGTGGAGGCTGCTGTTGCCGAAGTTGTCGTTGTAGAAGCCATTGCCGCGGTTGGCGCGCCACTCGTTGCTGCGCCACTCCAGGGGCTGGTAGAAGCGGCTGGTCACGCCCACGTTGTCGGCATCGGTAAAAGTGGCCGTGAAGCTGGCCGTGGCACTGGCCGGGCCGGAGATGGCCGTCGTGGGTGCCTGCGTGTCGGCCACTACCGGCGACTGCAGGCTGATGCCCGTGGGGGAGTAGTAGTGGTCGATAATCCACTGGTAGGTTTTGCCGTTGGTGTGCCAGAAGCTGGAGCCGTACTGGCACATGCCGCGGCCGTGGCCAAACTTGGCGCGGCCCGAGCACAGCGGGTCCGAGATGCAGGGCGAGGTGCTGGTGCCGTTGCCCGCAAAGCCATTGCCGCAGCCGGCATTGTTGTTTTCCGACGAGTACTCGGTGAAGGCAATGGCCCCGTTTTTCACCAGCACTTCCCCCTGGGTGTCGATGGCCGCGTCGCGCGTGGAAGGCACTTCCTGGCTGTCCCATACCTGGCGGCAGGTGGTGTTGCTGATGTCGTAGTTTGAGTTGAGGGGGTTGGCCACGTGGTAGGCGCCGTAGCTGCGGTAGGCTATGGCGCCCGCCCGCAGCGAGTTGACGCCCCAGCCCGAAATCCACTCGTTATCGAGGCCGCTGCGCACGTAGGATTCAAGCGACACCACCGTCACGTTGGAGCAGCTGTTGCAGGAGCAGCTGGTGCCCACGCGGATGCTGGTGGGCAGCGCTACGGCCGTGATGCGGCTGGCTGTCGAGCCGGGCGCGGGGGCCGTCAGGGCTGGTTGGTGGTCCTGGGCACGCTCGGGCTCGGCACCGGTTTTGTCGAAGAAGCCGTGGTGGCTGGTTTCCGTTTCGGTGGGCACCGAGCCCCGGCCGGGGCGGGCGTCGAAGCCCGCCGGCAGCGGCGAGAGGGAAGTGCGGAAGAGGTAGCTTTCGCCAATCAGGCGGTAGGCCGGCAGCTGGTAGCTGGCGTAGCCCGGGCGGGAAAAGGTGATGTCGGCTTTCTCCTTTACAAACTCTTCTTGCTGCGGGCCGGTGCTGGTCAGCAGCAGCTGGTAGTAGCCCGCCGCGTTGGATACCGCCGTGGCTTTGCCCACGCGCACCTGCACCCCGGGCAGGGGCAGGCCCTGCTCCCGGTCGCTCACGTAGCCTTCAATCAGGGTTTGGTTGGGAGCCAGCGCGGGGCGGGCTTTCTGCTCCCCGGCCAGGGGCTGCAGGCGGTCGAGCTGCACTTCGGCGTTCAGCTGGGCCACAGCGCCGGCTTTAAACTGCGTGCTAATGGGGGCGTAGCCCGGGGCCGAAATCAGAAAGGAAAGCTGCCCTTCGCGATTGGCCAGCGTGAGCTTGCCATTTTCCCGGGTGGTCAGGGTTTCGCGCTGCCCGGCCGGGGTCAGCAGCTCAATACGGGCATGGCGCACGGCAAACCCGGTGTACTGGTCGGTTACGCGCAGCGCAATGCTGCCCTTCTGGGCCCAGGCTCCCAGGCTGGCCAGCGCCAGGCCCCCGGTTAGCAGGGTGTTGCGGAAGTGTAAAGCTGTCTTCATAGATTGGATGGAGTGTGGGGTAAAGGGTGAGAAAACGTATTCAAGCAGAAGTAGAGCAGCTAGGCTTAACTGTCTGTTTTATTGTTATGTATGCTGATGAATTTCGACAACATATGGCCTGGTCTTGAGGCAGGTGCCATTGCAGTAGAAGGCGAGTAAATAGGTGTCGGCGGGTAGCCCGAGCAAGCTGGCGGAATGCAGGTATTCATAAGTGCCGGCGGGCTGAGCCGTCGCCGGAAGCAGCGGGGCCAGCACCCGGCCAAGCAGGTCGCACAGCAGCAGTTCGGTGGTAGCGGGGGCGGTGAGGGTGTAGGCCACGTGCAGCAGGGGGGGCGCAGCGGGGGCCAGGGTTACTTGCCGGGCAGGGCCGGCAAGCAGTAGGGCTGTCATCAACGGAGGGGTTAGGAGTGGGGAGTGTGCCGGGTGAACCGAAGGGGTTACTCCCTCGACCTTGGCTACCGGCTTTACTCGCCGTGCCTGAGGTAGTGAGCGGGCCTCCGGATGGCCGCTCAGAAAAGGGCGCCCTCCTGGGAAAATGCGATGGCCGTGCAGAGTGGCCGTAAGGGGAGGAGCTGCCTGCTTTGATGCTGCCGGCGCCGTGAGCCGGCCGGGAAAAAGCTAGTGCAGGCAGAAGGAGGGCGAGAAGGTTGACTAATTCAAAGTTGTCCCTTATACCGCTCGGGAGCTAGCGGCAGCCGGCCTCATTTGGACCAACGACAGCAGGGGAATGACCAACGACCGAATTCGTTCGATTGCCCTTTAATTATGCGGGAGTAGCATGACCGGCGGGAGCCGAAAACTCCGCAGGAACACAGAGCGACCGCCCAGGCGGGTGCCCTTGCCTTGTACCGAGCACGCCAAGCCGGCCGTCCGTCGCGGCCAGGTGCCTGACACCCGCTGCCACACTGGAGGCACCACCCCATGCCCCGCAGGGTATGGCCGGGCAACGGGCGGTAGGCCATCGAGCTGGATGTGCGCCATTGCCCATTCCACAGCGCAACAGGCTCGATGGCAAGCGCTGCTAAATCAGCGGCATTGCAGGCCGGCAACGGTAGAAAGCCTCCTGCCAACCGGAAGTGCAGCCAGCTGCTGGCCGGGCATGGTCCAACATTTTTCGTCGTTTACCACCGCAAGCGTGTCGTTCGTCCAAGCGCCCGGGTTGCTCATTTGCCGGGGCCTGGACCCAGGGGCAAACTTTGCAGCATCAAATCAATACCCCCACTTAACTAATTCATGAAACGTTTTTTAACGCTCTTCTTTTTACTTGGCTCGCTAGGTGCCTGGGCCCAGCCCACCCCCGCACATGTGCTGGTCAACGGCATTCCGCTGGTGTTTTCGCCTACGGTCACCACCACGCCCGAAAACCTGAACGGCACGGTGATGGTACCGGCGGCTTTTGTATTTCAGCGCCTGGGCTTCACGGTTACTTACAACAGCTCAACCCGGGAGATTTCAGCTTCCAAGCCCAAGCCCGGCGGAATCGGCACTTATAGCCTGCGCTTCAGAACGGGTAATACCACCGTCAATGTTAACGGGCGTGATTCTATCATGTCCGTGGCGCCTTACCTGAAAAACGACCGCGCCATGGTGCCCTCCCGCCTTGTGGCCCATGTAGCCAACCTCATAGTGGAGTTCGACCACGAAACCCAGTCGGTGCAGTACTACTACTACGACGAGCTGGATGCTGGTTTGTATTTCATTGATGCGCAGGATGATACCTATCTGGATGTGGCCGGCGCGCGGAAGCTGGTACCCGGTATACCTACCCGGTTTTACGACCCCAGCAAGCCTACCATCATCTATGTGCACGGCAACCAGCCGGGAGCGATAGCCGCCAAAACCCGTGAAGACCTGATTCACAAGGTAGACAAGATAAACACCCAGAACGGCTGGAAAGCAAGGGGTTGGAACGTGGCCATCTTTCACTGGGAGCAGCTGGCCGACGACGTAGTGCCAAGCATTGGCCAGCCGGTTCCGCTGTTCTCTGAGCGCAAAATCCACACGGCAGACCGCACGTTCCAGCTCTATAGAGACACCCACTATAACTTCGAGGTTAGTCTGAACTTCCCCGGCACGCGCTGGCGCCGGTCCGACAACTCATTCAGCCCCCTGGAGGATTGGTCTAAGCCGGTAGTCGATATTTTCCTGGACGAATACTTTAAGCTCTTCCCCGCCAGTTCCTCGGCGCCCATGCCCCAGGTTGAGCTGGTGGGCAACTCCCTCGGCGGGCAGCTGGTGATGGCCGCCGTTGCAAAGATGAAGTTTGTGAAAGACTACCAGCCTGCCACTGGCCCCTCGCGGATGCCCAGCCGCATTACCCTGATGGACCCTTACTGGTCACAGGCTGCCGGCAACCTTATCCAAGGCTCTACCTTCCATCCCAACCGACCCAACGTAAGCTTCGTTGACTTCGTGGGTGCATCAACGCTGCAGCAGGCCGTGGGAAAGATGATGACCATGGACGGCGGAACGGGACGCACCCTGCGCGACATCCCCACCACGTATTACCGCACCAGCATTCTGGGCTTTGCCGGCACTTCGAACGAGCTGGCCAGCAAGGTGGCATTCGTCGAGCTGAAGCCCCGGTATGTGGTACGTCCTAACGAGCAGGTCAACTTAATTGAGGAAAGCATCCGTAAGCACACCTGGCCGGTGGCCAGTTACTTCGCCTCTATTAACTGCGGCTATGTGCGCAGTACGGGTTTGGAAGTTGCTGTCTCTTCTACGGGCGCGTTAGTAAACACCCCGGATGAGGTGGGCCGTACCGGCAACTACCGCTTCAACGCCTGCGGCGGGCCGGGACCTGGCAACCAGGTGGGCGGCGCCCTGCTCAGCGACGAGGCCATCGCGGCGATGATGAAGCTTTACCCGGACGGCTCAGGCAATGGGCCGATGAGTACCCGCCGTTGGAGCCAAATCGAAATCGAGAACGCGCGATACTTTTGGGAGATGTACGCATACCGTTACTCAGTGACGGCGCCTACGCCGCCCGCCCCTGCTGCCCGTAGCGCCGCTGCCCAGCCCGGCACAACCCCGGCCATGCCCCTGGAGATGAGCTTCTCGCCCAACCCCACCAACGGCCCGCTGCAGCTCAGCTATACCCTGCCCGCTGCTGGCACCGTGGAAGTGCAAATCAGCGACCTGCTGGGCCGGGTGCGCCAGACGCTGCGTAGCGAAGGCTCGGAATTTGCCGGTGCCCACAGCCTGCAAGCCGACCTGAGCACGCTGCCCGCCGGTACTTACATTATCACGTACTCGCTTGATGGCAAGAAGCTGCACACCAGCAAAATTCTGAAAGGCGAATAATAACCCAGGCTGATTTTCCACACCTATCTGCTGCTGGCAATGGCAAGCTCATCCGCTCTTCCTGGCTCCATTGACTCCACATCGCCGGTACTAGGCATTACACCCCTGGACCAGGCAGGCGTTGTGCTCCAGGCGCCGGTGTTGCGAGCAGACCCCACCAAGGGAGTACTTCAGGTAAGCTACGCCTTGCTGGAACCGGCTACTACCGAGGTGCTGCTCTGCGACTTGTTGGGCCGGGTGTGGGCCACGCCGCTGCCCGCAGCCGGCCGGCCGGCCGGCCGCTACCTGCACCACGCCCGTTTGGGCCCGCTGCCCCCGGCCCGCTACCTGCTGGTTCTCTACTGCAACGGTGTGCGCACCAAGGCCACCTACCTAATGGTCGAGTAGCCAGTATCTTGGCCAGTGCTGTCTCCCCAGCACACTCGAAAGCCGCTTGCCTTGTTTGGCAAGCGGCTTTTTTGTTTGAAAGCAATGCCGGCAGCAGCAGCGGCGAAAGGCAGGAACAGGAGTAAGGCCGCCGCCGTCAGTACAGAGTTGAAGGGTGGAAGGTTAAAGGATAAAATGCACTATTTCAGGGCTATAGAACTGAGTCCTTAACTTTTAACTTCTTTCAAAAGTGTACAGCAAACCAGAAAGCGCTTTAGCCAAACAGGGGATGGGCCTGGAGGTAGTGCCATAGCCAGCGCATCAGCAGAAAGCTTCCCCAGGCTACGAGCCCAAATACAAGCAGAAAGCCCAGTATTATCACCAGCAGCAGGCCTTTGCCGCTGCCCTGGTGCCGCCCTTCGGCGTAGTGCCGGCGAAGCAGGCTGAGGTTGCGCTCGTTGGCTTTGAAGGCGAAGTCGAACAGGTTGCCAATAACAGGGATGGAGCCGATGACGGTATCGAGCAGAATGTTGAAAGCCATGCGCACCACCACCGCGCCGCTGGCGCCGTGCCGCATCATGGTCAATAGCAGGGCCCCCGACACGGCCAGCGACGACAAGTCGCCTACTACGGGCAGCAGGCCCAGCAGAGGGTCGAGGCCAAAGCGGAAGCGCGTCCCCGGCAGCCGGAACTGGCTATCCATGAGGTGCACAATGCGCTCTACCCAGCGCAGCCGCTCCTGGGCATCGGGGGTAGTAGAAGTAACAGTAGGAGGAAGCATAGTCCCTGTACGCAAACAGGGTGAGGAGGTGATGAAGTGATGAAGTGATGACGTTCTTCTTACCTCCTCATTTCATCACTTCATCACCCCATTACTCCATTACCTCATCACTTCATCACCTCCTCACCAAAAATCACCCTCTTTTAAAAAACACCGAGAAAGTGGAGCCCACGCCCGGCACGCTTTCTACTTCCACGTGCCCGCCGGCATTCTCCACGCTGCGCTTCACCATGTAAAGGCCGATGCCGGTGCCATCGACGTGGGTATGGAGGCGGCGAAACATGGTGAACAGCTCGGCCTGCTGCGACTGCTCGAGGCCCAGGCCATTGTCCTGCACGCTGAGCACGGTAAAGCCGTCGACCTGCCGGCAGCTGATGCGCACTAGCGGCACCCGCTCCGCGTGGCGGAATTTCAGGGCGTTGCTGAGCAGGTTGTACACCACCGAGCGCAGGTTCTTGGTCGAAAACGAAACGCTGGGGCAGTCCTGTAGCTCCAGCAGCAGCTGGCCGCCGGTTTGGGAGAGCAAGGGCTGCAGGTCGAGGCGCACATCCTCCACCACATCGGCCAGGGCTACATCGGTTGACGGCAGGTCGTGTTCTTTCTGTAGCTTGGTCACGTCGCTCAGGTCGTCGATGGTGCGCTTGAAGCGCAGCACCGAGTCCTGCATCATGGCCAGGATGGGGGCTACGTCGGGGTGCTGCGGGCTGCCCGGGGGCAGGTGTTCCTGCAGCACCTGTAGCAGGCCTTCGATGTTGGTAATGGGCGATTTCAGGTCGTGCGAGGCCGCGTAGATAAAGTTGTCCAGGTCGATGTTGATGTGCCGCAGCTGGTGGTTGGTAGCATGCAGCTCGTCGTTGCGGGCCCGTAGCTCATCGTTGAGGTCCTGCACTTGCTGGCGAGCCAGCTCCTGCTCGGTTACGTCCGTAACCAGGGTAAAGAAGCCGGCCACTTCCCCGTCGCGCAGGTCGGGCACGTAGCTGGTATGGATGTACCTGACGAAGTCTTCACGGTAAGGCATGCGGGCGCTGAACTGTAGCGCCTCGCCGGCCAGCGCCCGATTGAAATAGTGCTGAACCTGGGAAAAGGCTTCTTCGCCTATTACCTCGCGCACCTCACGGCCCAGCAGCTGCTCGGGCTTCTGATTAAACCAGCTTTCGTAGGCTTTATTGGCAAATCGGTAGCGCCCTTCGTGGTCAATGTAGCCAATGAGCACGGGCAGGGCGTCTGTCACCACCCGTAGCTGCCAGGCGCTGGCTTCGGCTGCGTGCCGGGCTTTCACCTGCTCGGTTACCTCAAAGGCAAACACCAGCACGCCGTCTACCTGCCCGTCTTCATTGGTGCGGGCCTGCTGTATGTAGTTAAAGTAAAAGTCATGCAGCGGCCCGCCCTCATAGGGCGCCACCGGAATCAGCAGGCCGGTTTCCTCGTGGGTGTGGCCGGTACGGTACACCTGCTGCAGGGTGTGCCATACCTGATGGCCGCGCAGCTCGGGCAGCGCTTCCAGCAGGGGCAGGCCCAGCAGCCGGCGGCCCGGGAACAGCTGTTGGTAGGCGGGGTTTACCAGCTCAAATACCAGCTCGGGGCCGTCGAGTATGCAGATGGAGGCCGGCGCCTGCATAAAGAAGTTTTCGAGGCGGGCCCGCTGCCGTTCGGCTTCGTTCTGGGCCCGGAGCAGGGCCAGGGTGCGCTGCAGCACCCGGCTTTCCAGCTCCTGGTTGAGCAGGTTCAGCTGCTGCTGGGAATGAAGTAGCTCGGCGTTGTTGGCCTGGATTTCCTCGTTGGAGGCCATCAGCTCCTCGTTGGTAGCCGACAGCTCTTCGTTGAGAATGAGCACCTGCTGCTGGGCTTCCGTGCTCTTGTGGCGGGCGCGCACCTGCTCGGTTACGTCGTAGCCAAAGTTGAGCAGGCCGTTGATGCGGCCCTGCTCGTCGCGCAAGGCCTGCAGGTACACGTTGAAGTAGCGGTAAGTGAGGTAGCCCTCGCCGTGGTAGTCGCCCCGGGCCTCCAGCTCAGTACCATAGAACGGCACCCCGGTGCGGTACACCTCGTCGAAGAGCTCCAGAAAGTTTTGCCGTACCAGCTCAGGCAGGGCTTCCCGCAGGGGGTTGCCCAGGAGCATGCGGTCGGGAAACAGCTGCTGGTAGCTGGGATTAACAAAGTCATAGATATGCGACGGGCCGGTGAAGCAGGCAATAAGGGCTGGCAGCTCCATCAGCACTTCGCGGAGCCGCTTTTGCTGGGACTCGGCAGTGGCGCGGGCCGCTTTTTCCCGGGCCTGGCTTTCGCGCAGGGCCTGCTCGGCCGCGCTGCGGTCGTGGTCGGAGGTGTCGGTGAAGCTCACGACCAGCAGCTCCCCGGCCCGCTGGGCCGCCAGGTGGAAGTAGTTGTCCAGCCCGTCGTGCTGGTAGTTGACGTCGTAGCGGCCGGCCTGGCCGCTGAGAAATGTGTCGCGGTAAAAGGCAAAGATGCCGGTTTCGCTGGCCCGCGGGTATAGCGTCAGAAAGGTGTGTTCCGGCACTTCGGGCAGCTGCAGCATGCGCTGCGCGGCCGGGTTGAGGCGCACATAAGCCAGGTCGGTAATGGCAGCGCCGGCCCCGGGCTCATATACCGGGCGGAAGAGAATAACCCCCGTCAGGGAAACGTCGAACAGGGTTTGCAGCAGTTCTGGGGCGGGGCCCGAAGTAAGAGTAGGAGCCGGCATAGCAACAAGCAAGGGTGCCGAAGGTAAATCCCTGCGGGCACACCAAACCAATAGAGGGTGTACTCCCACCAGGCGCGGCGGGTTGGCAAAGCGCGGGAGCAGATAAGGAATCCGGTACCTGGAGGTGCGAATCTGCTCCAGCAGAAGGGAGGCCTTCTTTCAGGCTATTGCAAGCCCAATGCGGCAAAAACGCTACCCCTGGCGCCTGTTGCCACAATTGCCATAGCATTTGCAACAAAAACGAATGGCGAAGGGCAGGCTGGCAGCGGTCATTTGCATTCGTCAACCTCACTGCTGCATCCGCACCCTGCTCCTATGAAACTTCTTGCCTCAAGCTTGTGCCTGGTTTGTGTATTCCTCGGCTGCCTGCCTTTAAGAAGCCACGCCCAGGCAGTAGGGGTGGGCACCTCCAGCCCCAGCGCCAAGGCGGCCCTCGACGTGCAAAGTCCGGGCGGCAACACCGGCCTGCTGATTCCGCGCCTGAGCCAGGCCCAGCGCCAGGCCATTGCCAGCCCGCCCCAGGGGCTGATGGTGTACCAGACCGACGGCACGCCCAGCGGCGGCCCCCAGACCGGCTTCTGGTACTATGCCGGGTCGCCCGCGGCCTGGGTGTTTCTCAACCCGGCCGGCGGCAGTGCCGACAACCTGGGCAACCACACCGCCACCCAAAACCTGAACCTGGGCACCAACCAGCTGGTGGGCAGCGGCGGCAGCAGCGGCCTGCGCATCAGCGCCGCCGGCAGCGTCGGCATCGGCACCGCCACGGTTGCCGACCGCCTGCACGTCGACGGCGGCCACGCCCGCCTCGGCCTGGCCCAGTGGAGCAGCGCGGCCAACGACCGGCTGCTTAAGTTCGGCGACGGCGACTACGTAACTATTGGCGAATCCGGGCGCGACGACGTGCTGCAGCTGCGGGGCCAGGACTTTGTATTCATGCCCTCCAGCGGGGGGTACGATGGGCGGGTGGGCATCGGCACCGCCCTGCCCAGCCAGCAGCTGCACGTAGTAGGCCAGATTTTCTCCAGCGCCGGCGGCTTCCGCTTTCCCGACAATACCGTGCAAACCACCGCCGCTACCGGCTTTAGCCTGCCTTATAGCGGCACGGCCGTCAACAACATCGGGCCGGTATTCGCCGTGACGAATACCGGCAGCTCCGATGGGCTGCAGGCCACCAGCCAGGGAAACGTGGCGGTGCGGGCCGTAATAGCCGGCAGCAGCGGCATCGGTGTGCGGGGCAGCGCCCCGGCCGGGCAGGGCGTGGTGGGCTCGCTGGATGGCGGCAGCGGGCAGGGTGTCGTGGGCATTAAGCGCACCACGGGCCAGAGTATTCCGGCCCCGCTGGATGCGGGCGTGGCGGGCGTGAGCTACGCCGGGGCCGCCGTGTACGGGCGCAGCACCACGGGCATTGCCCTGCATGCCGAAAAGAAAAGCACGGACACGGGAGCCATGGGAGTATTTGTCAACAGCAACGCGGACAACGATTCTATTGCGGTGCGCATCAGCACCGTAGGCGACCAGCCGGCACTGCAGGCAATTCATAATGCCAGCACTGCCCACCCGGCCATCCGGGGCATCAGCACGGCGGTTTTCAGCAATGCCGTGGGCGTAGAAGGCACGGTATCCAGCATTGCGCAGTCGACGAACTCGGCCGGCGTGCGCGGCATCAACAACGGCAGCAGCAGCTTTGGGGCGGGCGTGTACGGCTCGCACGCGGCCACCGGCCTCGGGGTGCGCGGCGTGAGCAACGGCGGCACCGGCGTGCAGGGCGACGGCGGAGCGGGAACCGGCGTACGGGGCATCAGCACCACCGGAGTAGGGGTGGAAGGCAGCGCCAATGGTACCAACAGCCAAGGGGTGAGCGGGTCGGCCGCTGGGGCCAACAGCCGGGGCGTAAATGGGGTGGCTAGCGGCTCGTCCAGCCGGGGGGTGGTGGGCACAGCCAGCGGCAGCAACAGTTATGGGCTATTGGGCACCAGCACGGGCAACTACTCCCGGGGCGTGCAGGGCGTGGGCGATGGAACGGGCGTGTGGGGGCAGTCGAATACGGGAACCGGCTTATTTGGCCGGGCCCTCAATGGAGTGGGTGTTTGGGGGCAGGGTAAAATCGCCGGAAAGTTTGAGTCTACCTCGAATACTCCTTATGGCAATGCCGTGTTTATCCACAACGAGGGCATTGGCCGTGCCCTCTACGCACTCAGCGACGGCACAGCGGGCTATTTTGAAACCGCTGGCTACAACGCTCCCACCATCAATCTTCACCAAGATGGGCCGATGGGTTCGTCCAGCATCAACTTCAGCAATGGCAATTTTAATAGTCTGGCCACCATTGAGGCTTTTACTGGTGCGCTTAACTCGAACTACTTTCCAATAGTGGAGTTCCGGGTAGGCGGCGTTGAAGTCATGACCCTGTTTTCCGGCCTGGGGTATCTGACTGATGACTGGAAGACAACGGGTAATCACCAGGTGATGGGCAACCTTTCCAAGGGCGGCGGCTCGTTTAAGATAGACCACCCGCTGGACCCGGAAAACAAGTACCTCTACCACTCCTTCGTGGAAAGCCCCGACATGATGAACGTCTACAACGGCAACATCACGCTCGACGCCCGGGGGGAAGCCACCGTGCAGCTGCCCGACTGGTTTGAGACGCTCAACCGCGACTTCCGCTACCAGCTTACACCAATTGGCGCGGCTTTCACCCCCTACGTGCTGGCCAAGGTGAGCGGCAATCAGTTCCGCATTGCCGGCCAGCCCGGAGCGGAAGTGAGCTGGCAGGTAACGGGCATCCGCCAGGATAAATACGCCAATGCCCACCGCATTCCGGTGGAAGAAGCCAAGCAGCCTGCTGAGCGCGGCTACTACCTGCACCCCGATGCGTTTGGCCTGCCGGCAAGCCGGGCGCTGGGCTCCCGCCGCCTCCCGGCCGCACCGGCATTCCCGGCCCGGAAATAACGGCGCAGCCCAGCTCCCGGTCTGGCTGAGCTATGGCTGCCCCGCCTCATACCCCGCATTAGGTGCTGGGTCGCAGCACCACCCCGCGGCCGCGGAATGAAGTGTTCGCCAAATGTTAGAATTTGGCTCTGATTATCATATATTTACTGAATAGCATTTGTTGTAGAGCGCTTCCTGTTTTTTAACCTTAATCCACGTATCTATGCCTACTTCTCCCCATCCAAAAGCGGGGCTGCTGGCCCTGCTGCTGCTCATCGGTTTTTGCGTAGGCTGGGAGGTCTGGCTGCGCGGGCAGGGCTTCCGCCTTTCTTACAACGACGACGAGGCGCTCTGGGCCCACCACCACGAAAAGGTGTACCAGGCCGGCCCGGCCAATCCCGTGCTGCTGGGCTCCTCGCGCATCAAGTTTGGCCTCGACTTGTCGACCTGGCAGGCCGCTACCGAGGCCGCGCCCACGCAGCTGGCCATGGTGGGCACCTCGCCCCGCCCCGTGCTGGCCGACCTGGCCCGCGACGCCCGGTTTAAAGGCACCGTGCTGGTCGACGTCACCGAACCCATTTTTTTTACGGCTCCGGGCGGGTACTCCGAGCAGCAGGCCGTCAAGTCGGTGGCTTACTACCCCAAGTGGTCCATTGCCCAGCGCTGCGGCTTTGCCCTGAACCGCCAGCTCGAAACGCGCCTGCTGCTGCTCGACGAGGAGCTGTTCAGCCTGCGGGGCTTTCTGGAGCGGGTGCCGCTGCCCAACCGGCCGAAAGTGTTTGCGGTGCCCGCTTTTCCCATGAAGTTTACCACCAACGACTTCAACCGGCAAACCTTTATCACCCCGGAGTTTGAGGCCGATACGGCCATGCAAAACCAGCAGCGGGCCATTTGGATGCACCTCTTCACGAAAGCCCCGAAGTCGCCGATGAGCGACAGCCTGCTCACCGCTATTTTTCGGGAGACTGCCGCCGATGTGGCCCGCATCCGGAGCCGGGGCGGGCAGGTGGTATTCGTGCGCATGCCTTCCGATGGGCCCCTGTGGGCAATGGAGCAAAAAGCGTTTCCCCGGGCGGCGTATTGGGAGCGGCTGCTGCGCGAAACCGGCGCCCCCGGCATTCATTTCCAGGACTACCCCGCCCTGGCCCGCTACCATTGCCCGGAATGGTCGCACCTGACGCCGGCCGATGCCCGCAGCTTCACGGCCAACCTGGTTCGCATTGCGGCGCCGAAAACGGGCTGGCGCCAGGCTGCGGCCTACTCCGCTGCTTCCCCGCTGGTAGTTTCCAACTTAGCCATTCATTAGCCATGGTTTTCAACTCCTACACCTTCGTGGTGTTCTTCGCCGTGCTGCTGCTGCTGCACTATGCGCCCCTGGCCTGGAAAGTGAAGAAAGCCAACCTGCTGCTGGCCAGCTACCTGTTCTATGCCGTGTGGAACCCGCCCTTCGTGCTGCTGCTCTGGCTCTCGACAGTGGTCGACTACCTGGTGGCCCTGGCCCTGGGGCGGGAGCAAAACCGGCACAAGCGGCTGGGGCTGCTGGCGCTCAGCCTGGCCGTAAACCTGGGCATGCTGGGCTATTTCAAGTACGGCGGCTTTCTGCTCGACAACTTCGTGGCGCTGCTCAGCCTGGCCGGCATCAGCTACCAGCCGCCCAAGGCCGACATCATCCTGCCCGTAGGCATCTCCTTCTACACATTCCAGACCCTGAGCTACACCCTGGACGTGTACCGCCGCCAGTTTGCGCCCGAGAAGTCCCTGCTCGACTTTTCGCTGTTCGTCACCTTCTTCCCCCAGCTGGTGGCCGGCCCCATCGTGCGCCCCGGCGAGCTTATCCCGCAGCTCAAGGCCCCGCACCAGGCCTCGCGGGAGCAGCTGGTGAAGGGCCTGTTCTTTGTTACCCTGGGCTTGTTTATGAAGGTCGGCATTGCCGATGGCCTGCTGGCCGACACGGCCGACTCGGTGTTCGGGGTGCCTTTCCCGCTGCACCCGCTCGACGCCTGGACGGGCGTGCTGGCGTTTTCGGGCCAGATATTCTGCGACTTTGCCGGCTACTCCACCTGCGCCATTGGGGCGGCCCTGTGCCTGGGCTTCGTGCTGCCCGACAATTTCCGCTACCCCTATGCGGCGGTAGGCTTTTCCGACTTCTGGCGGCGCTGGCACATCACGCTCTCCAGCTGGCTGCGCGACTACCTCTACATTCCGCTGGGCGGCAACCGGGCCGGCAACGCCCGCGTCTACCTCAACCTGATGCTGACCATGCTGCTCGGTGGCCTCTGGCACGGCGCCAGCTGGACGTTTGTGCTGTGGGGCGGCCTGCACGGCCTGTTCCTGGGCCTGGAGCGCCTGTTTCGCGGCCGGCCCACGCCGCAGCTTCAGCCCCTGGTAACCCCGGCCGAGCCCGCGCTGCTTATCAGCCAGGCCTCTCTGGTGCCCTTTGGGCTGCGCGCCAGCCACACTACCCGGCAGCTGGGCCTGGCCCTGCTCACCTTCGTATTGGTTACCCTGACCTGGGTGTTTTTTCGGGCCCCTGACTTCGACACGGCCATGCGCCTGCTGCTGGCCATGTTCGGCGCCATCCCGGTGCGCATCGAGCTGCTAACGACGGTCACCATCCTGAAAGTAATGCTGGTAATGGCTGTCCTCCTCAGCCTGCACTGGCTGATGCGCAACACCTCCGTGGCCCGCGTAAGCCAGCGCCTGCCCTGGTGGGCCCTGGGGCTGCTGTGGGCCTTTATGCTCGTGGTGCTGGTGCTCACCCAGAAAAGCACCGGCTCCTTTATCTACTTCCAATTCTGAGCAGTAGCCCCAAGCAGCCCTAAAAAAGCAAAAGCTCCGGCCCAACGGGCCGGAGCTTTTGCTTTTGGGAAGAACGAAGGCAGGTTTTACTGCACTTCCAGGCGGCGCACCACGCGGCTGCCGTCCAGCACAAGGTGTACCTGATAGATGCCGGCGCGCAGGCTGCTAACGTCCACATCGGCCTCGGCGGTAGCAAAGCTGCGGCTAAGCACCTGCTGGCCCAGGGCGTTGGTCAGGAATACCGTGCCCACGGCCTTGTTGCCGGGCATGGTGAGGTGAAACGAGCCGCTGGCGGGGTTGGGATAAAGCTGTACCAGGGCGGCCTGCCGGGCCGAGGCATTGGCCAGGGCCACGCCGGCCGGCTGCAGCTCCAGCGAAAAGCGTCCGTTGGCGGAAGTGGTGCGGCTGCTGAAGGCATAGCTGCTCGAAGCGCTGAGGGCGGTGCGGGTGCCCAGCTGGGCATCGAGCAGATAAGCGCTGAGGCCGGTGGGCAGATTGAGCAGTTCGGCCACGCGCAGCACGTAGCTGCCAGCAGCTGGCAGCGCCACATTCAGGGGGATGAGCTGTACCGCCGGGCCAGCAAAAGCTGGCAGGGCCTTGATGCTGTACTGCTCGCTGCCCAGCCGGGCCGCCAGGTTCAGTCCGCTGGGGTTGGTAAACTTGGTCGCGTCGAAGTGTGCATCGAAGGCTGGGGTGGCGCCTGCCTGGGCGTAGAGCACCGCGTCGTCGGCGAGGGTGTTGGCGGCGTTGGCCAAGGTAAGGCGCAGCAGGGGCCGGGTTTCGGGGGCGTCGCGGCGGAAAATGCCGTCGGCCGGGTCGAATATTTCGGTGCGGGCCGCATTGGTGAAGGTTACCGAGCCGTTGTCGGCGGTGCTGCGCACGAAAAAGCCCTGGGCCAGGGCCACCACCGACCGGCCAATGCCGTTGATGTAGCTGCGATAGTTGCCCACGTAGGGGCCCGTGCTTTCATACACATACAGGGCTTCGCCCACGTTCACCAGCGAGTTGGGCTGAGCCACCAGCACGGCCCAGTTCAGGGGGCTGGGGTAGGGGTTGCCCAGAAACTGCCAGCCGCCATCGGGGTGGCTGCCGCGCATCAGGCCTGTTACGGTGTAAGTGCCGTTGCGGGGCTCACCGGTAAGCTCCACCTTGGCATTGGCATCGATGTGCACCGTAAAGCCCTTGCCCGCCGTCATGGGCGCAGTCGGCGCCACGGCCCGGTAGCCCTGGTCGAAGTCGGGCATGCTGCTGGCGGGCTTTGAGCCCACAAAAGCCTGGTCGAAGTCGTACACCGTAGGGAAGGGCCGCACGGTTTCCGGGGTGGGCGAGGCATTGTACGCCAGGTTAAACACCGGCGTGAAGCCCGCCGTTGCCAGGTTGGAAACGGTTTGGCCTTCCACCGGGGAGGAGTAGTGGCGGTAGCCCACGCTGGCGTTGAGATTGGGGCGAATGAAGCGCTCCACCGTTACGGGGCCCACCACCTGGCCACCGTTGAGGTTGCTAATCATAGCAGTTCCGTTCAGGTCGCTTAGCAGCCGCACCTGGCGGCCCGCCACGCTCATGCGGCCTCCAGTCGACTTCAACAGCTGCCGAATGCCTACGTTACTGCTCAAAACCAGGTCAATGGTGGATGGGTCAGTATCGTTGTTGCGGTTTTCCAGGGTGCGCACCGTCGCCGGCAGACCAGTGCCGGTAATCTGGCCCGGCATGGTGCCGTTGTAAATAAAGTTGCCGTCCGGCGAATACTGCAGGGTACCCATCATCCGGATGGCGCCCGAGTTGCCGTTTGCCGAAATACCGTCCTGGTCGCAGATGTCCAGTGTGGCATTGGCCTCCTGAATGAAGTTGCCGGCGCCTTGCACCATGTTGCAGTTGGGGCTTAGCTGCCCGCCCGTTTCAATAAGCAGCGTGCCATTGACGGTGAGCGTGCCGGTGAGACCCAATATGCCCGTGCCGGTTATGGTCACGTTGTTGTAAGTGCCACCGGGTATACTTTGGCTGCTGCTCACGGTAAGGTTCTGGGCCAGCGTCAGCATCGGCAGCAGGCCGATGCTGGCAGCAAGCAGCAATGTTCGGAAGGAATGGGTAGCTGTCTTCATGATTGAAAAGGGAAAAGTGAATAGAAAATAACGGTATACCCTGCCCGGCTTGAGTCTGCAAACCGGGCAGGGTATTACTGGCATACGCTCACCTAAAAGGAATCGTCTACAAATCTTTGATAATTAACAAAGTCCTTGATGGCCATTTGCTGGGGTGAATTCCCCGATTGCGCCCGCCCAATTCCGCTGACAGCCTGTTTTGTTCGGGATATGGACACCCGCCCTGCCAGAAAATAAAAAGGCTCCGACCAGCAGGTCGGAGCCTTTTTACCTAACCGGAAGAAGCCTTTTCTGGGCCGAAGCCAAGCGCCCGGGCCAGCGTACTTAGGCGCGGGCACGGCGGGCACGCAGGCGCTTGAGCCCGTAGGCCGCGCCGGCGGCCAGCAGCAGGGAAGCCCCGCCATCAATGGGAACGGGCGTGGGGTTGTTGTTGCCGCCACCGGGCGTGGGGCCGCCCCCGCCGGGCTGGGCCATGGCGGCGGTACTGAGCAGTAGCAGGCAGGTTGCCGAGCCCAGCAGGGCGCTTAGAATGCTGTGTTTTTTCATAAAAGAAAGGAGATGAGCATGAAAATTAACGACAACTAACGCCGCATGCCCTTCCGGCCGGCACAGCGGCCGGAAGGGTAGCAGTATTAGTTTTCTACCACCAGGCGCTTGGTCACCTGGGTCTTGTCCGATTTGAGTATCAGCGAGTACACACCAGGGGCCAGGCCCGTCACGTCGAACTGGGCCGAAGCCCCTGCCGCCGTCATGGCTACGCTGCGCACTGATACCTGCTGCCCGAGCTGGTTTATCATTTTCACCGTTACCGGCGTGCGGCCAAGCTCGGTGGGCAGCAGCAGCGTGAAGCTGCCCTTGGCTGGGTTGGGGAAAATCTGTACCTGCTCGGCGAGGCTGCTGGCATGGTTGGCCAGGGGGCCGGCCAGGCCGAAGTACAGGCTGAAGCGGCCCGGCAGCGCGGTGCTGTTCGCCCGGAAGGTGTAGCTGGGCTGCTGGCCCAGGTTGACGCGTGCCCCGGTCTGGGTGTCGAGCAGGAACACCTGGGTGCCCGGCCCGAAGTTGAGCAGGTTGGCCGCGTTCAGGGTGTAGCTGCCCGGGGCCGGTACGCGCACGTTCAGGGGCACGGTGGCCGAGCCGCTGAGTGGGGCCAGGCCATTTACCGACAGCTCGTGGCCGCCCATGATGCTGCCCAGGCTCAGGCCCGAGGTGTTGGGCAGCTTGAAGGCATCGTAGCGCGTGTCAAAAGCCGACGAGGCGCCCTGCTCAAAGTACACGAAGGCTTCGTCGGCCAGCACCGAGCCGCTGCCTCGCAGGTGCAGCTGCACTAGGGGGCGGGTATCGGCCGTGCTGCGGTTGAAGCTGGGCTGGGCCGAGAAGGTGGTCACCCGAACGGCGTTGTTCAGGGCCAGGCTGCCGGTGCTCTGCCCCGCGCTTACCCGCATGAAGAAGCCCTGCATGGCCGCTACCAGCGGGTTGCCCACGCCATTAACGTAGCTGCGGTACTGGCCCACGTACTGGCCCGTGCTCTGATACACGTACACCGCGTCGTCGAGGTTGGTGCGCGTCACGCCGCTGGTCTGGCTGAAATCGATGGGCGAGGGGTAGGGGTTGCCCAGGAACTGCCAGCCGGCTTCGGGGCTGCTGCCACGGCTCAGGTTGGTGCGGCTCAGCGGTCCGGTGTTGAGGCTGCCCCGTAGGTCGACCACCGCGCTGGCGTTGATGTTCACGGTGTAGCCGCTCAGCACACCCATCACGTCGGTGGCGGCGGGCACAAAGAAGCCTTTGTCAAAGTCAGACTGACCGGTGGCCACGCTGCTGGCAATGCGGGCCTCATCGTAGCCAAACACGTTGGGGAAGGGCGTCACCAGCGTGGGCGTGGGCGACGTGTTGTAGGCCTGGTTGAAAATCGGGCTGAAGCCCGGCGCGGCCAGGTCGCTGAAGGTGGTGCTTTGCACCGGCGAGCTGTAGTGGCGGTAGCCCGGCCCGGCATTGATGCTCGGGTCGATGGCGCGCTGCATCACGGCCGGGCCGCTTACCACGCCGTCGGTGTTCACCACCAGGGCCGTGCCCATGGTCGGCGTCGAGCGCAGGGTGAGCAGCTGGCTGGCGCTGGTAATCAGGTTGCCGCTGGTCAAAGCCAGGGTTTGGGCTACCGTCACGCCGCCGTTGTTGAGGGTGAGGCCGCCCCCGTTGTTCACGGTGAGGCTGCGCACCTGGGCGGGAAGGCCGGTGCCGCTGGTTTGGGCTTCGAGGCCGTTGTACTCAAAAATAGCATCGGCCGAGAAGGTGCGCGAGCCGGTCAGCTGCACCGCGCCCGTAGCGCCGGTAGCTGCAATGCCGTCGGAGTTGCACACGCGCAGGGTAGCGCCGGGCTGCAGCACGAAGCTGCCGGGGCCGGTGATGGGCAGGCAGTTGGTGGCCAGCACGCCACGGGTGTTCAGCACCCCGCCGGTTTGCACGGTCAGCGTGCCGTTCACTTGGATAGGCCCGTTAAACGACGCGATGCCGGTGCCGGTGATGGTGATGTTGTTGTAGGTGCCGGCATCTACGGGCATGTTGGTGCTCACCACCAGGTCGCGAATGGTAAGTACGTTGGTGGGGCCGCCGGCCGGGCCGGTGCCGCGCCAGGGCGTCTGTACGTAGGGGAAGGAAGTGCGGAACGTGGTGTCGTTGCGCTCCACGCCGGTGGTGAACGTTAGCTCGGCCAGCAGCTTGGGCGTAATAAGCGAGCTGCTGCCCGGCGCGAAGTCGTCGAAGGGCAAACCCACGGCGGCCAGCACCAGGCCACCCACTGCCTTCAGCTCAATCTGGTCCACGGCGTCTTCCAGGCGGCGGCCGTTGGGGAAGCCGTCCATGTTGGGAATGAACTCCAGGTTGGTGTTGGTGTTGAAGCGCGAGTCCGTAAGGCCCAGCACGGCGGCCTGCAGCAGGCCCTGGTTGCTGAAATCAGGCGAGTTACGCGGCGTGGTGGGCACGGCCATGTTCAGGCGCAGCATATCACCGCCGGGGTTGCTGCGGCCGGGGGCCGTCAGGGGCAGGAAGTTGTTGATGAACGGCTTGCCCTGCGAGAGCGGGTTCACGGCTGCGTTGCCGGCCGAGAGCGGGGTTTTGCCGGTGGCCAGCTGGTAAGGCGCCAGGTTGGGCACGCCGGTATGGAAAATGGGCTTGATGTCGGCCGAGCGGGGCTTGTCGGCCACCAGCAGGTAGGGGCCAAACAGGGTGGGGTCGAAGGCCGTGCCGGTTACCAGCGGGCTGCCTTCCAGCACCTGCAGGCCGTCGGCCTGGTTGCGGAAGTCGAAGCCCGCGGCCGGAATGCCCGGCTGCCCGTACAGCGACTTGGTTTGCATGCGCAGCGCGTTCAGCGCCGGCACTGCTTCCCCGAAGAAGGTCTGGCCCGCCGTTTTGGGCGCGGCCGGAGCTACGGGGTTGTTGTCGGCCGTGTAAAGGCCCAGCTCCGGGTTGGAGAGGTAGTCGTCGGTGATGGCCGCCTCGTTATAAGGAGTAGCGGCGTTCCAGGCGTCCTTGCTGCCCAGGGGGTTGATTACCTCGTTGGTGAGCGGCATGCCCAGGCGCGACACCTGTACCCAGCTGCCGCTGGCACCTTCGCCGCTAGCCGCGCTGAAGGTGCGCAGCTGCGGGCGGCTGGCCGAAGCCCACACGCCAATCACATAGTTCGGGTCCAGGATGTTGGCCGCGGCCGATACGGGCTGGTTGTTCTTCTGCAGCGTCTGAATCGGAATGCTCAGCGCGATGGAGTGCGTGTTTTTACGCCCCAGGCCATCGGTGGCATTGTTGGGCCGCAGGCCCGCCAGGTCGAAGATGGCGCCCAGGTCGGCAAAGAAAGGGTCGTCGGACGGGGCGCATAGTATGCGCTCGCCCCCGCCGCCGGAGGCGTTGGCAATGGCGTTGGTGCGCAGCGACTCGTAGTTGGGGGCGTTCAGGCCGGCGGCGCCCTCAATGGAGCGCGGGCCGATGTTGTTGGGCGGCACCACGCCGGCCGCTACAATGTTGCCGACGCTGATTCCGTCCACCAGCTTCTCACAGATGTAGCTGGTTTTCAGGTTTTGGGCTCCCAGGCGGATGTTGAAAAAGGTGGTCGGGTCTTCGTTGGTGCGGGTAAAGGTGAAGCGATAGGTGAGGTCGTCGACGTTGGTGCTGCCGTCGTTTTTCACGTGCACCTCATAGCGCACGTTTTCGCCAAAGGTGTAGTAGTTCGGCCCGCCCTGTGGCAGCTCAAATGGAATGTAGTTGGCGATGATGACCACGCGGCTGGCGTCGCTCGGGTCGCGGAAGGCGTAGAGGTCGGTGTTGTCGGCCAGCGGGTCCTGGGCGATAAGCGGGGCCTCGCGGTGCGAGGAGGCCTCCAGGGGCGTGTGGCGTACCTGGCTCCACATCGAGAGGCCAACCGCCGCCGCTGCCACGGCGGGCAGCATAAAATAGGTGCGTAAACGTTGGTTTGTCATGGTCTTCGGACGATTCTAAAGATGAGGAGAGGAGTTAGCGGCGCACGGAAAAGCCTTCCCAGGGCGTCTGCACATAAGGGAAGCCGGCCCGGAACGTGGTGTCGTTTTTCTCCACACCGGTGGCAAAGCTGAGCACGCGCCGCAGGCGAGGCGTCACCGGCGAGGTGCTGCTGGGCGTGTAGTCGTCGTACCACAGGCCGATAGCGGCGAGGGCGGCGCCACTCACGGCCTGCAGCTCAATTTTTACCACGTCGTCCTCCAGGCGGCGGCCGTTGGGGAAGCCGTCCATGTTGGGAATGGGCTGAATAGCGGTCGAAGCATTAAAGCGCGGGTCGGTGAGGCCGAGCACGGCCGCGGCCAGCAGTCCCTGGTTGCTGAAGTCGGGCGAGTTGCGCGGGGTGGCCGGCACGGCCATGTTCAGGCGCAGCATGTCGCCGCCCGGGTTAGAGCCGTTCAGGGGCAGGAAGTTGTTTACGAAAGGCTTGCCGGCCGCCAGGGGGTTGCCGTTTTTGCCGGTGGCCAGCTGGTAAGGGCGCAGGTTGGGCACGCCGGTATGGAAAATGGGCTTGATGTCGACCGAGCGGGGCTTGCCGGGCACCAGCAGGTAGGGGCCAAAGGCGCCGGGTGCCAGGGCGGTACCGGCCACGGCCGGGCTGTTGGCCAGGCCGGCCAGGCCGTCGGCCTGGTTGCGGAAGTCGAAGCCGGAGGCGGGCAGGCCGGGCTGCCCGGCCAGCGACTTGGTTTGGATGCGCAGGGCGGCCAGGGCCGGCACGGCCTCGCCGAAGTAAGTGGCCCCGGCTGGCTTGGGGGCGGCAGGCGGCACGGGGTTGTTATCGGCCATGTACAGGCCCAGCTCCGGGTTAGAGAGGTAGTCGTCGGTGATGGCGGCCTCCGCATAAGGAGTGGCACGGTTCCAGGCATCCTTGCCGCCAATGGGGTTAATCACCTCGTTGGTGAGCGGCATGCCCAGGCGCGACACCTGCACGTAGGTAGTGTTTACGCCAGTGGCCCCCCCGGTGGCGCTTAAGGTGCGCATGCTGGGGCGGCTGGCCGAGGCCCAAACCCCAATCACGTAGTTGGGGTCGAGAATGTTAGTGGCGGCCGACACCGGCTGCCCGTTTTTCTGCAGCGTCGCAATCGGAATACTCAGCGCGATGCTGTGCACGTTGTACTTGCTCAGCCCGTCGCGGTGGCCCTGGTTTACGCGGAAGCCGGCCAGGTCGAAGGCCGCGCCCAAGTCCACGAAGAAGGGGTCGTCGGAAGGGCCGCAGAATATCTGCTCGCCGCCCCCGCCGCCGGCGTTGGTTACCGCGCTCTGGCGCAGGTTGGTGTAAGACGGCGCATTCAGGCCGGCGGCGCCCTCAATAGAGCGCGGGCCGATGTGGTAAGGGGGCACCACGCCATTGGTAACAATGGCCGTGAAAGGCCCACCGGCTACGCTTTTCTCGCAGGTGTAGCGGGCTTTAATGTTTTCCTGACCCAGGCGGATATTAAAGAAAGTGCTGGGGTCTTCGTTGGTGCGGGTGAAGGTGAAGCGGTAGGTGAGGTCGTCGCCGGAGGTGGCGCTGTTATTTTTTACATGTACCTCATACCGGATGTTTTCCCCGAATGTGTAGTAGTTCGGCCCGCCCTGCGGCAACTGCATCGGAATATAATTGGCAATGAGCACCACCCGGTTGGGGTCGTTGGGCGCCACGAAGGCATACAGGTCGGTGTTGTCAGCCAGCGGGTCGTCGGCAATCAGCGGCGCTTCGCGGTGGCTGCTGGCTTCCAGAGGGGTGTAGCGGGCGGCGCTCCAGACGGAGAGCGCCGCAACCGTACCGGCCCCGATTAACCAGCGCATGGGTTTGCGGGTAACATTTTTCATAGGGAAAACGACAAATGAAAAGGGTGAAAAAATAGATTGGGCAACCAATGCTGACCCAAAACCCGCTGAAATACCGGGATTTCTGAACAGTATACACTAGGGGTACGACAGCCTTTCACTGTACGGATTTAGGGAAACCCTTATTTTTTTATTTCCATGGCCTGACTGCCACTTCAGCCGCATTACCGTCTTTTTCCTGCCCTGGCGGCAATTGCAAGTCTGCCCTGTCGGCGCAGGGAAGCCTTAGCGGGCGTGCGCATGATTTTCTAGATGGCGCTGAAACAAGGTGGGGAGCACCACTTCGCCCGCGCCATGCCCGTTCTATCGTCTCCGGGCTATATAAAATCTGCTAGCTGGTCGGCCCGCAAATGCGGAAGCCCCGTGGGGCGATGCTACCCAATGGGAGCACCGCCCCACGGGGCTTTCTGCTTTAAAGGGAATTCAACTGCCTCAGGAGCTGCAGGAAAGCGTGGCGCAGCCCGGCATATTCCAGGCCCAGTCGGGGCGCATAGCAGCCAGCTCCTCGTGCTCCGGCTGCTCGGCATAGGGAGTCTTCAGCACTTCCATCAGCCGGTGCAGGTAGCTCAGGTCGCCCGCTTCTGCCGCCTGAATCGCGGTTTGCGCGAGGTAGTTGCGCAGTACATACTTAGGGTTGGCCGCCAGCATGCCTTCACGAATGTCTTCCGGGCTGCGCGGCTCCAGGCGCAGGCGCTCCAGATACTGCGGCAGCCAGCCCAGCAGGGGCTTATGGGCGTCGGCCGCCGACGGGGCGTAGGTGGTTTTCGTTACCAGCTCCTGAAACGCGGCCTCGGGCTCGCCTCCGCTTGCCAGCAGGGCCGGTGCCGTATGGGAAAGCGTCCGGAAAAACTGCGTCATGTCCACTTCTGCCGCGGCCAGGGCCGGGTGCAAGGCTTCCAACAAGGCCGCATCGTCCTGGCCTTCCCGCGCGCTCAGCCCGAGCTTGCGGCGCATCATGTCGGCTTGCGTAGCGTTGAGCGTGGCGGCGTACTGCTCCAGGCCCTGGTTGAGCTCGGTTACTTCCGTCACCAGCGGGGCCAGGGCGCGGCCCAGCTGCATCAGGTTCCAGATGGCCACCCGGGGCTGCTGCCCAAAGGCGTAGCGGTGCTGCCCGAAGTCGGTGGTGTTGGGCGTCCAGCCCGGGTCGTAGGGTTCCAGCCAGCCATAAGGCCCGTAGTCGATGGTCAAACCCAGAATAGACATGTTGTCGGTGTTCATCACCCCGTGTACAAAGCCCACCGCCATCCAGTGCGCAATCATGACGGCGGTGCGGCGGCACACTTCCGTAAACCACTGCACGTACACGGCCGGGGAGGGTGCGCCCAGCTCGGGGTAGTGGTGGCGGATAACGTAGTCGGCCAGGTCCCTGAGGTTGTCGATTTCTCCAGCCGCCGTCATCATCTGGAAGTTGCCGAAGCGGATAAAAGTGGGCGCTACCCGGGCCACAACGGCGCCGGGCTCGGGCTGGGGGTTGCCGTTGTAAAACATGTCGCGCACCACCGTATCGCCGGTGCTGACCAGACTCAGGGCCCGGGTGGTGGGCACGCCCAGGTAGTGCATGGCCTCGCTGCAGAGAAACTCCCGCAGCGACGAGCGCAGCACGGCCCGCCCATCGGCCCGGCGCGAGTAGGGGGTGGGGCCGGCCCCCTTGAGCTGGATTTCCCAGCTCTGCCCATCGGCTGCGCTCACTTCGCCCAGCGAGATGGCCCGGCCGTCGCCCAGCTGCCCGGCCCAGTTGCCAAACTGGTGGCCACCGTAGCGGGCCGCAAAGGGCTTCATGCTGGGCGTTACCAGGTTGCCGGCCAGCACCTCTGCCTCGGGGCCCTGCTCCGGCGGGCGCGTCAGCCCCAGCAGGCGAGCCAGGTCGTCGGACCAGGCCAGCAAACGCGGCGCACGTACCGGGGTGGGCTCCACCCGCGAGTAGCAGTACCCGGGCACCTGCCGGGGCTGCAGGTTTACGGCCACCTCGCCGCGCAGCTCATCGACAAAGGAATTGGAGAAAGGAACTTGATGAATGGGTTGGGGAGTCACGGGCATAGCAGGAAGAAAGCCGCGGGTGGTAAAAGCGGGCAGATACAAGGCAAACGCGAATCAGAACGGCATGTTTCGGCGGGCTGCGCGTACGGGCAGCCCGGAAAATGGGCCGGGGCACGTCATCCGGGCAGCCGCCTCCGGCCCGCACCCGCGCCAGGCTTAACCGTAGCCGCCGGTAGCAGGCATCACATCAACATGCTATAACGCCGTATAGGCAAAGCTCCTTGCTTTGCGCCTCACTAGCCTTCCTCTGCAAAGCCAAGTAATTACACCCTCAACCTTGTTTCCATGAAGAGCAACTACCCACTCTGGGGCAAGCTGCTTTTGCTGCTGGCCCTGCTGGTAGCAGCCCGCCTATCCACGCAGTCCAAACCACCGGGGCTGCCTGGTATAAGCAGTGCCGGCGCCGGAGCTGCTTTAGTGCCCAAGTAGCAAGCGGCTCCGTTGGCGTTTTTGCCTGCCACCTGAACGTGCGAAAGCAGCCGCCCCGGGGAGCTGGTATCACATCATCATGCTATTGCAGCCGGCTGGGAGGAGAGGATATCTTTGCTTACCCTCCGCTTCTGACCAGACGACGTGCGAGGGGAGGTTGTTTCCGCGGCTTAAAGCCGGCGTACTCTGACCGTTGACGCAAGCCCTGGGCTTTTCTCACCTTTTCTGCTTTCCGCTTACCCGAGTACCGTTCGCCTGCTGCCTGCCCCCTTCAGTCAGCCTCGGCCCTGCCGATGACAGAAACCGGAAGCCCGGTCTGTGCTTTGCTCAGCAACCCAAGTGCCGGCCTCCGGCTTATCCTTGGCCCATCCGCTGCCCGCTACTCCGGCCTGCACTCCACCTGCAGGCGCTTATTTAAATTTTTAAATAAGAGAATACTACCGGATAGGTGATTTTCATAATTTGGCGGACCGGATTCCGTACTACTCTGCTGGCCCTGACAACAGCGCTGCAAAGTGGCTATTAATACCTGATAAGGGCATTTACGGCGCCTGGAGCTGTTACTTTTTTACCACGGGCTGGTAGTGGCCAGGAAATTAAACCAGCAAATATCCTATCCCTTGTGTAGAGTTTTCAGAAAAGTTGTGTATGTTTGACCCGCTGTCCAGGGGTAGACTGGCCAGCATATTCCACGGAAAAGCCCGCGCCTATGGTGCGGGCTTTTTTGGCTTCCGGCCCGGCCGCCAGCCAGCCCCTACCCCATAACTGCCGCCGCTGGTATAGAAATAGGATAAAAGCCAGCCCTACGCTTTGCACGGTAGCGCTTGTGGTGCGGGGGTAATGAGCGGGCGAAGACTATTAATTTTAGCTTGCATTATTCGCGAAAAATATCGAAATTTGGGCGTGATGCACAAATGATGAGCAGGGGAGGTGGGTTCCGGAAGTTGCGAAAGCTAATAATTTTGGGAACTTTTAGCTAACGCCGGCTCTTTTTAATCGTTGTGCTCCGCGCACTCTACGGTACTTTTGACGGCAACTCGGCCGATTTTTATTTTATTTCCCTCGTGGCTACTTCTGATTTTCCCACCCCAGATTCGACTACCCCTGAGTTCCTGCAGCCCGGCGATTCGCTTGATTTTGACCTGGGCACGGGTCCGGACCCGGCCGTGGACGCGGCCTTGCAGGTAGATGCGGAAAACCCGGTCGACATTGCTCCCCTGGTACCGGTGAACCTGTTTGGCGAGCCCGACCCGGAGGCCGTGCTGCCTGCCCTCGAGGCCCTGGCCGCCGACGGCGAGCTGCCGGTCGAGCAAGCGGAGGAGGAAGAGCCCAAGTTTGCCCCCGGCGAAACCATTCACGACGTGGCCACGGTGCGCGGCATGTACCAGAACTGGTTTCTGGACTATGCCTCCTACGTAATCCTGGAGCGGGCCGTGCCGGCCATTGAAGACGGCCTCAAGCCCGTGCAGCGCCGCATCCTGCACGCCATGAAGGAGATGGACGACGGCCGCTTCAACAAAGTGGCCAACGTGATTGGGCAGACCATGCAGTATCACCCCCACGGCGACGCCTCCATCGGCGATGCCATGGTGAACCTGGGGCAGAAAGACCTGCTCATCGAAACCCAGGGCAACTGGGGCGACATCCGCACCGGCGACGGCGCCGCCGCACCCCGCTACATCGAAGCCCGCCTGAGCAAGTTTGCCCTCGACGTGGTGTTCAACCCCGACACCACCGAGTGGCAGCTCAGCTATGACGGCCGCAAGCGCGAGCCGGTAACCCTGCCGGTAAAGTTTCCGCTGCTGCTGGCCCAGGGCATCGAAGGCATTGCCGTGGGTTTGAGCACCAAGATTATGCCCCACAACTTCCGCGAGCTGTGCAAGGCCAGTATCGACGTGCTGCGGGGCAAGGACATTCAGCTGTTTCCGGACTTCCCCACCGGCGGCCTCTGCGACGTCTCTAACTACAACGGCGGCTTGCGCGGCTCTAAAATCCGCCTGCGCGCTACCATCGAGAAGGTCGACAAAACCCTGCTGGTCATCCGCGACATTCCCTACGGCACCACCACCACGGCCGTGATGGAAAGCATCGTGAAGGCCTCGGAAGCCAACAAAATCAAGATTAAGAAGGTGGTCGACAACACGGCGGCCAACGTGGAAATTCAGGTGCAGCTGCCGCCCGGCATCTCGCCCGACCTCACCATGGACGCGCTGTACGCCTTCACCGACTGCGAAATCAGCATCTCGCCCAATACCTGCGTCATCATCGACGACAAGCCCCGCTTTGTGGGCGTGGAGGACATGCTGCGCCTGAGCACCCAGAAAACCGTGCGCCTGCTGCAGCGCGAGCTGGAAATCCGGCAGGAGGAGCTCTGGGAAAAATGGCACAACGCCTCGCTGGAAAAGATTTTCATCGAGAACCGCATCTACCGCAAGATTGAGGAGTGCGAAACCTGGCCCGACATCCTCGAAACCATCAGCACGGGCCTGAAGAAGTTCACCCGCGTGGAAGGGGAGAAGCCCAAGGCCAACGACACCCGCATTGTGCTGCGCCGCCCCATCACCGAGGACGACCTGACCCGCCTGACGGAAATCCGCATCAAGCGCATCTCCAAATACGACGGCTTCAAGGCCGACGAGTACCTGCAGAAGCTGGAAGCCGAGCTGGCCGAGGTGGCCGACCACCTGGCCCACCTCACGCGCTACGCCATCCACTACTTCGAGGGCCTGCTCAAGAAGTACGGCGCCGGCCGCGAGCGCAAAACCCAGCTCCGTACCTTCGACGTGGTGACGGCCCAGAAGGTGGCCATTGCCAACCAGAAGCTGTACGTGAACCGCCAGGACGGCTTTGTGGGCTACGGCCTGAAAAAGGACGAGAAAGCCGAGTTTGTGTGCGACTGCTCCGACCTCGACGACATCATCGCCATCAAGCGCGACGGCACGTTCTCGGTCACCAAGATTGCCGAGAAGACCTTCGTGGGCAAGGACATTCTTCACGTAGGGGTTTATAACAAGAACGATGACCGATTGGTATACAACATGGTATACCTCGACGGGGCTTCGGGCATCAGCTTCGCCAAACGCTTCCTGGTTACGGGCATTACCCGCGACAAAACCTACGACCTGACCAAAGGCACCAAGGGCACCAAAACCCTGTACCTGACGGCCAACCCCAACTCGGAGTCGGAAATTGTAAGCATTCAGCTGTCGGACAAAGCCCCGGCGCGGGTCAAGCAGTTCGACTTCGACTTTGCCGAGCTGGCCATCAAGGGCAAGGGCTCCATGGGCAACATCGTAACCAAGCAGCCCATTAAGAAAATCACCCAGAAAGCCGTGGGCGACTCCACCCTGGGCGGCCGCGAGGTATTCTTCGACTCGGTGGTGGGCCGCCTCAACCACGCCGGGCACGGCCGCTACCTGGGCACCTTCGACACCGAGCACCACGTGCTGGTGGTGTTCAAGGACGGCTCTTACGAGCTGACCCCGCCCGACCTGGCTATTCACTTCGACGTGCCCAACATCCTGCTCCTGCGCAAGCTCGAGGCCGACACCGTGCTCAGCGCGGTGCACATGGACGGTGAAACCAAGCTGCACTACGTGAAGCGCTTCCGCATCGAAACCAGCACCATTGGCAAGCGCTTCAGCTTTATCTGCGAAAGCAAAGGCTCCAAGCTGCTGGCCGTCACCTGCCACCCCGAGCCGCAGATTGAGGTGAAGCTGCAGCGTGACAAAAAGGCCGACAAGGAAACCGAGCAGATTCACCTGCACACCTTTATCGATGTGAAAGGGTGGAAGGCCATGGGCAACAAGCTCAACTTCTACAAAATCCACGCCCTGAGCCTGCTCACCGACGAGGGCCCCGAGCCCCAGCGCCGCGAAGTAGCCAAGCGCCGTGGGCCGGTTACCCTGCCCAAGCCCAATGGCAGCGGGCCGGCCACCGAAGCGCTGCCCGTAGCGGAGCCGAGCGGGCCGGTAGATGTGACGGCTGAAGAAGTGGCCCAAGCGCGGGAGTTGCTGAAACGGCCCAAGGCCCAGCTGGGCTTGTTTTAGTAGGCATGCCCACGGGCCCGAGCCCCTCATCCCGCTTTACCGGGCAGGGCGAGCCGATGATTAGGCTGATAAGGCCTTTATCGACTCGCCCTGCCCGGTTTTTGCGCAGGATAGTAGCAGTAACAGCAGTTGTTAGAAGCAAAAACAGGTTCTGATTCGACCATTACTGGTGTTACGCAGATAACCTGTGCCGCCTGACTGTGGACCTCTGGCCTACTACAGTAGAAAGATGCTACTGCCTTACCAGTCGTTGTAACGGCAAACCAAAGGCCGGCAAATAGCAGCCACGGGGCGCTGGCCCGGGCCCTCGTTTCCAACGGCGTAGCATCAGCTTTTAACTCACCGCTTTTCGAGCAGTACAGCAACCCAAAGTCCCCTCTAAAAACCGTAAAGCGGCAACTTCACGGCGGCAGCCGCGTTTCTTTGCTCTGATGAGTGCCCACAACTGGCTGATTACGGGGGTAAGACAATGCTGGCAGTACTGCCTGCTGCTTGGGCTGCTCCTGCTTTGGGTTGAGGGAGCTGCGCAGCCCCCGCCGCGGGAGCGGAGGGGAGGCAAGCCGAAAGCCAGCCGGCCCCGGCCTCCGGCTCCGGCCCGCGCCCCGCTTCGGGAGCAGGACCCGCCCACCATTCGGCAGGCCGTGACCGAGGCAACCAAGCTGGAGGCTGCCTTCAAAGATTCCGAAGCATTGTCCCAGTTTCAGGAAGTGCTGAAGCTGAGCCCGGGGCACTACTATTCGCTGTGGCAGGCCGCTGTGCTAAGTGTGCGCATTGGCGCCCGCTACAGCGACGAAACCCGCAAAAGCGCCTACTTCGATGCTGCCCGCGACTACGCCGACCGGGCCCTGCTGCTGCAGCCCGAGGGGGGGGAAAGTAATTACGCCGTGGCCCTGGCCCTGTTCAACCAGGCCACCCTGCGCAACGCCCGCGGTCGGCTCAAGGCTTACCGCGACCTACGCTCGCACGTGTACCTGGCCACCGAGCGCCGCCCCGACCTGCCCGATGCCTGGCAGCTGCTGGGCCGCTGGCAATACCGCGTGGCCCACTACAACCTGCTGGAGCGGGTGTTCAGCAAGCTGGCTCTGGGGGGCGTGCCGCAGGGTGGAAACAGCCGCGCAGCCATGGAGTCGCTGGAAAAAGCCCGACGGCTTGACCCGGGCCGGCTGCAGTTCTGCTACGACCTGGCCCGGATGTACAGCTACCAGGGACGCCGGCAAATGGCTATTGCCGTGCTGCGCGAAGCCGCCAGGATTCCGCCCATCACCAGCGACGACCTGGTGGTGAGCCGCCTCTGCCAGCAAATGCTGCCTCCCCTGGTGCGCAAAGACCTGCGCCGCCAAAAGCGCGAAGCCCGCCGACTGCCCCGGCCGGCTTCACCGCCCGATACCCTGGCCAACAAGTAGGACGGGGGCTGTAAGTTTGTGGTTTGACTTCCATTCCTGCTCATGCCCGGCCTGCTTTTTTACCGCCGTTACCTTCTGCTGACGCTGCTGGGCTGCGCGGCCTGCGACTCCACCCCCAATGAGCGGCCGGATACGTTTGTAAACCTGGCCACCGTGCAGAGCGGCCCCCGCGTACAGGCCGACGAGCTCGACGGGGCCATTCAGCGCCAGCCACGCAATACTGCGCTGCTGGCCCAGCGGGCCACCCTGCGCCTGGCGGCGGGCCAGCCCTCGGCGGCGCTGCGCGACGTGGCGGCGGCCCTGGAAATCGACGAAGACAATGGCAGCCTGTACTTTCTGCAGGCCCGGGCCCTGCGGGCCCTCAACCGCCTGCCCGAAGCCCTGGCCGCTGCCCGGCAGGCCGCTGCCCACAAGTTTGCGACACCCGAGCTGCCGCTGCTGATTGGCGAAACCCACCTCGCCGCCCGCAACTACACAGCCGCCCTCGACAACTTCGACCGTACCCTGCGCCTCGACCCCGACCAGGGCGCGGCCATGTTCTACAAGGGGCTGGCTTATGCCGCCACCGGCGACACGTCCATGGCCTTGCAATACCTGCAGGATGCCCATGCCCGCGAGCCGCGCCAGCCCGAGATACTGCACCAGCTGGCGTTTCTGCTCAATGCCTGGCGGGCTCCCAACGATGCCGCCCGCTACGCCCGGCTGGGCATGCGCCTGGATACGGCTTCCGGCCAGCTGCACTACGACTACGGCCGGCAATTCGAGCTGCGCACCCCACCGCGCCCCGATAGCGCCCTGTGGTACTACCGCCGCGCTTTGCAGCTCGACACCACCGTGTACCGGGCCGACTACCGCATCGCCCTGGCAACGGCCGCTTCGGGACAGCGCCCACCCGGCATTATTCCGCACCTGCGCCGGGCCCTGCGCCGCAACCCCCGCCTGCCCCAGGCGCGGGCCCTGCTGGCCGAAGCCCTCGAAGCCCAAGGCCGGCTGCCCGAGGCCCTGGCCCAGTACCGCCTGCTGGTGGCCGAAAACCCCGGCAACCAGCACTGGACTTTTAAAGTGTGGAAAGTAGGCGAGCAGGTGCAGCTGCTGCTGCCCGACAGCCTGCGCACCCGGCCCCGGTACTATTACCGGCGCCCGGCGGCACCCGCCCGGCCCGCGCCGGTGGAGCCGCTGGAGCCGCGGCGCCCGGAGGCCAAGTAAGCAGCAGCATGGGGCGGTCAGTGCGCCCGAATGGCCTTTTGTGGGCGGGGCATATAGAAAAAATTGCCCACCCTACGCGGCAGATGCTAACTTGCGCCTGCTTTGCGCCCATCGCAAAACCATTCTTATGCTCAATATTACCCTCCCCGACGGCTCCATTCGCCAGGTGGAAGCCGGCTCTACCGGTCATTCCCTGGCCGCCAGCATCAGCGAAGGCCTGGCCCGCAATGCCTTGGCCGTTCGCGTTAATGGCGAAGTGCGCGACCTGCACCGCCCCCTCACCGAAGACGCCAGCGTTGAAATCCTGACCTGGAACGACGAAGCCGGCAAAGCCACTTACTGGCACTCCTCGGCCCACCTCATGGCCGAAGCCCTGGAGGCCCTGTACCCGGGGGTGAAGCTGGCCATCGGCCCCGCCATCGAGAACGGATTTTACTACGACGTCGACCTGGGCGAAGGGCGCAGCATCTCCAGCGAAGACTTCCCCGAAATCGAGAAGAAGATGCTGGAGCTGGCCAAAAACAAAAGCCGCTTCGTTCGCCAGGAAGTATCCAAGGCCGATGCCATTGCCTACTTCCAGGAAAAGCAGGACCCCTACAAGCTGGAGCTGCTCGAAGGCCTGGAAGATGGCAGCATCACCTTCTATACCCAGGGTAGCTTCACCGACCTCTGCCGCGGGCCCCACATCCCCGACACGGGCACCATCAAGGCGGCCAAGCTCATGAACGTGGGCGGCGTGTTCTGGCGCGGCGACGCCAGCCGCCAGCAGCTTACCCGCGTGTACGGCATCACCTTCCCCAAGGCCAAAGACCTGAGCGAGTACCTCGAGCGCCTGGAGGAAGCCCGCCGCCGCGACCACCGCAAGCTGGGCAAGGAGCTCAAGCTGTTTACCTTCTCTGAGAAAGTAGGAGCGGGCCTGCCGCTGTGGCTGCCCAAGGGCACGGCCCTGCGCGAGCGCCTGGAGCAGTTCCTGCGCCGCGCCCAGGTGAAAGCCGGCTACCTGCCGGTGGTGACGCCCCACATCGGCGCCAAGGAGCTGTACGTGACCAGCGGCCACTACGAGAAGTACGGGGCCGACTCCTTCCAGCCCATTAAGACGCCTAACCCCGGCGAGGAATTCTTCCTCAAGCCGATGAACTGCCCCCACCACTGCGAAATCTACAAGAGCGAGCCCCGCAGCTACCGCGACCTGCCCGTGCGCCTGGCCGAGTTCGGCACGGTGTACCGCTACGAGCAGAGCGGCGAGCTGCACGGCCTGACCCGGGTGCGCGGCTTCACGCAGGACGATGCCCACATCTTCTGCCGCCCCGACCAGGTGAAGGAGGAGTTTACCAAGGTGATTGACATCGTGCTTTACGTGCTCAAGGCCCTGGACTTCCCCGACTTTACGGCCCAGATTTCGCTGCGCGACCCCGACAACAAAACCAAGTACATCGGCTCCGACGAAAACTGGGAGCGCGCCGAAACCGCCATCAAGGAGGCCGCGGCCGAAAAAGGCCTCAACACCGTGACCGAGCTGGGCGAAGCGGCCTTCTACGGCCCCAAGCTCGACTTCATGGTGCGCGACGCCATCGGCCGCCGCTGGCAGCTGGGCACCATTCAGGTCGACTACAACCTGCCCGAGCGCTTCGACCTGGAGTACGTGGCCTCCGACAACTCGCGGCAGCGCCCCGTGATGATTCACCGCGCCCCCTTTGGCTCGCTCGAGCGCTTCGTGGCCGTGCTCATCGAGCACTGCGGCGGCAACTTCCCGCTGTGGCTCACGCCCGAGCAGTTTATCGTGCTGCCCATCTCCGATAAGTTTATCGACTATGCCCAGCGGGTAAAAGCCACGCTGGAGCAGCACGATTTGCGCGGTACGGTAGATGCCCGCGACGAGCGTATCGGCCGCAAAATCCGGGACGCTGAAATGGGTAAAATTCCGTACCTGCTGGTGGTAGGGGAGAAGGAAGAGCAGGACAACATCATCAGCGTACGCAAGCACGGCGAGGGCGACCTGGGCTCCATGCCGCTGGAAGCGTTTGTGAAAAGCGTGCAAAGCCAGATGGTGGAAGCCATGTAATGCCACTTAAAAAGCAGTATTGCTTGTCTTTCCAAAAGAAAACACCGATATTTGCCCCCTGATTGCCAGGGCCTACCCTGGCAAAACCGCTTAGAATCTTATTTCCCGCCACTTTTTTAGCAGGAGGACCAAACCATAGCTACTCCGAATCGTCGGTACGTGCCCCGCCAGCAGGTGGAAGAGCCGTTCAAAATCAACCAGAAAATCACGGCCCGGGAGGTTCGCCTCGTGGGCGAGAACGTGGAGCAGGGCGTCTACCCGATTGACCAGGCCCGCCGCATGGCCCAGGAGCAAAACCTCGACCTGGTCGAGATTTCGCCCACGGCTACCCCGCCGGTCTGCCGGGTTATCGACTACTCGAAATTCAAGTACGAGCAGAAGAAAAAGACCCGGGAGCTGAAGGCCAAGCAAACCAAAGTCGTTATCAAGGAGATTCGCTTTGGTCCCAACACCGACGACCACGACTTTGCTTTCAAAGTGAAGCACGCCCAGGAGTTTCTGCGCGAAGGCGCGAAAATCAAGAGCTATGTGCATTTCGTGGGCCGCAGCATCGTGTTCAAGGAGCGCGGCGAAATCCTGCTGCTCAAGTTTGCCCAGGCCCTCGAAGACCTGGCCAAAGTGGAGCAGCTGCCCAAGCTCGAAGGCAAGCGCATGTTCCTGTACCTGGCACCCAAGGCCGCGGCAGTAACCAAGCCCGCCAGCAAGCCGGCTCCGGCCGGCGGCGACAAGGAAAAGAAGGCACCCAAGCCGGTAGAGGCCAAGGCCGCCGAAGCCGACGAAGAATAGACTTTACCCGGTTGTCGATGGCTGCCAACTTCTCTGGTTGTCAGCAATCAACAATTAACAATCAACAACCACCAATTAACCCACTACAATGCCGAAAATGAAGACGAAATCCGGTGCCAAGAAGCGCTTTGCGCTCACCGGAACGGGCAAGGTGAAGCGGAAGCACGCCTTCAAATCTCACATCCTGACCAAGAAGAGCACCAAGCGCAAGCGCGGCCTCACGCATACCGGCCTGGTAAGCACCGCCGATATGAACCGCGTGCAGCAGATGCTGGTGCTCTAGTCAATTAAAAATTATAAATTAAAAATTAAAAATGCCCGGACTGGCCTGGTTTAGCTTTAATTTTTAATTCTTCATTTTTAATTTTTAATTTTTTTCAAACCAGGCTTCCGGCCGCAAGACGCTAATCGACGTCGCCGGCTGCCAAAAACAACTCAGGTTATGCCAAGAAGTGTAAACCATGTGGCTTCGCGCCACCGCCGTAAGAAAATTATGCGTCTTGCCAAAGGCTATTATGGCCGTCGCAAGAACGTGTGGACCGTAGCCAAGAACGCCGTTGAAAAAGGCCTTCTCTACGCTTACCGCGACCGGAAAGTAAAGAAGCGCGAGTTCCGCGCCCTCTGGATTCAGCGCATCAACGCCGGTGCCCGCGAGCACGGCCTGTCGTACTCCCAGCTGATGGGCGGCCTGAAGAAGGCCGGCATTGAGCTCAACCGCAAAGTGCTGGCTGACCTCGCCCTGAACCACCCCGCTGCCTTCAAAGGCATCGTGGAGAAAGTAAAATAACGGCCTCCCCGGGCTACAAAACAGGAAAACGCTTGCCCGTGGGTATAGCGTTTTCTTGTTTTGTGCGGGTCGGAACGCGGGGGTATCGCACCCCGCCCAACTGGGTTGGTGCTCGGTAGCCGGTTTCGGCAAGCAAGAGCTTTTCCCGCAAGCGGAGTAAATCCGCCAAACGCAAAAAAACCGCTTCGGCACGGAGCCAAAACGGTTTTTGAAGTAGCGGGGACGAGAGTTGAACTCGTGACCTCAGGGTTATGAATCCTGTGCTCTAACCAACTGAGCTACCCCGCCGGGTTTTGTGGGTGCAAAGGTAACGCGAAAAAGGAACGCGCTGCAAGGTGTGAACCTAAAAAAACATTGTTTTTCTGCTTTCCTGCGGGGGCTGACCCCCTAGCCGGGTGGGCTTGCTTGATTCTGGACTTATGGCTTTACCTGATATTCAAACCAAAGCGCGTTTCGTGGTGGAATACCCCATCAATGCTTCGCCGAAAATTCTTTTTCCTTACCTGGCCACGGCATCGGGCCTGGCCCAGTGGTTTTGCGACGATGTGCGCTACGTGGAAGGCCAGCGCCTGAACTTTATCTGGGACCGGGAAAACCACTACGCCGAAATCTCGGGGCAGCGCCTGAACCGCGCCGTGCGCTTTGTGTTCCTCGACGAGCACCGCCAGCCGGTGGCCGATGCCAACTACCTCGAGTTTACCCTGGAGTCGTCGGAAGTAACCGATGAGGTGTTTCTGCGCGTGACGGACTATTCCCCGGTGCAGGATGCCGATGACCAGCAGGAAATGTGGGACGGGCTGGTGTACAAGCTGCGCGAGCAGGTAGGAGGGTAGGGGCAGGCCGTCGGTCCCCTGAGCCCGTCATTATCGTTGGTAGCGCGAACTTTGCGGCTGCGTGCCTGCTTTGGCAGGGCACCAGGCTAAAAAGTTGGCGCTACTGCATTTTTAGCGGCCTGGCTTCGTTATACCCAACGGCCGGGCATGCCGGCTGGCCTTTTGATTTTCGACTATACTGCATCCCATGTTTAAAAAGCTGGACAAGCTTATCCTGAAAGCTTTTGCGGGCCCGTTTCTGCTCACCTTCGCCGTGGTGCAGTTCGTGCTGCTCACGCACACCCTGCTGAAGTACCTCGACGATATCATTGGCAAAGACCTGGGCACGGGCGTGCTGCTGCAGCTGCTGTTTTACTTCAGCATCCTCATCGTACCCGTGTCGCTGCCCCTGGCCGTGCTGCTTTCCTCGCTCATGACCTACGGCAACCTGGGTGAGCACCACGAATTGACCGCCATCAAGGCTTCGGGCATTGCCCTGACACGCATTCTGCGTCCGGTGCTGCTGCTCACCACCGGGCTGGCCATCGGAGCATTCTGGTTTAATGAGAAAGTAGTGCCCAAGGCCAACCTCGAAGCCTACAGCCTGCTCTGGGATGTGCGGCAGCAGAAGCTGGCTCTTGACATCCGCGAAGGGGTGTTTTACAACGGCATCCCGGGCTACACCATTAAGGTAGACAAAAAGCTGGGCGAAAACGGCGACCGGCTGCAGGGCGTGATGATTTACGACCACACCCAGAAAAACGGCAACGCCACGGTAATGCTGGCCGACTCGGGCCGCATGTTTACCCGCTTCAACGGGCAGTACCTGGGCCTGGAGCTGTTCAAGGGCCATACCTACGTGGAACAGCCCGACGCCCGCGACCGGTCGGCGGCCAGCTTCATCCGCCAGGGCTTCGACCACAACGTGGTGACCTTCTCGCTGGCTTCTTTTGGCACGCAGCGTACGCCCCAGGAGCTGTTTAAGGCCAACCGCATGATGCTCAACATTACGCAGCTGCACCGCTCCACCGATTCTATTCAGCAGGCGCTGCTGAAGGAGCGCACCCTCGTGCCCCGGCAAAGCAATGCCTACTACTCTTACCAGCGCTTCGATACCCTGGGCCGCCGCGATGCCCAGAAAGTACAGGACTGGAAAGTGCCGGCCGCGAAGCTGCCTGTTCCAACCGCTAATATTTTGCAGCAAGCAGCCAACCGGGCCCGCAACATGCGCAGCTTCGCCAACAATACCGCCGAGCGCCTCACCAACCTGGCCAAGGACTCGGCCCTGTTCCGCATTGAGGTGTACCGCAAGTACACGCAGTCGGTGGCCGTGCTGCTCATGTTCCTGATTGGCGCACCCCTGGGGGCCATCATCAAAAAAGGCGGGCTTGGCGTCCCCATTCTGGTGGCCATTCTCTTCTTTATCATCTACTACGTGCTCAGCATCATGGGCGAGAAATACGGCAAGGAGTTCGTGATGCCGGCCGGCCTGGGCATGTGGCTGGCCAACATAGTGCTGCTGCCCTTCGGGCTGTTCTTTCTCTACCAGGCTTACAACGACTCCGGCCTGCTCGACCTGGACTTCTGGCGGCAGCTGCCCAGGCGCTTATTTACCCGCAAGCCGGCGGCCGGGTAAGGAGGTGAGGAAGTAATCAGGTGATGAGGTGAGGGAGGTGATGGGGTGATGAAGTGAAGAGGGAAAAAGAACGTCATGCTGAGCGCAAGCGAAGCATCTTGCCCGCAGCAGTAATCCATTTGATTGGGTTTACTCTCGTGGTAAAGATGCTTCGACTACGGCTGCGCCTCCGCTCAGCATGACAGTCCTTTACCTTATCACCTCCTCACCTCCTCACCTCCTCACCAAAATCATCACATCAAAAAATCAACTTCACTTTTTTCCTCATTAAAAATTCTTTACCTTTGCGGCACCCCAAGGTATGGGGTGCCCTTTTTTATTTTTTTCATCTTTAAATCCAAGACGGGGTAACACCTATCAACCGATGAAACTCACTACTGAAGCAAAACAGGCCATCTTCGAAAAGAACAGCCTGCAACACGTAAAAACTGACACCGGCTCGGCTGAGGCGCAAATTGGCCTCTTCACCCACCGCATCAACCACCTGACCGAGCACCTCAAGGTGAACAAGAAGGACCACAGCACCCGCCTGGGCCTGCTGAAGCTGGTAGGTAAGCGCCGTAGCATGCTAAACTACCTGCAGAATACGGAAATCAACCGTTACCGCGCAATTATTAAGGAGCTGGGCATCCGTAAGTAAGCCCAAAGCCTGAGAGTAGGGAGCCTTCCAACGAAGGTTCCCTACTCTTTTTTTATTCCTTTCGGTTTGGCTCCGGGGCCGTGGGAATGTTTTGCTGCTTTTTTGGAGTTCTTCCGCTGTTTTTAATTTGAGTAACGCCCGGTCTTATCCGTCTGCGTTTTTGGCTGCTCGCCCGCTGTCGCTTTTTCAAGCAAACCCCGCTGATGTCCCAACCCCAAGCCATTACCAAAACCCTGGCGCTGCCCGACGGCCGTCAGATTTCCATTGAAACCGGCAAGCTGGCCAAATTCGCCGACGGCGCCGTTGTGGTGCGCCTCGGCGACACCATGCTGCTCGCCACGGTTGTGTCGGCCCCGAGCCAGCGCGAAGGCATCGACTTCCTGCCGCTGTCGGTCGACTACCAGGAGAAGTTCGGCTCGGCCGGCAAGATTCCCGGGTCCTTTCAGCGCCGTGAAGGCCGCCTGTCGGACTACGAAATCCTGATTTGCCGCCTCGTCGACCGCATCCTGCGGCCGATGTTTCCCAAAGACTACCACTACGAGGTGCAGGTGATGATTTCGCTCATCTCCGCCGATAAAGAGGTGCAGCCCGACGCGCTGGCCGCCCTGGCCGCCTCGGCTGCCCTGGCCATCACCGACATTCCCTTCGCCGGTCCGATTTCGGAAGTGCGCGTGGCTCGTATCGACGGCCAGTTCCAGATTAACCCCAAGACTTCCGACCTGGCCCGCGCCGACATGGACCTCATCGTGGGGGCCACGATGGACTCGGTAGCCATGGTGGAAGGCGAGATGAAGGAAGTGAGCGAAGAAGAGATGGTAGCGGCCATTGCCTTCGCCCACGAAGCCATCAAGGCCCAGGTGCAGCTGCAGCTCGACCTGGCGGCTGCCGTAGGCCGCACGGCCGAGTCGCCGCTGCGCGAGTACCCCAAGTACGAAGAAAACCCCGAGCTGAAGCAGCGCATTCAGGACGCCATCTACCAGGGCGCCTACGACGTGGCCCGCTCGGGCAACACCAGCAAGGCCGGCCGCAAGGAAGGCTTCTCGCTGGTGAAAAAGGCATTCCTTGATAAGCTTGTAGAAGAGCAGCCGGAGCTGGACATGAAGATGTTCAGCCGCTACTATGGCTCGGCTGAGAAGAAGGCCATCCGCGACATGATGGTGAAGGAGCGTGTGCGCCTCGACGGCCGCCAGCTCACCGAAATCCGCCCCATCTGGTCGGAAATCAACTACCTGCCCGGCGCCCACGGCTCGGCCATCTTCACCCGCGGCGAAACCCAGAGCCTGACCACCGTCACGCTGGGCACCAAGCTCGACGAGCAGATTATCGACCAGCCCCTGAACAAGGGCTTCTCGAAGTTCATGCTGCACTACAACTTCCCCGGCTTCTCGACCGGTGAGGTGAAGCCCAACCGCGGCGCCGGCCGCCGCGAAATCGGCCACGGCAACCTGGCCGCCCGCTCGCTGAAGCAGGTGCTGCCCTCGGAAGAGGAGAACCCCTACACCATCCGCATCGTGTCGGACATCCTGGAGTCCAACGGCTCTTCGTCGATGGCTACCGTGTGCGCCGGCTCGCTGGCGCTGATGGACGCCGGCGTGAAAGTGCGCTCGGCCGTGGCTGGCATCGCCATGGGTCTGGTACAGGACAAGGAAACCGGTGAGTACGCCGTGCTGAGCGACATCCTCGGCGACGAGGACCACCTCGGCGACATGGACTTTAAAGTGACCGGCACCGAGAAAGGCATCTGCGCCTGCCAGATGGATATCAAAATCCAGGGCCTGAGCAGTGAGATTCTGACCGCCGCCCTGCACCAGGCCCGCGAAGGCCGCCTGCACATCCTGCGCGAGATGGCCAAGACCATCAACGCCCCGGCACCGGAGCTGAAGCCCCACACGCCGCGCTCGCACAAGATGCTCATCGACAAAGAATTCATCGGTGCCGTTATCGGGCCCGGCGGCAAGGTTATCCAGCAGATTCAGAAGGATACCAACGCCACGGTTATCATCGAGGAAAAGGACGAGAAAGGCCACGTAAGCATCTACGCCTCCAACCAGGAGGACATGCAGGGCGCCATCGACCGCATCCGGGCCATCGCGGCCCAGCCGGAAGTGGGCGAAACCTACAAAGGCAAGGTGCGCAGCATTCAGCCCTACGGTGCCTTCGTGGAAATCATGCCCGGCAAAGACGGCCTGCTCCACATCTCGGAGGTAACCCATGAGCGGATTGCCACGCTGGAAGGCGTGCTGGAAGTAGGGCAGGACATTGACGTGAAACTGGTTGAGATTGACAAGAAAACCGGCAAGTACCGGCTCTCGCGCAAGGTGCTTCTGCCCAAGCCCGAGCGGGCCGAAGCCAGCAACGGAACTTCCCAACAGTAAGGCGCGAACTTTCGTTAGGGAAGAGGTGTTGCCTTTCTCTGACTTCGTGCTGCCTCACTGGCTCCGCTTTTCTTGACATTTGAACCCAAAGACACCGTTATTAAACCTGCTCCATGAGACAGCTAAAAATCAGTAAGCAGATTACCAACCGCGAAAGCCAGTCGCTGGACAAATACCTCCAGGAGATTGGCAAAGTGGATTTGCTTACGCCCGACGAAGAGGTGACGCTGGCCCAGCGCATCCGCGAAGGCGACCAGCAGGCGCTGGAGAAGCTGACCAAGGCCAACCTGCGCTTCGTAGTGTCGGTAGCAAAGCAATACCAGAACCAGGGCCTCAGCCTGGGCGACCTCATCAACGAGGGCAACCTGGGCCTCATCAAGGCCGCCAAGCGCTTTGATGAAACCCGCGGCTTTAAGTTCATCTCCTACGCCGTGTGGTGGATTCGCCAGAGCATTCTGCAGGCCCTGGCCGAGCAGAGCCGCATCGTGCGCCTGCCCCTGAACCGCGTGGGCTCGCTCAATAAAATCAGCAAGTCGTTCTCGGAGCTGGAGCAGAAGTTTGAGCGCGAGCCTTCGCCGGAGGAAATTGCCGAAGTGCTGGAGCTGACGACCTCGGAAGTGGTGGACACCCTGAAAATCTCGGGCCGCCACGTATCCGTGGATGCGCCGTTCGTGCAGGGCGAAGAAAACCGCCTGCTCGACGTGCTCGAAAACGAGGACGAGGAAAGCCCCGACATGGCCCTGATGAACGACTCGCTCCGCAAGGAAGTGCAGCGCGCCCTGAGCACGCTCACCAAGCGCGAAGCCGACGTTATCACGCTGTACTTCGGGCTGAACGGCGAAGCCGCCCTCACCCTGGAGGAAATCGGCGAGAAGTTCAACCTGACCCGCGAGCGGGTGCGGCAGATTAAGGAAAAGGCCATCCGCCGCCTGCGCCACACCTCGCGCTCGAAGGCACTGAAGCCCTACCTGGGCTAATTCCTGCTTAGTTTTGTTATTAGAAAACCCCGACTGTAAGGTTGGGGTTTTTTAATAGCGTTGCTTTGCCTTTTTCAAGCAAGACGAACTAAAAAGAACGTCATGCTGAGCAATCCGCGCATCAAGCGGCGACGCAGCGAAGTCGAAGCATCTCTACCACAAGAGTAAACTCAAACAAAAGGATTACTGCTGCGGGCAAGATGCTTAGCCTTCGCTCAGCATGACGTTCTTATTGTTGCGAATAACTTAAAAATACGCAGGCGTCACCCTGCGCTTTCAAAATGCCTGAACACATCAAGTGCCTGATTATCGGCTCCGGCCCTGCCGGCTACACCGCCGCCATTTACGCCGCCCGCGCCAACATGAAACCCGTCATGTACATGGGCCTGCAGCCCGGTGGGCAGCTCACCATTACCAACGACGTGGAGAACTTCCCCGGCTACCCGGACGGGGTGATGGGCCCGGAGATGATGGAAGACCTGAAAAAGCAGGCCACCCGCTTCGGTACGGATATTCGCTACGGCATTGCCACGGCGGTAGACTTCTCGGGGCATCCGCACAAGGTCACGATTGACGAGAACATTGAGCTGACGGCCGATGCCGTCATCATTGCCACGGGCGCTTCGGCCAAGTGGCTGGGCCTGCCCTCGGAGGCCAAGCTGAACGGCTCGGGGGTATCGGCCTGCGCCGTGTGCGACGGCTTTTTCTACCGCGGGCAGGAGGTGGCCATTGTGGGCGCCGGTGATACCGCTGCCGAAGAAGCCACCTACCTCGCCAACCTGGCCACCAAAGTGACCATGATAGTGCGGAAAGGAGAGATGAAGGCTTCCAAAATCATGCAGCAGCGCGTACTTAATAACCCCAAGATTGAGGTGCTGTTCAATACTGTTACCGACGAGATTCTGGGCGAGCACGCCGTGGAAGGCGTACGCGTGAAAAACGTGCTGAGCAACGAGCTGCGCGAGATTCCGCTGACGGGATTCTTCGTGGCCATTGGCCATGAGCCCAACTCCAAGATTTTCCAGCCCTACCTGCACCACGACGAGCAGGGCTACCTGAAAACTGTGCCCGGCACCAGCAAAACCAACGTCGACGGCGTGTTTGCCTGCGGCGACGTGCAGGACTACACCTACCGGCAGGCCGTTACGGCCGCGGGCTCGGGCTGCATGGCCGCCCTGGACGCCGAGCGGTACCTGGCCGCGCTGGGTGTACATTAAAATCAGTGATTGATGATGAGAGGTTAATGATTAATGCCGTTCCAAGTCATCAGAACGGCATTAATCATTAACCTCTCATCATTAACCTCTAATCATTCATCACTAATTTGCGACTTCGTCCGGGCTGCACCGGGGGTTGACTTGCATTTTCTGCCTTTGCATTTCCTTCAAACAACTTATTGGCGGCCGGCACTGCTGCTCACGCTGCTGCTCCTGCTGCTGAGCGGGCATACGGCCCAGGCCCAGCGCCGCAAGCCGCCGCGCACCAAGGCCCGGTCTGGCAACACCAGCCGGAAGGACTTTTTTCGCATCAAGACGCCCACCATTCATTACGTGCGGCCGGATACAACCACGGTGATTGAAACCGAGGAGCTGCCCGACGACAACTCCGACGCGGCCAAGTCCATCTACTTCAACCCGGCCCGGGAGCTGAGCATCGTGAGCGAGGACACCACCACGCTGAACGAGGGCAGCCAGGAAATTGTGGAGATGTCGGAAGAAGTTCTTATCGACTCTTCCTGGATTAAGGTGGCCGGCTACTATGCCATCTGGGACACGCGCAACATCAACCCCTACCGGGTGGACGGGCGCCGCATCCGCGACACGCTGAACCTGAGGCTGGTGGACCCGCCCCGGGAGCGCTACGGCAAGATGCCGCTCACCAGTACGCCCACCACCTCGGGCTTTGGCTTCCGCGGCTACCGCTGGCACTACGGGGTGGACCTGGACCTGGAAACCGGTGACTCGGTGAAAGCCGTGTTCGATGGCGTGGTGCGCATCAGCAAGTACGACGGCAGCGGCTACGGGCATTACCTGCTGGTGCGCCACTACAATGGCCTGGAAACGCTGTACGGGCACCTGAGCAAGCCGCTGGTGGAGGTAGGTACCTTCGTAAAGGCGGGGCAGCTCATTGGCCGGGGCGGCAACTCGGGGCGCAGCACGGGCTCGCACCTGCACTTTGAGGTGCGCTACGAGGGCAACCCCATCAACCCTTACCAGGTGTATGACTTCCCGGACTACAAGCTGCGCAGCGACAACTTCACCATTACCTCGGAGCTGTTCAACTACTACAACCGGGCCTTGCGCCACCGGGGCGGAGGAGGCGAAGGACCCTCGCGGGCCCGGCGCACGGTAACCCATACCGTCAGGCGCGGGGACACCATATCGGAAATTGCCGAGAAGTACGGCGTGCGGCAAAGCACCCTGCGCAAGCTCAACCCCGGCCTCAAAACCTTGCAGCCAGGCAAGAAGGTGAGGATTAAGTAGTATCGCTGATTGCCGCTGATTATATTGATTGCGCTGATTTTTTCGGCTATGACATCAATAAAGCAGAAAGGGCACAGCAGGAATCAGAATCAGTGTAATCAACATAAGCAGCAAAATCAGTGATGAAACTGGACATCCTGGCCCTGGGCGCCCACCCCGACGACGTGGAGATGTCCTGCTCGGGCACTCTAGCCGCCGCAGTAGCCGCGGGTAAAAAAGTGGGCGTGGTCGACTTTACCCGGGGCGAGCTGGGTACCCGCGGCACGCCGGCCACGCGGTCCGCCGAAGCAGCCGAGGCCAGCCGGATTCTGCAGCTCAGCGCCCGCGAAAACCTGGGGCTGCCCGACGGCTTCTTTCGCAACGACCGGGAGCATCAGCTGCCGCTGATTGCAGCCATTCGTCGCTACCAGCCCGATGTGGTGCTCTGCAACGCCATTCACGACCGGCACCCCGACCACGGGCGGGCTGCGCAGCTGGCGTCCGACGCCTGCTTTCTGGCCGGCCTGCGCATGATTGAAACCCTGGACGCCGCCGGCCAGCCCCAGGCTTCCTGGCGCCCGCGCAATGTGTATCACTACATTCAGGACCGCGCCATTGCCCCGGCCTTCGTGGTCGACATTACGGCGCACTGGGCGACGAAGTGGGCCTCTATTCAGGCCTACGGCACCCAGTTCTTCAACCCCGATTTAGACGCGCCGCAGACCTACCTGTCCAGCCAGGAGTTTGGCAAGTTCATGGAAGCCCGCGCCCGCGAGTACGGCCACATGATAGGCGTGGAGTTTGGCGAAGGCTTTACCGTGCACCGGCCGGTGGGGGTGCGCGAAGTGACGGAGCTGCTGTAGCCAGTGCCTGTCGGCCCGCACCTGGAAAGTCCATAAGCATGCCCGGAGAATAAACAGCCCCATCAGCAGGCCATTCCAGCCTCCTGATGGGGCTGTTTGATGGGGGTGGCACTCTGCTTCCCGCTGTTGAGCTGCAGGTGGAGCAAACCCTTCTGTTTGGAGACGATGCCAAGGTTGAGTTTAACCTTTTGCCAGCCGGCTGGGTATAGACAGACCATGCTATGACCATCGCGCTCCACTTGGCTATTCCGCTTGTCGGGGTGTTAAGGCGGGGCTGACCAAGCTCTGTAACCCCCGTGCCTATGGATTTCTCGATTGCCTGGCAAAAGCTCAACCAGATTGGCCGTGACCTGATGGCGGCTCTGCCCAACGTAGCCTTTGGAATAGTTGCTTTTGTTCTGTTTATGCTACTGGCCCGGGGCGTGCGCGCCGGGGTGCAGCGCGTCACTCGCAAAAAGGGCAAACACCATAGCCTGTCGCTGCTGCTGAGCCGCCTGGCCTACGTGGCCATGCTGATTTTGGGCGTGCTGGTGGCCGTCACTATTATGCTGCCCGGCTTTACCCCGGCCAGCCTGGTCAGCGCCCTGGGCGTGGGCGGCATTGCCATTGGCTTTGCATTCAAGGACATCTTTCAGAACTTCCTGGCGGGCATCCTGCTGCTGCTCACCGAGCCGTTTAAAATTGAAGACCAGATAAAGTACAAGGACTTTGAGGGGACGGTGGAGTCTATTCAGACCCGCGCCACCACCATTAAAACCTACGACGGTCGCCGCGTGGTGATTCCCAACGCCGAGCTCTTTACCAACGCCGTAACCGTGAACACGGCGTATGAGATGCGCCGCCTGCAGTACGACATCGGCATCGGCTACGGCGACGACATTGCCCGGGCCCGCGAGCTGATGCTTGAAGCCATGCGCGGTGTGGAGGGCGTGCTGACCGACCCCGGCCCCGAGGTGCTGGTGGTGGAGCTGGCCGACAGCACCGTGAACCTGCGCGCCCGCTGGTGGGTGAACCCGCCCCGCCGCGCCGATGTGATGGATGCCCAGGACAAAGTGCTGGAAGCCGTGAAAAATAAGCTGACCGAAGCGGGCATCGACCTGCCCTTTCCCACCCAGCAAATTCTGTTTCACGACCAGACCGAGGTTACCGACGGTGACCGGCGCCGGCAGCGCGAAGGCTGGCCCGCCGGCCCCGGCGATGTGCCCGAAGCCCGCGCGTCGGTGCCGCCGCTCGCGCCCCAGCCGGTGGAGGAGTAAGCCGGGAAGGGCATGCACGCGGCGCCGGCCGCCGCGCCTGCCATGGCCCGGCCCGGGCCTTGCGCAGCAAGCCGGGGCCTGCTGCCCTCTACCGCTTCGGACGTGGTTCCTGCTCATTCAGCAGCTTGAGCAGCACGCCATTGGTCCAGCCGAAGCCGTCCTGCAGCGGGTATTCGCCGCCGCCGGCCGGGCGGCTCAGGTCCAATATGTTGTACTTCTCCAGCAGCTTGCCGGTTTGCTGAAACACGCGCAGGTTCAGGCGGGCCCAGCGGGCCGCTACCGTGTCGGCTAGCGCCGGCTGTTGGTAGCGGCGCAGGCCCACAATGGCCAGGTACTGCAGCGGGGCCCAGGCATTGGGCGCATCCCACTGCTGCCCGCTGCTGCGGGTGGTGGTAAGCAAGCCCCCCGGGGCTAGAAACTCCTGCCCCAGGCGGCGGGTGGCCAGGCGGGCCTGCTCAGGGGTGGCCACCCCGTACGTGAGCGGAAAAACCCCAGCCAGGGTACGCCGCGTTGCCTGTTGGCGGCGCCGCAGGTTGTAGTCGACGTACCAGCCGGCGCGCTTGTCCCAGCAGTAGCGCCGAATGGCCCAGGTACGGGCCTGGGCCCGGCGCTCGTAGTCGGCAGCCTCGCGGGCTTGCCCGGCCAGCCGGTGGGCGCGGGCCAGGGTTTGCTCCAGCACCAGCAGCAGGCAGTTCAAATCAACGGGTACCAGGTCGGTGGTGTGGATGCTGGCCAGCGTGCCCTCGGGCCCGAACCAGCGGGTGCTGAAGTCCCAGCCGGAGGCCGCCGCGGCCCGCACGTGGCGGTAGAACACCGGCGCCGGCTGGGTGCTGAGCCGTGCCGCTTCCACGTCTTCGCGGTACGACTCCTCCCGGGGCTGGTCGGAGTCGTCCCAGTAGCGGTTGAGCGTTTCCCCGCCGGGCATGCGTGCCACGCGGCGAGTGGCCTGCCCGGGCTTCAGCGAGTCGGCGCCGGCCATCCAGTAGCCATACTCGCGCTCCAGGGCCGGGCGGTAGCGGGCCAGCACGGCGGCCGAGTCGGCATTCTGGGTTAGCAGGCCCACCATCTGGGCGAAAAAAGGGGGCTGGGAGCGGGTGAGGTAATAGGTGCGGTTGCCATTTGGCACGAAGCCGCGCTCCCGGATAAGGTAGGCGAAGTTGTCGGCCATGGCCTGCAGCAGCGCCGTGCGCCCGGCCTCGCGCAGCCCCAGCATGGTGAAGTAGGAGTCCCAGTAGTACACCTCGCGGAAGCGGCCGCCTGGCACTACGTAAGGGTGGGGCAGGGGAAGCAGCGAGGAGTAGGGCGGGGCCGTGGCCTGGGCCGGGCGGCGCAGCACCGTCCAGAGCGTGTCGAGGTGGGCGCGGATGCCGCCGGCCACGTTGCTGCGGTAGCTGGCCGTGTCGGTGGGCGGCAGGTAGAAATAGCGCCGGGTAAAGGCCTTCAGGTCGAAGCCCGGCTGGTCTTTTTCCCGCTGGTAGGCTCCCAGTACCGTGGCCGGGGGCTCCTGGGGCAGCATATCCACGAAGGTTTTACCATCGGCATACACCTGGCCCAGCTGCACGGCTTCGAACAGCCCGGGGTAGAGCTGTCGCGGGGAGGGCTGGGCCTGGGCGCTCAGGCAGAGGGCAAGCAAACAACCGGGAAGGGTACTTCTCATGTTCTGCTTAACGGCGCACTCCCATGCGGGTTTGGTCCGTTAGCTTTCGGCGGGAAGCACCTGCTGCCAGCCCAGGGTGAAGGTGGTGCCCGTGTCGTCGGACGCTACCCGCAGCTGCAGGCCGTGGAAGTCGGCAATGGTGCTCACCAGCGCCAGGCCCAGCCCGTGCCCTTCGGTGCTGCCCGCGTGCACCCGCCGGAAGCGCTTGAACACCTGCGGCAGCTGCCCGGCCGGGATGGGCGGCCCCGTGTTGTGAATGCGCAGCTCGTAGTGCCCATCGGCTAGCGCCTCGCCCTGCAGGGTGATGCGGCCATTGGGCTCGTTGTACTTGGTGGCGTTGCTGAGCAGGTTGTAGAACAGCGTGAACAGCAGGGCGCGGTTGCCGTTGGGTACGGCCGGCGCGCCCTGCAGCTGTCGCTGTACGGTGAGGCCGCGGTCGAGCAGCCGGTCTTCGAGCTCCTCCAGGGCTTCGTCGAGCAGCCCGGCCACGGGCACCTGCTCGGTGCGCGGGTACTGGCCGTTTTCTACGCGGGAGATGAGCAGCAGGGTACGCAGGGTGGCCGTGAGGCGCTGCAGGGTTTTCTGCGAAGCCACCAGCTGCAGCTCCGCTTCCTCGGGCAGGTTTTCGGCCTGCAGCATGTTTTCGAAGCGGTTTTGCAGGATGGAAATGGGCGTGAGCAGCTCGTGCGAGGCGTTGGCGATAAACTCCCGCTCCTGCTCAAACACCGTCCGGATGGTTTCCAGCATCTGCTGAATGCTGTCGTCGAGGTACTGAAAGTCGGAAGTGCTGGTGTGCAGCGGCGGGAGCGGGGCCGCCGCCGGGCTGCGCACCGACCGCAGCCGGGCCACCATCTGGTCGAAGGGCCGCAGCAGCTGGCCGATAACACCCAGCTCAAGCAGCAGCGTGCTCAGCACGGCAATCAGCAGGGCGTAGCCGGCCAGGGTACGCAGCAGGCTGTGCACGTCTTCAATCGACTCGATGCTCTTGCCGATTTCGAGCACGTAGCTCCGGCCGTTTTGCCGCAGCTGGTGCCGCAGCACCCGGAAGTCGACCAGCCGGTCGTACTGCCGCCGCGGCAGGGTGGCCAGGGTGTCGTACTCCGTGGTGCCGGCCGCGGGCCGCAGCTCGATGTACTCGTCCTGCAGCAGGTCGTAGTGCACGTGGCCGTTTTCCAGGGCCCGCGGCAGAAACTCGGCCACGCCCACGGTGCTGATGCGCGCCTGCACGCGGCGCAGCTCCTTGTGCAGGGCCTGGTCGGTGTGGCTCAGGGCCAGGGCCTGCACCAGCCAGGGCAGCACGAGCAGCAGCAAAGCCGCCATCAGGGCCTTGGATAGGGTGCTGAGCAGCACCAGCTTCTGGCGCAGCCTCATGCCTCGGGCGTGCTGCGCAGGCGGTAGCCCACGCCGCGCACGGTCTCAAGCCAGTCGCCGGCCGCGTGGGCCGCCAGCTTGCGGCGCAGGTTTTTCACGTGCACGTCGATGAAGTTGGAGTCGCGCTCGTCGCTTTCGCTCAGCAGCGTGCCCCAGATGTGCTCGCTCAGCTGCAGGCGGGTGAGCACCTTGTGGCGGTGCAGCAGCAGGTAGTGCAGCAGGTCGAACTCCTTTTTGGTGATGAGCACGTCGGTATCGCCGTGGCGCAGGGTGCGGTCGCTCACATTCAGCGTGAAAGGGCCGAACTCGAGCACGTCCTGCCGCACGCCGTGCTTGAGCCGGGTGATGGCCTGCATGCGCGACACCAGCTCGAGCAGGGAGTAGGGCTTGGGCAGGTAGTCGTCGGCGCCCAGGTCCAGGCCCTTGATGCGGTCGTCGACGCTGCCGCGGGCGCTCAGGATAAGGATGGACGCCTGCTGGTTGCGCTCCCGGCGGGCATCGGCCAGCAGCTGCAGCCCGTCCTGGTCGGGCAGGCCCAGGTCGAGCAGCACGAAGTCGTACTCGTTGACGAACAGCTTTTCGGAAGCCTCGCGGCCGGTGCGGGCAAAGTCGCAATGGTACCGCTCGTTGTGCAGGTACAAACCCAGCTCGCGCGCCAGGGCGCGGTCGTCTTCTACAATCAATACATTCAAGGCCGCAGGGGTGGGAAAGGCAGGAGGGATGAGGAAACGAAATTAAGGGTCTAACTCAGGTTGCGAGCCGGGTTGCTGGCGCGGGGCAGCGCCCTCAGGGTACGGCCCCGCGCCAGCATCAGTCCCGCACGCAACCTGAGCTGAGCCAGTAGCGGCATTTCCTCATGAAATATTCATGGTAGTGGAGGGTGCTTTGCAGCCGAATTCGGGACCCTGCATGCGTTGCCCGCAGCACCAATAGGAGCAAGGCGCCCGCGCCGGCTTAGCCCCACAACCTCCATTTCTACCCACAAGGTTTTTATGAAACCAACATTCCCGTTCCTACTCGCCGGTTTTAGTGCCCTGTTTGGCAGTGCCGGCTGCTCGAAGCAGCACGAGGAAAAGGAAGAGCCCATCAAGTTTCTCGTCACCAGCCCGCTGCAGCAGGATACGACCATTACCAAGGATTACGTGGCCCAGATTCACGCTTTCCAGCACATCGAGCTGCGGGCGCTGGAAAAAGGATACCTGGAAAAGATATTCGTCGACGAAGGACAGCGGGTGGAGAAAGGGCAGCTCATGTTTCAGATTCTGCCCACGCTCTACCAGGCCGAGCTGAAAAAAGCCCAGGCCGAGGCCAGCTTCGTGAACATTGAGTACCAGAACACCAAGAAGCTGGCCGACGGCAACATCGTGTCGGGCAATGAGCTGGCTTTATCGCAGGCCAAGCTGGAAAAAGCCCGGGCCGAAGTAGCGCTGGCCCAGGCCCACCTGGGTTTCACCACCATCCGGGCCCCGTTCAGCGGCATCATGGACCACTTCCGGGCCCGGCTGGGCAGCCTCGTGGACGAAGGGGATTTGCTCACCACGCTGTCGGACAACCGCAAGATGTGGGTGTACTACAACGTGCCGGAGGCCGAGTACCTGGCCTACCAGGCCCACCACGCCGCCACCGACACCCCCATGCACGTGCAGCTGCGCATGGCCAACAACGAGGTGTTTGACTACCCTGGGGTGGTTCAAACCATTGAGGCCGACTTTAACAGTGAAACCGGCAACATCGCCTTCCGCGCCACCTTCCCCAACCCCAAAGGCCTGCTGCGTAACGGCGAAACCGGCTCGGTGCTGATGACCGTGCCGCTGCCCCACGCGCTGATTGTGCCGCAAAAGGCCACGTTCGAAGTGCTGGAGAAGAAGTTTATGTACGTCGTCGACAGCCGCAGCGTGGTGCACCAGCGCGAAGTGACGGTAGCCGCCGAAATGCCCGACCTCTACATCCTTTCCTCCGGCCTGAAAGCCGGCGAAAAAATTATGCTCGAAGGCATCCGCAAAGTGAAGGACGGCGACAAAATCAGCTTCACTTACCAGGACCCCAAGGCGGTTATCTCCCATCTGAAAACCTACTCGGAGTAGGGGCAGCCCCACCCCCGGCCCCTCCCCGGTGGGGAGGGGAGCCAGACGACACCCTCTCTGGGCTAGCTCCCCTCCCTTTTGGGGAGGGGCCGGGGGTGGGGTTTGCCGCCAAGCATTAATTCCTATGTTCTCAAAATTCCTTCGCCGGCCGGTTTTCGCCATCGTCATCTCGGTGGTCATCCTCTTCCTGGGCATGCTGGCCATCAATACCCTGCCTACCTCCCAGTTTCCGGAGATTTCGCCGCCCATGGTGATGGTGAGCACGGCCTACCCGGGCGCCAGCGCCAGGGTGCTCACCGAGTCGGTGCTCATCCCACTGGAGCAGGCCATCAACGGCGTGCCGGGCATGAAGTACATGACCTCCGACGCCGTGAGCGCCGGCGAGGCCAACATCCAGATTGTGTTCAACCTGGGCACCGACCCCGAGCAGGCCGTGGTGAACGTGAACACCCGCATTGCCCAGATTCTGAACCGTCTGCCGGTGCTGGTGCAGCGCGAGGGCGTGGTGGTGAACCGCGTGGTGCCTAACATGCTCATGTATGTGAACCTCTACAGCAAGGACAAGAATACCGACATGCGGTACCTCTTCAACTTTGCCGGGGTGAACATGCTGCCCGAAATCCAGCGCATAGCCGGCATCGGGCGGGCCAGCATTCTCGGCAGCCGGCAGTACGCCATGCGCGTGTGGCTCAAGCCCGACCGCATGCGGGCCTACAACATCTCCGTCGACGACGTGATGGAGGCCCTCAACGACCAGAGCGTGATTGGCTCGCCGGGCCGCATCGGCCGCTCCGACGGCAAGGAGGCCTCGGCGCTGGAGTACGTGCTGACTTACAAAGGCCGCTTTAACGACGTGGAGGAGTACAAGAACGTCATCATCAAGGCCAATGCCGAAGGGGAGACGCTGCGCCTCAAGGACGTGGCCACCGTGGAGCTGGGCTCGGAGTTCTACGACATCTACTCCAACCTCGACGGCTACCCCTCGGCGGCCATCATGCTCAAGCAAACCTACGGCTCGAACGCCGTGGAAGTCATTGCGCGGGTAAAGGCCAAGCTGGAAGAGCTGAAGCAGACCATGCCGCCGGGCATGGACTACAAAATCAGCTACGACGTGTCGAACTTCCTCGACGCCTCCATCGAAAATGTGATTCACACCCTGCGCGACGCCTTCATCCTGGTGGCGTTGGTGGTGTTCCTGTTCCTGGGCGACTGGCGCTCGACGCTTATTCCCATCCTGGCCGTGCCGGTGTCGCTGGTGGGAGCCTTCATGGCCATGCAGGCCTTTGGCATGACCATCAACATGATAACGCTCTTCGCCCTGGTGCTGGCCATCGGCATCGTGGTCGACGACGCCATTGTGGTGGTGGAGGCTGTGCACGCCAAGATGGAAGAAAAGCACCTCTCGCCCTACGGGGCGGTGCGCGAGGTGATTGGCGAAATCAGCGGCGCCATCATCGCCATCACCGTGCTGATGACGGCCGTGTTTGTGCCGGTGGCCTTCATGAGCGGCCCGGTGGGCATTTTCTACCGGCAGTTTTCCATCACCATGGCCTCGAGCATCGTCATCTCCGGCATCGTGGCCCTGACCCTGACGCCGGTGCTCTGCGCCATGATTCTGAAGAACACGCACGGGCGGCCCCGCCAGAAGTCGCCCATCAACCGGTTTATCGACTGGTTTAACCGCGGCTTCGAGCGCCTTACCGGGCGCTACACCAACATCCTGGGGAAGATTGTTGACCGCCGCCTGGTCACCTTTGGCCTGCTGCTGCTTTTTGGCGGCGGCATCTTCGGCCTCTCCACCACGCTGCCCGCGGGCTTTATTCCGGCCGAAGACCAGGGCATGCTCTACGCCATTATTCAAACCCCGCCGGGCTCCACGCTGGAGCGCACCAATGCCCTGTCGCAGCAGCTCTCCCGGCTGGCCAAGGAAGTGCCCGGGGTGGAAAGCATTTCCTCGCTGGCCGGCTACGAGGTGCTCACCGAAGGCCGCGGCTCCAACGCCGGCACCCTGCTGGTCGACCTCAAGCCCTGGGCCGAGCGCCAGCAGTCCATTCACGACATCGTGCTGGCCCTGGAAGAAAAAGCCAAGGAGATACCCGGGGCGACCATTGAGTTCTTCGAGCCGCCGGCAGTGCCCGGCTACGGCGCGGCGGGCGGCTTCCAGCTGCAGCTGCTCGACAAAACCAGCACCGGCGACTACAAGGCCCTGGAGCAGGTAAACGAGGAGTTTATGGCGGCCCTGAATAAGCGCCGGGAGCTCAGCGGCCTGTTCACCTTCTTCTCGGCCAACTACCCCCAGTACGAGCTGCAGATTGACAACCAGCTGGCCATGCAGAAGGGCGTGAGCATCGGCAACGCCATGAACAACCTGTCCATCATGATAGGCTCGACCTACGAGCTGGGCTTTATCAAGTACCAGCGCTTCTTCAAGGTGTTCGTGCAGGCTTCGCCCGAGTACCGCCGCCTGCCCAAGGATGTGCTGGACATGTGGGTGAAAAACGACAAAGGCGAGATGGTGCCCTACTCGGCCTTCATGAAAATCGTGAAAAGCCAGGGCGCCAACGAAATCAACCGCTACAACATGTACCCCACGGCGTCTATCCGCGGCGACGCGGCCCAGGGCTACAGCTCGGGCGAGGCCATCAAGGCGGTGCAGGAAGTGGCCGCCAAAACCCTGCCCCGGGGCTACGACATCGACTGGGGCGGCTTGTCGAAAGACGAGGTGAGCCGCGGCAACGAGGCCATCTACATTTTCCTGGTCGTGCTGGGCTTCGTGTACCTGGTGCTGGCTGCCCAGTACGAAAGCTTCCTGCTGCCGCTGGCCGTCATCTTCTCCCTGCCGGCGGGCATCTTCGGCTCTTTCCTGCTGCTCAAGGTGCTGGGCCTGGCCAACAACATCTACGCCCAGGTGGGCCTGGTGATGCTGGTGGGTTTGCTGGGCAAAAACGCCGTGCTCATCGTGGAATTCGCGGTACAGAAGCACGAGGAGGGCATGACGGTGCGCGAGGCCGCCATCGAAGGCGCCAAGGTGCGCTTCCGGCCCATTCTCATGACCTCGTTCGCCTTTATCGCCGGGCTGATTCCGTTGGTGCTGGCCCACGGGGCCGGGGCCATCGGCAACCGCACCATTGGCACCTCGGCCCTGGGCGGCATGCTGTTCGGCACAGTATTCGGCGTCGTCATCGTGCCCGGCCTGTACTACATCTTCGGCTCGCTGGCCGAAGGCCGCCAGCTTATCCGCGACGAGAACGAGCATCCCTTAACTGAGTTTGAACCGCACGTAACCATAGCAGAAGTTGAGTCACATGCTTAAGCAACGCCTCTACCAGGGCCTGGGCGCCGCCCTGCTCACGCTGGCCGTGGGCGCCTGCAAAACCCCCGCGCTGGTGCAGAAAACGGAAAGCCGCACCGTACCAGCCAGCTACGTGGGCAGCCCGGCGGACTCGGCCAGCTACGCCGGCCGGCTGCGCTGGCAGCAGCTCTTCACCGACCCCCACCTGGTGGCCCTGATTGACACTGCCCTGCAACACAACCAGGAGCTGAACATCACCCGGCAGGAAATCGACATTGCCCGGCAGGAGGTGCGCGCCCGCCAGGGCGAGTACCTGCCCACCGTGGGCCTGGGCCTGGCCACGGAGGTGGAGAAGGCCGGGCGCTACACCCTGCAGGGCGCCGTGGAGGAAAGCACCGAAATCAAGCCCGCCCAGCACATGCCCGAGCCCCTGTCCAATTTCCGGGTGGGTGCCGTGGCGGCCTGGGAGGTGGACGTCTGGCGCAAGCTGCGCAACGCTAAAAAAGCGGCGGCCCTGCGCTACCTGGCCTCGGTGGAGGGCCGCAACTTCGCGGTGACCAACCTGGTGGCCGAAATTGCCGGCTCCTACTACGAGCTGCTGGCCCTCGACAACCAGCTGCTCATCGTCCGGCAAAACATCGACCTGCAGAACAACGCGCTCAAGGCCATGCGCCTGCAGAAGGAAGCCGCCCGCGTTACTGAGCTGGCCGTGCGCCGCTTCGAGGCCCAGGTGCACCACACGCAGAGCCTGCAGTACGGCCTGCAGCAGCGCATCATTGAAACCGAGAACCGGCTGAACTTCCTGCTGGGGCGCTACCCGCAGCCCATTGCCCGCAACAGCGACGCCCTCAGCAGCCTGCTGCCCCAGGCCCTGCAGGCCGGAGTGCCCGCGCAGCTGCTGCAAAACCGGCCCGACATCCGGCAGGCCGAGCAAAACCTGGCGGCGGCCAAGCTCGACGTGCAGGTGGCCCGCGCCAACTTCTACCCGGCCCTGCGCATCACCGGGGCCGTCGGGGCCGCGGCCTTCCAGCCCGGCCTGCTGGCCAGCCTGCCCGAGTCGGCCCTGTGGTCGCTGGGCGGCGACCTGTTCGCGCCGCTCGTCAACCGCAACGGCATCAAGGCCCTGTACTACGGCGCCAACGCCCGCCAGACCCAGGCCGTGTACCACTACGAGCGCACCGTGCTGAATGCCTACCTCGAAGTAGCCAATCAGCTGGCCAGCATCAGCAACCTGGACAAGAGCTACGCCGAGCAGGCCCGGCAGGTACAGGCCCTCAACGAGTCGGTAACCATCTCCAACAGCCTCTTCAGCTCGGCCAGGGCCGACTACACGGAAGTGCTGCTCACCCAGCGCGAGGCCCTGGAATCGAAGGTTGACCTCGTTGAAACCAGGATGCAGCAATTGCAGGCCTCGGTAAGCGTATACCGCGCCCTGGGCGGCGGCTGGCGCTAAGTGCCTATCCCAAGGTAGAAAAAAGAACGGTCATGCTGAACGCAGTGAAGCATCGCTACCGCTTCGTTGAACGGCCCAGACGAAGCAGTAGAGATGCTTCACTGCGTTCAGCATGACGCCCTATTTGGATAGCCTCTAAGTGCCGGCTGCTGGCGCTAAGTGCCTGCTGCTGGCGCGAGGGAACGAAAAGAACCTTTTTCCGTTTATTCAGGAAAAACTTCCCATATTTGGGTCCTAATCCCTCCGCTCATGGTCACGACTGCCGTTCATTCGCCCGCACCTTTCCCGCCCGCCCTGGCCGGGTTCGAGCGCACCGTTACCGACTCCTTTGCCCTGGTGATGGAGGCCCGCAGCGGCGTACTGGCCAAAGCCGCCTTCGACGTGGCCGGCCTGCTGCTGCTCAGCGCCGACGAGCTGGCCGAGCTGCTGCACACCACCACCAAAACGCTGCGCACCTACCGCACGGCCCGCAAGCGCCTCAGCCCCGCCGCCAGCGAGCAGGTGCTCAAGCTGCTGGCCCTGGCCCGGCAGGGCGAGGAAGTATTCGGCAGCCCCGCCGCCTTCCGCCGCTGGCTGGAAAAGCCCGCCTACGGCCTCGACAACCAGCCCCCCCTGGCCCTGCTCGAAACCAGCGGCGGCATCGACCTGGTAGCCGACGAAGTAGCCCGCATCGCCTACGGGGATTTTGCGTGATTATAGTTGTCAGTTGTTCGTTGTCAGTTGTCAGCTTGTTCTAGCAAAGCAGCCATCAGAACGACCTGACAACTGACAACGAACAACTAACAACTAAGCAAGTGGAAGTCTACCGCATCTGCCTGGCCAAGTACGCTGGCGAGCTGGTGGCCTCGGGCAACCCCGGGCGCTGGAACCTGCGCGGGCAGATGGTGCTGTACGCGGCCGGCAGCCGCGCCCTGGCTTGCCTCGAAAACGTGGTGCACCGCAGCGGCGAAGGCCTCAACAGCCTGTTCAAAGTCGTCGTCATCCACATTCCGGATACGCTGGCAATAGAGGAGCTGCCCCTGGACCAGCTGCCGCCCGACTGGGCCTCGCCGCGCAGCTACGCCCAGTGCCAGCCCCTGGGCGCCGAGTGGTACGGCCGCCGCAGCGCCGCCGTGCTGCGCGTGCCCTCGTCCATCATCGCCTTCGAGCACAATTACGTGCTCAACACCCGCCACCCGGACTTCGGGCAGATTCGAATCACCGGCTGGGAGGATTTTGTGTTTGACCCGCGCATCAAAGGCGAGTAAGGCTGACTGCTGCTGAGAAGCTTTTGCAGAGCCCCTTGAGCAGACGCAGGCAGATAAGCTATTTGAGTAAGCTCTAAAAACAAAAACCGGGGCCGTGCCTTGGCACGACCCCGGTTGTAGCAGCCAGTGGCCTGCTTTTCCTTAGTTTCTGAATTGAACGCGGGTAAACTGGTTTTCCTGGCCCGTGACGAGGCGTACGATGTAGACGTCGCCGGTTAAGCGGCCTTTGTTGAACGGCAGGCTGAAGTGCTGGCCGGCGGCCCCGGAGCCTTCGCCCAGCACCGCTACCACCGTTCCCTGCATGTTCAGCACCTCCACGCGGTAGGTACCGGCCTCGCGCAGCGAGAAGGAGATGTCTGTCGATTCCACTGCGGGGTTCGGGGTGCTGATTAGCTTGTTTTCGGCGTGCTGCGCGGCAAACGAGTCATTCCCGGGAATAATATCGCAGTTCCCCAGCATATCGCCGTGGTTTATGTGGTTCTGCACATCGCTGGGGCTTAAGCACTTCGTGTCCTTGTCGCCGTGGCAAACCAGCACCTTGTCGTTGGCTGGGCCGCAGCGTACGTCAACCACGTTAATGATTACCGACTCCGAGGCGCTGCAGTTATTGCTGTTCACCGACGTTACCGTCAGGCTGTACGCGCCGGGTGCCGTAGGCGAGAAAAGCGGGTTGGCAATGTTCGCATTGCTCAGGCCCGCGGCGGGGCTCCAGGTATAGCGCACTGTGCCGGCACTGCTGCTGCTGGCCTGCAGCTGTACACTCTGCGGGCCGTAACCCAGGTAGATGGTGGTTACCGGGCCGTTGGTCCGCACGTTTGAAGTGGGCAGTACGGCAATGGTGGGGGCTGCGCAGGCGTAGACGGGGGGCAGGTCGAAGGCTTCCACCTGGTCGGTGCGGCTGGTGTTCAGGCCCTGCTGGGCACTGAAGCCCAGGCCGCGCCGGGCAAACACTTTCCAAATCAGCTGCTGGTTGGCTCCGCCGTAGTTGGCGCGGTCGGCGGCCAGAATGGCGTTGCGGGCATCCACAAAGCCGGGCTTGCACACCTGCAGCTTCAAGCCGTCGATAACCAGCTGCATGGCCATGTTATTGCCCGCGGTGCCGGTATACAGGTTGGCGTCGAAGCCATACTTGTCAACAAACGCCCAGGTCATGTCCCAGAGCATGGTGGCCCACACAAAGCCCACGCCGTGCGGCTGCGTGAGCACGGGGTTGTTGGTGGCGCCGTAGGTGTAGCTGTTCACCGCGAAATCGGTGCTGTAGGGCGAAGGACGGATGCCGCGGCCCGAGGTGGGCTGGTTCTGTACGTAGGTGCCGATGCCGCGGGGCTTGCTGCTGGTGTCGCCGGCTTTCATGGTCAGCATCAGGCCAAACCAGTCGCTCCAGCCTTCACCGCCCTGCTCCGCGTTGTTGAGGCAGCTTGAGTTGCCCGGGCCGCCGGTGAGGCGGGTGGAGATGCCGTGGCCGTACTCGTGCGCGATAATGCCGTTGTCGAAGTCGCCGTCCAGCTCGGGCAGGCCGCCGCTGTTCTTCAGTACCACGTCTACCTGTGCGGCCGCATCGAGCTGCTGGCGGATAAGGCGGCCGGCTTCCATGCTAATCATCACGGCCGGAATGGTAATGGCGGGCGTAGGATTGGTGGGCGTGCCGCCCATGGTGATGGGGTCGCCGGCAATGTTGTTGATGACGACTACCGCAACGGCGCCAGCCTGCTGGGCGTTCTGCACCTTGTCGGAGAACGAGCAGTTGCCGCGGTACACCACCGCGATGTTGCCGCTGATGGCGGCGGCGTTGGTGTAGGTGCCGCAGCCTTCCTCGCTGATGCCCGGGGAAGCCGGCGGCGTGGTTTGCGCCAGCACGAGCTTGCCCGCCAGGGGCGTAGCAGTAAGGGGCCGGCTAAAGGAAGCCTCGCGCGCTGCGTAGGTGCCGGCGATGCCGGCCGGCGCTGTTACGCGGAACATCTGGGGGTCGGGCAGGCCGCTCCACAAATACATCTGCATGCGCGGGGCCTGGCCGTCGATGGGCGTAGCAAAGTTGGCGTTGTTGCGGGTAGCCAGCACATTGCGGCTGTCCTGTGCCTCGGCCATTACCTGGTCGCCGCCCAGGCCCTGCAGCGGGTTGGGATTGGTAGTCTGGAAGTTGCCGCTCACTTCGTCGAAGCCGTACTTGTACCAGATGTCGTGCATGATGTTGTTCATGTAAAACAGGTTGGTCGTGGCGGCATCCCGGTAGGTTACCGGCTGCTTGGTGAAGTCAACCGGGAAGTCGAAAAGCATGGAGGGGCCGGCATCGGGGCTGGAGCCGGGCGCGGGCACGTTGAGGTTGTCGGGGTCTTCGTAGGCATACACGTTGTTGCCGCGGGTGATGGAGAACGTGGTGCCGGGCAGGATGCTGTTCCAGCCCATGGGCGAAGCGGCGGCATCGGCCACCGAGGTGCTTACAAACGTGCGAGCCCCGTGCGAAGGCGTTTCAGTAGGAACGGCAAACACATTAAAGGCATTGGTGGTAGGGTTGGCAGCAACCGAGGAGAAGGAGAACGGGGCCGCTTCGGCGGAAGAGTGCAGGGCATGGCCGCCGGGGCCATCGTTTTCGAAGTTGCACTCCACCACCAGGTTGTCTTTGTCGAGTACGGCGCCCGTGCCGGCGTCAATCCGCACATTCCACCAGTTCCGCGCATCGAGCTCGTAGATGGAAACTTCCCAGGCCAGGGCCAGCCCGCCGCTGGCCAACGGCTGGTACACCAGCCGTGCCGAAATAGGGCGCAAAGAAATGCCGCCCGTAGTAAACGTGGCGGCGCGGCTGTTGCCCCGGCTTTGGGCAGTGATTTCAAGGGGAGCTTTCAGGGAAAGCTTAAGGTACTTGGCAACTTCGGCTACGGCCGAGAGGGCGTCGAGCTTGGGCTCTTTGGTCTTTGCTTTTTTCGCAATGTCCGTCTGAAAGCGGTTACCCAGGCTGATGAGCTGGCCGTCTTTGGCCACGTTGACATTGGTGAGGGCGCCGAAGATTTCAATGCCCTGGTAGCGCTGCTGAATGTAGTAGTGCTTCAGGCCGTTTTTCTTACTCGCGCTCTGGCTGCTCAGCACCACATCGGCGAGGTCTTCGTTGGAAAGCTGCAGTGCCTTCTGGCTTTTCCGGATGTGCTCAAGCGCGACCTGGGGCACTTGTTCCTTTTCAGAGCTGCCAGTGCTTTGGCTGTAAGCAGCCAGGTTGCCAGCCAGCAACCCCGCGACGAGCAAAGCCCGGGTTGCCTTAAGTATTATTCTTCTCATTACTTAATTGTAAAAAGTGGGGAATAAGATAGTTGATGACCAGTGAGTGAATCATACTCCATAAGTACGCAGTAAAGAGTGGCAATGGTTTTAAATATTTCAAAAAATGTCCGCATTTTCTGAGCAAAAAGACAATCAATCTGCAGATAATTGTAAACAATGAAAAATTATTGACGGTATTTAGGAATAAATGAAAACTGATTTACTTGGCTTGGTTTTTAAATGGGTTTCTTCCGTTGCTTTTGCAGTCAGCGAATCAGTTATTTAGCCGCAGTAGGGCATTTTGAAGCTGAGTTATCAGTGGAAGCCTTAATCAGCAGAATCCAGCCTTACACAAAGGCCGAGTGAATTAGAGCCGACAGATATCGAAGCGTTTTCACCAGAAAAAAAGCCCGACTGACTAAGCCGGGCTTTTTTTCTTGGATAGTCTCACCGTATCAGGAAAGACCCGGGCCTCACCACATTCATCTGGTATAAATGCCAAGGGCTTCGCCAGATGCGGTTAAGCCTGCACTGCTGCTCCGGAACCTTCTCAGCGTTTAACTTTTTGATTGGCTGAGTGCCGAATGGCTGAGTCAAGGTGTAGCAAAGCGGCCCGGATGTGACCTGCCGTAATAGAGTCGGGCAGTTGAAATGCGGGCTTGCTGTATTCCACCACGACCGTGTCGCGCCTGGTCAGATAAGGTGGGCCGGAAAAATTCAGAACCCGAATCGAGGCCTCACCCAGCAGCGTAGGCTGGTAAAGCTCAAGGGTGGCTTTTCGTGAAAGACGAAAGGTATCGGCCATTTCGATAGACGCTATCAAATCGCCGCCTGGGTTGAGCGCGAGCTGTCCTATCTGGCCTATCTGGAACCCATTGGCCCGTAGCGGTGCCTCCAGCTTGACTCCTGCGGCCTGACTTGCCTTAATAATGCAGGTAAAGTTGTTATCACCTGAACGTTCCTGACAGGAGGCCAGTAACATAAGGCCAAGTATCCAGGACAAGGAACGGGTTTTCATGTCAGAGATTTTGCAGCACGGCTGCTGGCCCGCGTCTGCAAGGTATGCCAACTGGTTTCGCGTCGTAGTTGCACACGCTGGAATGAAGCGACGGAAATAGGCGCCGCGTCGCGGGTGACGCAGTGCTGGGAAGCACGTGTTGCAGATGCATTATTATGCTTGAGGAAATAGAAGGAGGACCAGGCTCTTCCTAAATCAAAACAAAGGTTCTGGCTACTTTCAAAGTATTCTTGGGCAAGTAATACGTAGTAGTGTCAGTACTGAACTTGGTTGGGCTTTTGGCGCGGTTGATAGCAATCCAGTGAGGATATACTGCTCGGATGACAATTAAGTCACCCCGATGCAAACGCCTAGCGAAGCTTGCTTTGCTGCTGTCCCCTAGATGCTTATATAAAACGGCATGAGTTGCTAGCTCATGAATATGGATGTTTGCTGAACCGCTGAGTATTTGGGTGGTACTTGGCTGTAAAGCCGGGGAAGTCACCTATGGGTTCAGGTGCTCCTGCTTGACTCCCTGTGCGAAGGTCGATATAGGAATTAAGGCAAGAAGTGCTGTGAAAAGAGGCATCATGGTACAGGTAGTGTCTAAGTCACATGCAGCCTCTTTTCTCAAGGTGGACACAAGCTTGCGCTATTAGTGCGCAACTACCGCACCCCCAGCCGGTTCTTACGCCAGCCGGAGCCAACCGCGTTATCAGCAGTGCCCGTGGCAGTGGCCACTTTGGGCTTCTTGGTTTCCAGCAGCAAGGCGCCGAGGGCGGCGGCTACTTTCGCCGTGGCCTCATCCGGAGCGGCGGGCTTCAGTACGTCGGGCGAGAAGTGGTCCTTGATGAAGTTGGTGTCGAAGTCGCCGCTCACGAAGGCGGGGTGGGTGAGGACGTAGCGCCCGAAGGCCAGCGTGGTCTCGATGCCGGTAATCTGGTATTCCTCAATAGCACGCAGCATGCGGTTGATGGCATCCTGACGCGTGTCGCCGTAGGTCACCAGCTTGGCAATCATGGGGTCGTAGTAAATCGGAATGTCCATGCCCTGCTCGAAGCCGTCGTCGACGCGCACGCCGGGGCCCTGGGGGCGCACGTAGGTCGTGAGCGTGCCGATGTCGGGCAGGAAGTTGTTCTGCGGGTCTTCGGCGTACACGCGCAGCTCCAGGGCGTGGCCGGTGATGGTCAGGTCTTCCTGCTTGAAGGCCAGGGGCAGGCCCTGGGCCACCTTAATCTGCTCCTTTACCAGGTCCAGCCCGGTAATCTGCTCCGTGACGGGGTGTTCCACCTGCAGGCGGGTGTTCATCTCCAGGAAGTAGAAGTTGCGCTGGTCGTCGAGCAGAAACTCCACGGTGCCGGCGCCGGTGTAGTCGCAGGCCCGGGCCACGTCCACGGCGCAGCGGCCCATCTCGGCGCGCAGCTCGGGCGTGAGCACCGAGGATGGGGCTTCCTCAATCACCTTCTGGTGGCGGCGCTGAATGCTGCACTCGCGCTCGAACAGGTGCACGATGTTGCCGTGCTCGTCGCCCAGCACCTGAATCTCGATGTGGCGCGGGCCGGTCACGAACTTCTCGATGAAAACTGCCCCATCACCAAAGGCCGATACGGCCTCGTTGATGGCCAGCTGCATCTGCTCCTCGAACTCCTCGAGGTTGTACACCAGGCGCATGCCCTTGCCGCCGCCGCCGGCCGATGCCTTAATCAGGATGGGAAAGCCCACCTGCTCGGCAATGCGCTTGGCTTCTTCCACGTCGGAAATGGCCTCGGCCGTGCCCGGCACCAGCGGGATGTTGTAGGCCTGCACGGCCTGCTTGGCCGAGAGCTTGTCGCCCATAATGTTCATGGCCTCGGGCGAGGGGCCCACGAAGATGAGACCGGCTTCCTTTACCATGCGGGCAAACTCGGCATTCTCGGAGAGGAAGCCGTAGCCGGGGTGAATGGCGTCGACGCCGAGCTGCTGGCAAACCTCCAGGATTTTGTCGCCGCGCAGGTAGCTGTCTTTGGAGGCGGGCGGGCCTACGCACACGGCCTCGTCGGCGTAGCGCACGTGCAGGGCGTTGCGGTCGGCTTCGGAGTAGATGGCCACGGTTTGCAAACCCATTTCCTTGGCCGAGCGCAGCACGCGCAGGGCAATTTCGCCGCGGTTGGCTACCAGGAGTTTGGAGATTTTCTTCATTGAAAAACAGAAAGCGGGCGCCATGGCGCCGGATAGGTGGGAGCGGGCGAAGATACAAGGGCCGTGGGACTGCCGCTAATCCTGCCACAGCTGCCGGCCGCCGCGGGTGTGCCAGCCGTCGGCGGTGCGCTGCAGCAGGGGGTGGTTGTTATAGCCCGTGACCACTCATCGGCAGCTGGGACAAACCCTGCTGCCCGACGCGCGCCTAGCCCCCGAGCGCATTGCCCGCCACTGGAACGAGGTGCTGCGGCTGGTGGTAACCCTCAAGCTGCGCCACAGCGAGGCCTCTCGCCTGTTCGGCCGCCTGAATGCCTATGCCCGCCAGCACCCGCTCTACCGAGCCCTGAAGGAGCTGGGCCGGCTGGTCAAAACCGAATTCCTGCTGCGCTACGTCGACCAGGTGGAGCTGCGCCAGCGCATGCTACTCAAACGAAGCTACCCATTCGTCAAAATTTGGGCGGCTCTCCAGCGCCACCAAGATTAGTGTTACAGGGTCGGAGGCGGCTTGTAAGCCGAAGGTTTCCTGAAGCCAGTACAAGTAGTTGGCACGGCCATCTACTTCTGCCTCCACATCTGCCTCTCCCTTTTTCCAATAGTACTCCACCCTTTCAGGGCCTATTTTAGCCCGGGCATCCGAAAAGCGTGATGGAGCTTCCTGGTGGTCGAGTTGCGCATCCAGCACGGCAATAATCAACCCGACGCCATAAGGCAGCAGGGTAAGAAAGTCGGCCATAGATTTAGCAACTACCCCGTTCGGAATCCCATCACTGCTCATCCAAGCCACCACGGGTGTGGTGTCCGGGCCAGAATCGGTGCACTAGAGCACCGCAAGTGATTGGTCCCGGCCTTGCCCCACTGCTGTGAGTTCGTTTACCTCAGGCCGGCGCGGCAATCCGCGAAAGTAGCCGGCAATGGCGTCTTTGGGGTCCCGCGTTGGCTCAAAATCAGCAAAAGCCAGCGGTCCGTTCTTTAGATACTCGCCAAAAGCAGCAAAAACCGCTTCATGGTTGGACGGGAGAATACTCATGCGAAACAGTGAATGGAGAATATCTACTATTCGACCCGATAATACGAACTGGGCTGATTTTACCCTCGCTTCGCCTATGGTTGTAGTAGGTTATCGAATGGTTCGCTCTGAATTTCCTGTTCGCCTTGCAGAATACGAGCCGTGACCCGGGCGCACTATAAAGCGGCTCTTTCCGGGGCCCCGAAGTAAGTTTAAGGGCCATTTTCAGAGTAGCGACTTTAGGCTGGTGGTCGGGCGTGAGCTGGTCATCTTTGATTCCAACCATACTGGTGTATTTTCCCGTTAGCCCTTCCCACCGGTACAACAATTCCAAGCGCCTGTCAATGACGTCTTGATGCTCATTGCCCAGCAAATCGGCAAGCTTTTCCGACAAGCCAGTATTCAGCAGTAATAATGCCTGTTGAGCGTCCCCGGCTACTTTGGAATCGGGAGCTACTTGCTTCAGGATATCGTAATAGGGCGCGCAGTTGCCGAGGAGTTGCTCGATTAGCGTAACAAGTGCCGGTTTTTTAGCCTTATTAGCGGGCCTTTGGGCTTTGCTGTCCCGGGCAAAACCGAGCGGGTTTCCAACTTGGTCCGTACTCCAAAAAACTGCTTGATTCTATTACTGGGGGCGTCAACCGTGTGCTATACCTCGCCGACGACCTGGCCGGCGCGGGTCTGGAGCTTGCCCCACAGGGCCTTGTCAATAACCAGGTCGAGGACGTTGTTCACGGCCTTTTCGACCGGGGCCTGCACTTTCTTTAGGCCGGTCTGAATGGCGCCTGAGATGCCGTCCAGGTTCAGCCACTTGGCCAGAAAACTCAAGGCCAGGGGCAGCAGGCGCGCCAGCGGGATTTCACCGCCTGTGCCGACGCGCTTACGGCTACACCTGAGGCTGGGCCGAGAGCTTGACCAGGTCGTAGTGGGCCACGAAGGCGTCCAGGTCCCAGTCGGGATTCTGCTGGGCCAGCAGCGGCAGGTCCTCCCCGATGGAGTTGCTGGCCAGCGAGTCGGGCTGCAGGCGGAAAGGGCGGGCCTGCCCGGCGGGGCTGACCAGCTCGAGCAGCAGCAACTGCCAGTTCAGAAAGCCCCAGGTGAACTGCAGCAGCGAAATGTAGCCCTGCAAGTCCAGGTCCAGCGCCACCGGGTCCCGGTCACTCTCGTCGTAGTAGTACAGCTCGGGGCTGCGCCGCTCGTCGTGAATCAAGCCCACGCAGGCGTCGGGCTTGAACCGGTCCACGGGTCGGAAGTGGTGCACGGCGGGCGGGTCCTCGGGCAGCACCAGGAAGTCATCCGGGTGCAGCGGGCCGTAGACCTGCTCCACCGGCAGCAGGTTGATGCTGCCCTCCAGCCGCACGCCCCCCCGCGCCCGCCAATCGACCCGGAGTCCACCAGTGTGCTGCCCATACAATAACACGACCTCGGGCACACCATCCGCCCGAAAGGCGGCCAGCTTCTTTTTCGTCAGGGTATGTGGGCCTATATGCAGCAGGATGTCCATGTGCTCCTCGAGCGCGCCGTACACCGCAAAGGAAACCCGGCGCATGTGCCATTCAACAAACGGGGGAGTGTATATCATACTGCCAGCAGAAAGGAAGGAACACGAAAATAAGGTTTAAGACGGGCATTACGAGTACTTGATGCGTTTAGCGTCGCGGGCATCTTCCGCAGCCTTTTTGTCTTGGGTCACGTTCAGGGAGTTTCCCTTGATAAAGTCCTGCAGCTGTGAATACCGGCGTATTCTCAGTGGCGGGGTTTGACTACGTCCAGCAATGACATCCACTAATAGCTTAGTGGTGTGGTGGGAGAGGCCTGTGACGGCTCATGTTCAACCTGTTTGCCTCGCTGGCCGAATTCGAGCGCGACATCATCCGCGAGCGCACCAAGGCTGGGCTGACGGCGGCCCGGGCGCGGGGTTGTCAAGGTGGCCGGCCCAGGGGGCTGTCTAAGGAAGCCCTCTCCAAAGCCTGGGCGGCCAAACCCATTACCTGCAGCAAGACAAAACCGTGGCTGAAATCGGCCGGTTGCTCGGCGTCGGACGCGCCACCATTTACCGCTACCTTGCCTACCTGGGCGTACCGACTGGTGGCAGTCTGACATCAACTGAGGCTTAGCGTAATTTTTCGCCCCGTTGTAACGAGAACCCCTTCACAGACGCTGGTCCATGCTCCGCTTCCCCCAATTCTGCTTTCTGCTGCTCGGGCTGCAAGCCGGTTGCGGCGACGCTGCGCAACGGCCGCCGGCTGGCCCGGCCGCGCCCGTGGCCGAAGCTCCGCCCGCCGCACCGGCGCGGAAAGATTCGGTGCCGATACCCTATGGCCCGCCGGCGGTTATTGCCAAAATGGACCCGAACTATCGCTATTCGGACGGTGACGTGGCCTTCTCTGATACCATTGATAAGCAGATAGCCCAGGCCGCTCTGCCGCCCGGCCCGCAGGCGTGGGAGCGGTGCGAGTTCATCCGCTACACCACGAACGACCGCCTCGACGAAACCGAGTGCTGTAACGACTGGACGCCCTGGATTACCGAATTCTGCGCCCTGGGGGAGTTTTTACCCTGGGGGGAAGACTCGGACACCACCGGCGGCCGGTACCCGCGGCCGGTGTCGCTGCCCAACGCGGCGGGCCGGCAGCTGTTCCTGGCCCAAAGCGCCGAGTATGGGTTCGGCCCGATTGTGCTGCTGGAGTTTCGGGGGGGCCGCTACCGGGCCCGGGTGCTGGGCCAGCACAGTGCGTTTGGGGGCATCCGGCACCGGCTGTACCGCCCGGCCGGCGCCGAACTGCTGGTTCTCGAAAACACCTACGGCCACATGGGCGCGGGTCGGGGCTCTAGCGGGCAGGCCGTCAGGTGGCTGCAGGTGTACGACCTGCGGCAGGATAAGTGGCTGTTCAGCGCCCTCGTCGGCCAGACCGAGGAATACCACGGCTATACCACCGACGACGGCCGCGAAGTACCCGGCCGCTACCTCGAAGCCAGCTGCTCCTACGCACTACGCGACCAGGGCCGAACCATCGTGCTCGGCCGTTACCGGCCGGATACCGACGAGGCCCCGGATGAAAGCGCTGTGGTCCACCCCTTGCCGGCGGGCACCTACCGCCTCGTGGCGGGCCGCTACCGGCGCGTCGGTGGTCACTAGCAGCTTGCCTTAAGCCATTCTCACCCAGTCAAGAAGTTGTGACTTTCTGAACCTCGCCCAAAACGGCTTTTGGGTCTCCCGCTGCTACGAGAAGGCCAGCCAGGCACCAGCGTCATGTTGCGTAGCGGCTGGGCGTACCCATTGCCGACCGCGCCGCCGCCTACCAGCCAAAGCTGCCTATACGGTATGCAAGGCACAACTCTCTATACCGATGCGAGACAACGGTTGACCGCCCCCGCCGGCTAAACCCGGGCAGGGCGGAGCCGGAGGTTTTCCCCTATTTGTTTAACAACACCCAAAGGACTGCCGCGGTCTGGGTTTAGACTTGGGCGCATAACTTGGCGAGGCAACTGCAGCCGGAAATTAAAAGCGGCCCCGCTCCGTAACCTCCCGGCCGCATTCCCTGTTAAGAAGCCCAAATTATGCACATCGGCAGGCCGGGGCTACCTTTGTAGCCTAGCTGGTTTAATTTGGCCCGGGCCAAGATTGGATTGGCTTGCCCCTCGCCATCACATCACCCTTATTTAACGTTTTTCAGTGGATATTTTCGACCGGATTTCGGCCAACCGCGGCCCGCTGGGCTCACACTCACACTATGCCCACGGCTACTTCACTTTCCCCAAGCTGGAAGGGGAGATTAAGCCCCGCATGATTTTCCGCGGCAAAGAGGTGCTCACCTGGAGCCTGAACAACTACCTGGGCCTGGCGAACCACCCCGAAGTGCGCCGCGCCGATGCCGAAGCCGCCGCCGAGTACGGCATGGCCCTGCCCATGGGCGCCCGCATGATGAGCGGCAACTCCACCCTGCACGAGCAGCTGGAAAACGAGCTGGCCGAGTTTGTAATGAAGCCCGACGCCACCCTGCTCAACTTCGGCTACCAGGGCGTGGTGAGCATTATCGACGCGCTGGTGGGCCGGCACGACGTGATTGTGTACGACGCCGAGTCGCACGCCTGCATCATCGACGGGGTGCGCCTGCACGCCGGCAAGCGCTTCGTGTACCAGCACAACGACATGGCCAGCCTGGAAAAGCAGCTCGAGCGCGCCAAGCGCATCGTGGACGAAACCGGCGGCGGCATCCTGGTGATTACCGAGGGCGTGTTCGGCATGTCGGGTAACCAGGGCGACCTGCGCGGCGTGGTTGCGCTCAAGCAGAAGTACGACTTCCGCCTGTTCGTCGACGACGCCCACGGCTTCGGCACCATGGGCGCTACCGGGGCCGGAACCGGCGAAGAACAGGGTATTCAGGACGACATCGACCTTTATTTTTCGACCTTCGCCAAGAGTATGGCCAGCATCGGCGCGTTCGTGGCCGGGCCGGAAAGCGTAATTGACTATTTGCGCTACAACATGCGCAGCCAGATTTTCGCCAAGTCGCTGCCCATGCCCCTGGTGGTGGGGGCGCTAAAGCGGTTGGAGCTGCTGCGCACCCAGCCCGAGCTCAAGGATAACCTGTGGACCATCGTACACGCCCTGCAGAACGGCCTGCGTGAAAAAGGCTTCAACATCGGTACTACCAGCTCCTGCGTGACGCCGGTGCTGCTGAACGGCGAAATCCCCGATGCCACTGCCCTGACCTTCGATTTGCGTGAGAATCACAGCATTTTCTGCTCTATTGTGGTGTATCCGGTGGTGCCCAAAGGCGTGATTATGCTGCGCCTCATTCCCACCGCCGTGCATACGCTGGGCGACGTTCAGGAAACGATTGCGGCCTTTGAGGCGGTGTCGGCCAAGCTCGACAAAGGCCTGTACAGCAAAGCGGCGCAAACCGCTCCTACGGCCGCCTAAGGCACTTCATTTACCGCATCGCGCCGGCTTCCATAAGGAGGCCGGCGCTTTTGTTTTTGTACATTTCTAAGCTAAGTGGTTTGGCATGGGATTTTAAAAAAGCCGTTTCCGCAACAAAAAATGCCCTCTAAAGGTAGGAGAAGGGGTTTTGAATTTTTTTTCGAAAACTTGCTTGCATTTGAAATCCCTGTATATTAGGGCCGGATTAACACCAAACCCAACTCTTTTTTTCACCCCAAACCCCTCCATTTTATGAACCCATTTGCTGAACTGAAGGACCTCGTTATGTCGCTGGAAGACGACTTTGAGAAGTTCTTCACCAAAAACAATGCTGCCGCCGGTACCCGTGTACGTAAAGGCATGCAGCAGCTGAAGACCATGGCGCAGACGCACCGCACCAACGTGCAGAACATGAAGAACGCTGCTGCCGGTGGTAGCGGTGCCGATGCCGGCGCTGCCAAGGCCGCTCCTGCTAAGAAAGCTGCTCCGGCTGCCAAGAAGGCTGCTCCGGCTAAGAAGAAGTAAGACTGAAACACGGATTCACGCGGACTCTTCGGTTTACGTGGTTTTTGTTGACTCGCCTTCGGACAAATAAAAAGGCCCCGCTGCAACAGTTGCAGCGGGGCCTTTTTGCTCTGCCAGTGCCAGGCTCCACACGGGCTTTCCAGCAGGTTTCCTAGCTAGAAGTGACCACCCATACGCTGAGCTCGGTGAACAGGTGCAGTAAGAGGTAGGCCACTGCGACGCGCCCGGCGACCAACAGCGAGATGCTGCGCGGCGCGCCGCCCACAAACCGCCGCCGGCCGCCGAAGAAGGAAAGTCTGGCCAGGGCCAGCACAGACCCGACGGATAGGTAGGAGGTCCTGATTGGTTATAGTACCGGGAGTCGCGTTTGCCCCCAATTCACGGCATGGCAGAATAGGCGGAGCACCCATCTGAACGAAGCTCTTGCCGCCGTAGGACTCAGGAGCGAAATATGTCCTTCACCTTTTCCACGCTCTGGTCGAGCAGGTCGGGGCCGATGGTGACGTGGTCGGTATCGGTGGTGTCGGTGGTGGGCAGCTGAAACTGCAGTACTTCGGCATAAGGAGCGGGGCGGTTGAGGACGTAAGCCGCGGTTTGCTCGGAATATTTCTCCCGGGCCTGCTCGGCCGTCAGGCGGCCCTGGACAATTTCGTGCATCATGTTTAACGCCAGAATGTTTGCTGCTTCCATGTCGCAGCGGGCCGACACTTCCCCTTTGGTGCGCTCCACAATCACGCTGCCATCGAAGCGGGCCAGCTCGGAGGCCTTGTCCGGCGGTACCTGGTAGTCGATGAAGTTTTCGATGACGTCGGAGTGGGGCTGGGGAAAGTTGTGGGGTATCTCGTCGCGGTACACGATGGTGCGCTTCCAGGGCAGGTTGTTGTACCAAATCAGGCGGCTGGGCAGGGCCTCGTTGGGCAGGCCGTACTTGGCAATGGTTTGCTCGGCCGACTTTTTCGACATGGCGGGCCAGCTTTCGGTGTAGGCCTTTACCATCTCCGTGCTGGCCATGGTGTGGGTGGCATGCTCGCCCTTCTCACCGGCCGTCTGGGTTTTGATGGCGCTCATCATGCCGGTAGCGGCCGTGGCCAGTCGCTCGGAGGTAGGGAGGTCGCTGGGGCGCATCTGGTTGGGATTAGGGTCGTTCGGATTCATAAGGCGTACGTTATGGATGTGATAAGCTGGTGAAAAGCCCGGACTCCCCGGGTAGTTTAGTACTGCCTTGCGAGGTCCAGGGTTAAGGCTCAGCTTAAGTAATATAGCCCCAGCAAGGAAAAATGGGGCTTGGAGCAAACCAGAAAAGGGGCACAAAAGCAGAGGGCAAGCCGCATAGCTGGCTTGCCCTCTGCTTTTGTGCCCCCGGGCCGCTGCCAGCCCAACGCATGGGTTAGCCACTCAGGAAGCGGGTAACGGCTGGCTGCTTACATCAGCTCTACCAGGAAGTAGTTTTTCTTGCCCTTCTGCACCACCAGAAACCTCCCGCAGAGCGGTGTTATTTCAGCTACTGCGGTATCGGGGGCCGCCACCTTCTCGCGGTTGATGCTCACGCCACCGTTCTGAATGAGCTTGCGGGCCTCGCCCTTGGAGGGCAGAATCTGCTTGCCGGTAGCGTCGGAGAGCAGCGTGGCGGCGTCGATGGTGGCCAGCTCGGCGCGGGACACGGGCAGGCGGGGCACGCCGGCGAATACGTCGAGCAGCGTGGCTTCGTCCAGCGTTGCCAGGTCGCCGCCGCCGAACAGCACCTGCGAGGCGCTGATGGCCGCTTCGGCCGCCGCGCCGCCGTGCACGCGAGCCGTTACGTCGCGGGCCAAAGCTTTCTGCAGGGCGCGCTGGTGGGGGGCCTGGGCGTGCTCGGCTTCGAGGGCCTCAATTTCGGCCTGGCTCAGCAGCGTGAACACGCGGATGAGGCGTTTAACATCGTCGTCGGCGGAATTAAGGAAAAACTGGTAGAACTGGTAGGGCGAGGTCATGCTGGCCTCGAGCCACACCGTGCCGGTTTCGCTTTTGCCGTACTTGGTGCCGTCGGCCTTGGTGATGAGCTGCCCGGTGAGGGCGTAAGCTTTGGCCTCGCCGCCTTCGGCGCTGCCCATGCGGCGAATCAGCTCGGTGCCGGTGGTGATGTTGCCCCACTGGTCGGAGGCCCCCATCTGCAGGGTGCAGCCCAGGCTGCGGTGCAGGTGCACGAAGTCGTAGCCCTGCAGCAGCTGGTAGCTGAACTCGGTGTAGCTGATGCCGTCGGCTCCGCTGTCCTCGTTGCCGCTGATGCGGCGCTTCACCGAGTCCTTGGCCATCATGTAATTGACGGTGAGGTGCTTGCCTACCTCGCGCAGAAACTGCAGGAAGCCGAATTCCTTAAACCAGTCGTAGTTGTTCACCACCAGGGCGCCGGTGGGGCCTTCCGAGAAGTCGAGGAACTTCTCGAGCTGGGCCCGGATGCCGGCCTGGTTGCGGCGCAGCGTGTCTTCATCGAGCAGGTTGCGCTCGGCCGACTTGCCGCTGGGGTCGCCAATCATGCCGGTGGCGCCGCCCACCAGGGCCACGGGCCGGTGCCCGGCGCGCTGCAGGTGCACCAGCAGCATAATGGTGGCCAGGTTGCCGATGTGCAGGGAGGCCGCGGTGGGGTCGAAGCCGATGTAACCGGTAACGGGCGCGTTCTGCTGCAGGTGCTCGTCGGTGCCGGGCATCATGTCGTGAAACATGCCGCGCCAGCGGAGTTCTTCAATCAGGTTCAATGGGTGAATGGGTGAATGGGTGAATGAGCGAATGGCTTGAGAATTTGAGCTCTATTCAAAATTGCCTGGTGAACGAGCAAATGAATTGAACTGTCGTTCCAGGGAAAAAGCACCCCAAAGGTACTAGGCGGCTTTACCTTTGTGGCACGACAGGGATGAATCCACCCATTCACCCATTCACCCATTCAACCATTGACTATCGAGTCCGACGCCCTCCTCAAACAGCTGCAGCAGCGGCAGTTTCACCCCGTGTATTTCCTGCAAGGGGAGGAGCCCTACTACATCGACGTGGTGGCCGAGCGCATCGAGCAGACGGCCCTGGCCGAGCACGAGCGCAGCTTCAACCAGGTAATACTGTACGGCAAGGACGTGGACGTAACGGCCATCCTGGGCCAGGCCAAGCGCTTTCCCATGATGGCCGAGCGCTCGGTGGTCATCGTAAAAGAGGCGCAGTCTATTCCGGACCTGGAGCAGGAAAAAAGCTGGCCCTTCCTGGAAGCCTACCTGAAAAACCCGCTGCCCAGCACCGTGCTGGTATTTTGCTACAAGCACAAAACCCTCGACAGCCGCAAGAAGCTGGGCAAGCTGCTGGCCGGCAAGGACGCGCCGGGCGCCGTGCTCATGACCAGCAAGCGGGTGTACGACAACGCCGTGCCACCCTGGCTGACGGCCTACGTGCGCTCGAAAGGGCAGCAGATTACGGGGCAGGCCACCGCCATGCTGGCCGAGTACATCGGCGCCGACCTGGGCCGGCTGGCCAACGAAGTCGACAAGCTGCTGCTCAACCTCAAAGCCGGGCAGGCCATCGACGAGGGGCTGGTGCAGCGCATGGTGGGCATCAGCAAAGACTACAACATCTTCGAGCTGCAGAAGGCCCTGGTGCAGCGCGACGTGCTCAAGGCCAACCGCATCCTGGGCTACTTCGCCGCCAACCCCAAGGCCAACCCGCTGATTCCGAACCTAACCCTGCTGTTCGGCTTTTTCAGCAAGCTGCTGGTGCTGCACCAGGCCGGTCCCAACCCGTCGGACGGCGTATTCAAGAGCCTGGGCATTGCCAACAGCTTTGCCCAGAAAGAGTACCAGCAGGCCCTGCGCGCCTACCCGGTGGAGCGGGTGGTCGACATCATTCATTTGATAAGAAGAGCCGACGCCCAGAGCAAGGGCATCGAAAGCGGCAGCATGGACGAGGGCGAAATCCTGCGCGAGCTGGTGTGGCTGATTCTGCACCCGGTGCCGGCGGGGGTGATGGGGTAATATGACAACAGCGCAGGCTGAGGAGCCCACGCTGCTGCGTTAAGGTAAGACTAAGGAAAGCTGCTGAGCTGAAAAGCGAGTTTCAGCTTTCGCTACTCGCTTGAATGTGTATGGCCCTTGAAGGCTGCTACGCCGTATTAGGGCCCTACTTCCAGAATATCGCCGGGCTGACAGTTCAGGGCCTGGCAAATGGCTTCGAGGGTGCTGAAGCGGATGGCCTTGGCCTTTCCGGTTTTCAGAATAGAGAGGTTGGATACCGTCACGTCGACCTTGGCGGCCAGCTCGTTGAGCGACATTTTGCGCCTGGCCATCATCACATCCAGGTTTACAATTACGGGCATGGCTCAGACGGTTAAGTCGTTTTCGGCCTGGAACTCGACCCCGCGCCGAAAAACGTGCGCGATGGTGAAGATGACGCCGGCCAGAAACAGCCACTCGCCGGTGCCGTCCAGCGGCTGCAGTTCTACGCCCCGGTGCTGCACCCACTTCCCGTAGCTCGTGATGAGGAGGGCCAGCACCGCCGCTTCCAGGGCCACGTGGCCGATGCGCGTGACCAGCAGCGCCACCTCGGTGTTGAAAGGGCGGTCAAGGTCAAAGCGCGTGACAATTTTAATCATCAGGTAAGCCATGTAAGCTTTGAGAGCTGATAAGGCTATCACCAGCGACACATATGGGATGTACAGGCGGGTATCATATTGATAAAGCGCGGACAAATCCAGTCCTCCAGGCAGGCGGCTGGCACTGCTGGTGAAGAGGCTGACTAGCGTCGACAAAAGCAGGGCGCCGGTGTTGATGCACAAGCCAATGAAAACCACCCAGAACAGTACTCGCATGCTGGCCAGAAGAAATTTGGGGCTCGGTTCCATAGGAATAAGGATTAGAAGGTGAAAGAATGAGGCAAATGTATAAGCTGTTTATCGATAAACAATAAAAATTAACTCGGTTTCGATAATTATTAACCGAATTATAAATAAGAGGAGAGGCTTAGACAGCCGGAATTCGAATGCGGAAAAAGACATCTTTCCGTACAAAATGAAACCTCCCGCTTTCGTTGAAAAGTGGGCGGTTTCACTTAGAGGTATAATGGACAAGTAAAATCTATAAAGAGCATACAGGGGAAACTCACCAGAAGAAGTAGTGATTGCCCAATACGCAGTTTAATCAACTTCATCTTCTGTCAGGCCAAGATGAGGTGGTCGGGTAATCATGGACAGAATAGGGTCTTATCTTTCGAATGTCATGAAAGACAGTCCCCACCCTGCCAAACGTCG
>NZ_BAABGZ010000070.1:0-83411 GCF_039541835.1 Hymenobacter saemangeumensis | reverse complement strand
GGGGGAGGGGAGGCAGGCATAGGATGTCAAGAAGAAGGTAAAACGGCAGACCAGAGCCGGTGGGACGGTACCCCACTGCCCCCGGCCCTGGCCCCGCCGATAAAAGCAAACAGGGAAGGCGGTGACTACATAGCGTTAGCAGTCATCGGCCGGGTAGAGGTGCGGGTTGTGCCGCGCCTCCTCGGCCAGGGTGTGCTCTTCCCAGTCAGCCACCCGCTGTATGATGTTGGTCAGCCAACGGCCCAGGCGGGCGGGGTCGCACTCGGCCAGAATCCGGCCCGTGGCCGTGCGCCGCTGCTCATCGGTAAAAGCGGGATGCTCCAGCAGGCGGGTCAGCTCGATGCGCTGCGTGGCCACGACGACCGTGGTCAGCGAAGGCAGGGTTTCCTGACCCAGAACCACCGGCGGCAAGGCCGGCAAGGTAGGACGGGGCGACACGGCGCCGGCCTCCACAGGGGGCGCTGGCTGCGCCTCCCCGCTGGCCACGACCTCAGCCGCGGCGGCGGGAGAAGTGGGCTGCGGGTCGGGCTCCGTTTCGTTGGGGGTTGCGTTGCCGAGTATCAACTCCGCAGCCCGCTGGGCGCGGCTGGCGGCCTGCACCACCAGCTTCTTATCCCCGCGCAGCTGCTCCAGCCAGAACTGCAGGTAGGCGGCGGTGTTTTCCAGCGTGGCGCCCGGGTTTAGCCCCGCGTGGCCGCAGAGAAAGGCGGCGCCCATCTCGGCGGTCAGCTCCTCGCGGGCGTAGCCGACGCGGCCCCCCGGACGCAGGGCTTCGGCCAGGTCGGGGCGGTCCAGGCGGCTGGTGTGCCCGGTGGCGTGGGTCAGCTCGTGAAACAGGGTCAAATAGTAGGCTTCGCCGCTGGTAAAGGTTTCCGGCCGGGGCACGTTCACCACGTCGGGCCCAGGGGCGTAGTAGGCCTGCGCGCCGCCGTGCTCGATGCGGGGGCCACCGGTCCAGTTGGACACCAGGGCTTCGGCCGCGGCCAGAGGCTCGTGGGCGCGGTCCTGGGGCTGCTCTGGCAGGGTGATTTCCACGCCTTCCACGTCATCAACCGAAAAGACGGTGTAGTACTTGATAAAAGGCGTTTTCTCTTCCTCGCCGGTTTGCTGGTCGGTGCGGGTCGTGACGTTGTAGTAAATCACGGGCATGCCTTTGGCGCCTTTGCGGATGTTGCCGCCCAGCTCCCGGGCCTGCCGGAACGTGAGAAAGAACGGCGTGCCGCCTACCAGGTGCAGTAGAAAGGCGTTGATGCCGGTATAGGCCCGCCCGCTGACGTAGTTGCGGGGCAGCCCGTAGGCCGCGTGCCAAGGCTTGCGCCAGGCAATCTGGCCGGCTTCGAGGGCGGCAATGACGCGGTCCGTCACAATCTGGTACACGTCGGGACGGCTAGTTTTTTCGGCGGCGGGGCGGGCTTGCTTTTTCATCGCTAAGTAGAGGCTAAGTAACTGTTTCTAAAACCGTTTCCTTACTTATTAAACGCGAAACAAGAGCTTATTGTTGCTTTTTAAACAACGATTTTCGCTTTATTTGCAGTTGTCAAACCATTTCTTCCCCACTGCCCCTGTCCCTGGATTTAGGCTGCTGTTCCACTGTTAAAATGAAAAACAGAAGTGCCCGACAGGCACGGGGCTGGCGGGCACTTCTGCTTGTTGGAGAACCGACTCATTCGGGCTCACCGAGTTCCTGTTTTAGACATTGCAGCAGGCATTCCCGGGAAGCTTCGCCAATTTGTAATTGACCTACCCCATCATAGAGGTAGAAAAACACGGGGTCGGCCTTGCCAACTGCAAGCAGCCAGGTTTCATCGGGCAGGTGCGGCGGCAGCTTCAGCAAGGGCGTGTACGTGTCGCGGATGAGCTCTAGCAGTATCCCCTTCATGTCGGGGCAAAAACCAGAAAAATGCCGGTGACCGGTAAATAGCATAACGGGGTAATGGCGTGGAAAAGGATGCAACGAGGGTTCCGGGACAGCCGCGAGAGCGGAGTCCGGAAAATGACAGCCCGGCCCGTCGGCTACAGGCAAGCCGCGGGCAGCCGCAGGAGCTGCGGGGGATGTTTACCAGAAAGTTGGATTAGCCTCGATGCGGACCCACGAACAGGGCCGGGCGCTCGGAAATCGGCAGCAGGTGAAGGGCAGCCGGGGCCAGGGTCCGGCCTGCCTGCAGCAGACCGAATGGCGCTTGAAATGAAGAATAACCTGTTTTCGCCAGCATGGTTAGCAGCTTGCTAATGCTGCAAAACTAAAAAATCAGGGCATATTTCAAGGGAATTCGCTCAGTAAACCGAACAGCCCTACCGCTCCGGACCGGCCGTCCGTTCGGCCAGGCCATTGGCATTGATGCCGGTAGGCGCCAGACGGTGGCGCTCGGCCCGGTCGCCGGAATGTTCGTGCAGCTGCACGCCGGGCTGGCGGGCCACGTCATCCAGGGCGGCACTGGCCCGGGCTAGGTTGGGCTGGTCGAGCCGGTAGCTGACTTCAATCTCGCTGTGGCGCTGGTGCGTGGCCGGGTCGGTGGCACTTCGCAGCGAGCCGGTGTTCAGGCCTGCCTCGCGCAACTGCTCGGCCACGGCTTCCGCCTTTCCGTTAGCGCCGGCTCGGGGCTCGGGCTCGTCGATGCGGACGATGGCCTTTTTGGTAACCGACTGCTCCGGGGGCAGGGCGGCTAACTGCCGGCGCTCGGCCTGCTCGGCGGCATCCTCTCGCAGTATTACCAGCGGGGACTTCTCCAGCGCGTCAAGCGTCTGGCTGAGCTGGCGCAGGCCGCCGGGAGTAGCGTGCGGCTGGTAGCGCACGTCAAGCTCACTACGCAGCTGGCCACTGGCAGGGTCTGCTTCCGCCCGCAGCTCCACCTGCGCGCCGGCCTTGCGCAGCAGCTCGCGCATCTGCTGGGCCTGGCTGGGGGTCGCCTCGTCCGCCGGGGTGGGCTCAGTCACCGTGAGCTGCACCGCGCGCTGAAGCGCCGGGTCGCCGCCGGCCGCGGCTACGGCCAGCGCAGCGGCCTGGCGCTGCTGCTCCGCCTCCCGGCGCTGGGCTTCCGGGGAATTGGCCTCCTGCTCCCGCCCGGCTTCGCGCTGTTGCGCCTGCTGGCGCTGCTCCTGCTGCTGCCGGGCTTTTTCCTGGCGCTGCTGCTCCTTGGCCTGCTCGTCAGCGCGGGCCTGCTGGGCCACCTGCTCGCGGGTGAGGCCCTGGCTGAGCAGCTCCAGGTCGCGGTTGAAATCCTTGCTGATGGCGTACTCAGTGCGAATGAAGTTCTCGGGCTGGCGGCCAGGCTCGTTCGGCTGCCGCTCCAGCTGCCCGCGCTGCGTTTCGCGCTGGGTGTGAAGCGTGCGGGCCAGCTCTTCGAGGGCGTGACTGTCGGCGTTGGGCACGACCAGGCGCACCACGGTCTGCTGCCGGGTAGCCCGCTGCACTTCCAGCGCCACCGCTTCATCCGCCGATGGCCTTAGCTGCTGCACCTGGGCGGTGAGTTGGGTCAGGTGCTCGGTACCTTCGGTGCGGGTGGCATGGTGAAACTCCACGCGCAGGGCCGTGTGATACTTGCCGGCAGCCGTGGCGTGCCACTCCACCGGGCGCGGGGCCTCATCGTAGGCCACCTGGCCATCGGCTACTTCGCGGGCACGGCGCGGGGCCTGCAGCTCGTTGAGGTAATTGATGTTGAAGCGCCGCCCGGCCGCGTCGTTGTCGTTGGCCAGTACCACTTCTTTGGGCTCCTGCTTGTCGATGAGTTTTTGAATCAGCTCCACCTGCCGCTCGGTGACGGTGCCGCTGGTGGCCACGTAAAGCGTGTTGGGCTGCCCCTCGGCGCCGCGGTGGTGCAGCTGATGGTAGCTCATGGCATCCACCGGGCTCTCAGATACCACCAGGCGCTGTACGTGCGTGTCCTTGCCCTCGGTGGGGTGCGACACCCACACCCCGGTTTTGGGCAGCTGCAGCAGGCGCTTGTAGTCGTCGTTGCGCTGCTCCACGGTGGCGATGCCGTGCTCGTTGTACAGGGGAAAGGCCGTGTTGCGGAAGTTGCCCTGCTGGCTGGTAAACACCCGCCCCTGAAAAGCCGGGCTGTCGATGGTGTCATCCGAGAGGTGGCGGTGGTGCAGGTAGCTGCGGTCCGTCAGCGCGGCGTGGGTGCCCAACACGGCGGCGACGAGCCGGGCGCGGCGCTCGGCCTCGGTTTCTATCTCCGCCGGCTCGGCGGGCCTGGGCGCATAGGCCGTGGGGGCGGGCAGTGGGGGAGAGGTAGCCGCCTGCCAGCCCTGTTCCGGCTCGCCCAGGTATTGCCGCAGGGTTTGGCGCACCTGTCCCAGCGTCTGGTTTTCCCGGGTTTTCACAAAGTCGATGATGGAGCCCGAATCCCGGTCGTCGCCGGGGTTCAGGTACACCTGGTGGTCGCCCTTGCGGGAGACGATGAGCATCTCGCCGTCCTTTTCGAGCTGGTGCCACTGGCCGCGGGGGCCGGCCTTTTTCACGTCGTAGCCGTGGCGTCGGGTGGCGTAGTCTACTAGGTCAATGGATTGCTTGAAGCGGTCGAGCTCCTGGGGGTCGTTTTCGCGCGGAGTAGGAGAGGCTGCGGGCATAAGAGTGGATAGAAGAGGTACAGAAACGGGTACAGACGAGCCGCACCGCCGGAATCCGGGGTGGAGAGTACATCCTGAAGGCAGTAGGGAAGGGGAGGCGCTAGCTCACCAGCTGCTCGTGGGCGGCCAGCTGCTCGCGCAGGGTAGCCAGCAAGGCAGCGTCGGAAAAGAGGTAGTGCTCGCAGAGCTGGCCACCGACGTACAGGCGCACCAGCTCGGTCTCGAAGCCAAACACGCGCAGGTGCTTTTGCACCAGGCGGTATTCCTCGCGCTGCAGGCTGCCGGTTTTCAGGCCCACGCTGGTGGTGTAGGGAAAGCCAAAGGCATTGCAGGTGGCGCGCAGGCCCCCGTGGGGCAGGCTGCGCAGGCGCAGCTGCACGTAGCGCCGGGCCTCGTCATAGGGAATGGCTAAGGCCGGGTCGGGCAGCAGGCGAGCCAGGGAGGCCGCCACAGGCGCGGGTTTCGCCTTGGGACGGGAAGCAACGGTAGCAGGCATAGCAAAAAGGGCAACGTGGGAGCGAAAAGGCTCCGGGGCCTTTCCGCTAGTTAGGGGGTGAAGGTGGCGACGCCGGGGCGTCGAAAGGCGGGTTGTCGAACAGGTTGAGCTCGGCCTTGAAGCGGGTCAGGCTCTCGGGCGAGGTGAACAGAAAAAAGTGGCGGCGCGACTGGTGCACGATGATGCGCAGCAGCTCGGTGGGAAACTGGAAGTGGGCCATCAGGCGCTGCAGCAGCACGGCCTGGGTTTCCTCCTCCAGCTTCTTGATTTCAATCAGCCGGGCGTAGTTGAACTTGTGCTGCTGGGCCCAGGGCTTGAGCTGCCCGTGCAGCAGCGTGTTGAGGCGGTGGCGGATATAGCGCAGAACAGTGGCATAGGAAACAATGAGCGCGGGGTCGGGAAACCCCGCGTTGACCGGCTCGATGGGGGGGGCAGCCGGCGGATTGGGTACAGAGGTGGTCATGCAGCAGCAATAAGGGGCGTGCAAGGTAACAAACCAGCCGGCCGCGTGCACTACCCGATTGCTGTCGGTACATGGCTACGCCGGACTTGCCGTTCAATGACCCCAAAGCTTCGGCATAGCTGCTTTAAAACTTCTGCAAAACCAGAACTTATACGGAAGTGCTCCGTATAGTTGCCGCAATTGCTCATAAAAAACTTCGGCCTTTCGCTTGAAATCGATGCTGTGGTTGCTGCTTTTGCTGCTGATGGCGGCGCTGGGGGTACTCTGGTGGCGCTTTGCCATGCCGGCCAGTGCCGGGGCCGACGTGGTTCCGCCGCCCCTGGAGGGTAACCATCCCTCGTTGCGCACCCGGCACTACCGGCTGGCCGATTTCCACCCGGCGCCCCTGGAGGTGCCCATGGTAGCGTCAGGTCCCGACGAGGAGGTAGCGCCACCAGAGCCCACTGTAACCCCGCCTTCCATAGCTGAGGCAGCGGCACCGGAAGCAGCCCCAACGCCAGTGGCTGCACGGGCAGCAAGTGAAGCCACAGACGCCCCTGCCGAAGCCGGCCGCTTACCGGAGGGCGCACTGCACAACTATCTCTCGGCACCGGCGCCCACGGCCACGGACGAGCACAACCGCGGCGTGGAGCTCACCGCCGCCCAGCGCCGCGCCAAAATGCGCGAGCTGATGAGCACGGCCCTGGAAAACCGCCGCGCTGCCCCGGCTACCGCGTGAGGCCCTCAACCCTGCTTTTCACCTTTTCCCAATCCTTCCACCTATTTCCTTTTCCATGCAAACTCCCTTGCTCACGCGCCTGCACCAGGGCGCTGCCCAGGTAGCTGCCGGAGGCCTGCGCCTGCTGGCAGCCGGCCACACCTATCAACCTTCCCGCGCCGAACGTTTCGCAATGACCCTGCTGCTGGCCACTTCCCCGGCCCTGGTATTCGGACAGGCCGGCGCCGGCGGCCGCGCCGTGGGCGCCCTGCGCAGCGTGCAGACCATTGTCATCAGCATCGTGCAGGTGCTCTTCATCATCGTGCTGGCCATCGGCCTGGTGCGGGTGGTGCAGAAGTTTATCAGCGGCGCTCCGGATGCGCTCGGGGCCCTGGGCTGGCTCATGGGCGGCGTCATCCTCTGGTTCGGCTTCAACTACTTCAAGGAAGACCTGGCCAGCGCCATGGGCGGCGGCGAAGGCGGGGTAACTCCGTAAGCTGACTGGCCCATGCGTTCCTACAAAAGCATCGAGCGCCCCGCCCAGGTGCTGGGCATGAACCTGCCGGACCTGGGGCTGGTGGTGGGCCTGTTCCTGGCCGCCGTGCTGGCCATCGGCGTCGCGGGCCTCGTGGTCACCGTGCCGCGCTTTCTCTACCTGCTGATTCTGGTGGTGCTCGTGGTGCTGCTCTACGCCCTGCGCTACCTGGCCAAGCACCGGCCGCCGGGCTTTCTGCTCAGCTGGCTTTCCTTCCACCGGCGGCAGCCGCGCCGCATCGCCCTGGGCCGCGCCCGGTCAGGGCCATCGGCGGGCGGCCCCGCCGCAACTCCCACCCCGCATGAACATGTTTCCCGCTAAGGCCGCTGACCGCACTGCGGCCCGCACCGCCGACTTCGCGGACCTGCACCCGGCCTACGCCTACCAGGACGACAAGGTCATCTTCCGCGATGGTCGCGTGGGCGTCGGCTTCGTGCTTGAATGCCCCGAGATGGAGAGCTGGCAGGCCGAAGAGTTTGCCAACCTACAGTCGGCCCTGCTCGGCGCCCTGCGCACCCTGCCCGTTGGCACAGTGGTGCAGAAAACCGACGTGTACTACGACCGGCCATTCCAGAGCACTGGCGGCGAGAACCGCCCCGGCTACTTCGAGGGCAAGATGAACGCCCACTTTGCCGAGCGGCTGGTGCTCTTTCACCGGGCGTACCTGTTCATCTCCTTCGCGCCCTCGGATGAGACCAAGCCCGTTCGGCCGAATGCGCTGAGCGCTCTGGTAAACCGCGCCGGCGAGAAGCTGGCCAAAAATCCTTTTGCCGGCGTCGTGCAGACCCTGGACACGGCCGAGCGCATCGCCACCGAGCTGCTGCAAAGCCTGCGCGGCCTCGGGGGCCTGGACTACCGCCGCCTGAATCAAGCCCAGCTGCCGCAGGTCTTCACCCAGTACTTCAACCTGGAGTTTGACCAGCAGCCCGCCGGCCTGACCCGCGAAATCAGCAACGTGCCGGGCGCCTTTACCGTGGGCGAAAACCGGGTGAGCATCGTCTCGCTGGTGGGGCAGGGCTCGGAGGCCCACCCCGCCGTGCGCAACGGCTACGGGGTCACCTCGCCCATGCTCTACCCGCTGACGGCGTTTCTCTCCTGCCCACACGTGCTGACGCAGGCCCTGCTGATTCAGGACTCCCGCGCCGAGCTCAAAAGCCTCGACAACGACAAGAAAATCAACAACTCGCTCTCCTTTCTGGCCACGCAGGACAACCACCTGCGGGCCGCCGAGATTGACGAGTTCACTGCCGAGGTGCGCTCGGGCAGCAAGCAGGTCGTGGGCCTGCACCTGTCGGTGCTGCTCTGGGACGTGGACGACCAAGCCCGGCGCGAGCACGTAGAAAAGACCACGGCGGCCTTCCGCTCCATCTTCGGGGCCGAGGCCGTGGTGGAAAGCTACCTGACCCTGCCGCTGTTCTTCGGCCTGGCCCCCGGCAATGCCTACCAGGTGCCGGACCGCTGGCTGACCACCTCAGCCGACCGGGCGGCCTGTTACTTCCACTGGACTACCACGTACCGGCCCGAGCCCACAGGCGAGTATCTCTGCGACCGGTTCCGCAATCTGGTTAAGGTAAACCTGTTCAACACCGACCTCGACAACCAGAACGCCCTGGTCATCGGCCCCTCGGGCTCGGGCAAGAGCTACACCTTCGGCAACTTCATCGTGCAGCGCTACGAGCGCGGCGCCCGCCAGATTATCATCGATATCGGGGGCACCTACCGCAACGTGTTCCAGAGTCTGACGGGGCCGGACTTTGAGAACACCTACTTCGAGTACGACCCGCAGAACCCGATTGAGTTCAACCCCTTCCTGTTGCCGCGCGAGGGCGAAAGCGGTCCCTGGCACTACTCCGACGAGAAGCTCAACTTCCACCTGGCCCTGCTGGCAGGCCTGTGGAAGGGCGGCAAGGACCGGGCCCTGAGCAAGAGCGAGCGCACCATCCTCTCGCGCTTTCTGACCGGCTACTACCACGACCTGAACCAGCACGAGCGGCTGGGCCAGTCGGACGAAGAGTTTCCCGGAATGGAAAGCTTTTATAAGTACGTGCAGCGCTACGACCAGTGGATGCGGGCCGAAACGCCCGCGCCCGGGGAGGGCGATGCTACGGATGAAAGCATCGCCGTGCTGGCCCTGCAGCGGGCCCAGTACCAGACCGACATGAAGTACATCGACATGCACGAGTTCTTCCTCGTGCTGGGTGAGTTCGTGTCGGGCGGTCGCTACGCCAAGGTGCTCAACTCCACCCGCGAGGCCCAGCTGAGCCAGTACCCGCTCATCTGCTTTGACCTGGCGCGCGTGAAGACCGACCCCACGCTCTACCCCGTGGTGGCCATGCTCATCACCGAGCTGAGCCTGGACCTGTTCCGGCAGTTTCCCGATGCCGTGAAGTACATCGCCCTCGACGAGGCCTGGGCGCTGCTCTCGGGCGTGCTCGAGGAGTTCATTGTCTCGATGTACCGCACCATCCGCAAAACCAACGGCAGCATCACCATCATCACCCAGGGCATTCAGGAAATCATCGACTCGCCCATCGGCTACACGCTGATTGACAACTCCTCGACCAAAATCATCCTGCGCCACTCCAACGAGGCTTCCCTGAACCGCCTGCAGGCCCCGCTGGGCCTGACGGGCCACGAGATGGATTTGATTCGCTCGGTACGCTCCACCGACTCGTTCCGGGAGTTCTTCATCAAGCAGGGCGCCCAGGCCAAGGTGTACGCGCTGGAAGCCTCGCCCCAGCTCGACGCGGTGCTGACCTCGCGGCCGGCCGAGCGTAACTACCTCAACCAGCTCGTGCGCCACTACCAGCGCCAGCGGCCGGTGGAAGTGCGCGACGCGCTGGGCAACCTGGTGCGCGACGCCGACGGGTGGCCCACCTACACCACCGTCACCGAGCAGCGGCTGGACTTTGCCGTCGACCAGTTCGTGGAGGAAAAGCGCAAGCGCAAGGGGGCGCTGTCGGCATGAGTGGTGCTTTTTTCCTGCTCGTCGGCATGGACCTGGACACCGACTTTATCACGGCCGCCGACGGGGCCCTGCGCAAGGTGCTGCAGGCCTGCCAGCTCTACCTGATTCCGCCCTTCCTTTCGGTGGCGCTGCTCTACACCGTGGGCCGCGGCTACCTGCAGGGCGGGCAGCTGCGCATGGACTTCTCGCCCCTGCTCAAGGCTTTGTTCGTGTACTTCATCCTGTTCTTCTACCGGGACTTCATGGACTTGATTGGCGGGGCCATCGGGGCGTTTTCCAGCCTGGTAGCGCCGGACGAGCCGGGATTTATTGCTCAGTCCTTGCGAAGCCTGACAAACCCGGCCGGCTCGCCGGCAATTCAACCAGACCAAGCTACTAATACCGCGGGGTTTGTAAACGAGCAGATAAGTAACATCTCTTCCACCTTCGACAAGCTCACCCGGTTCTCGCTTATCAACCTGCTAACCGAGCTATTCACCACCAGTACCGTGGCGCTGATTCGGCAGTTGCTGGTCATGATTCGCCAGTACATCGTCGCCTTTTTGTACGTGGGCGGCCCGATTGCCATCTGCCTCTCGGCCTTGCCACCCTTCGCACAGCTGGGCAAGCAGTGGCTGCAGAATTTTATGGCCGTGCAGTTCTGGTCCCTGACTTACTCGCTGCTGGATACCATTTATGCCAACTACGCGGCCACCCGCCCGGGCACTGGTAATGTGCTCATGCCCACAGGCCTGACGCCAAGTGCTTACGCCGATGATTTAACCTACCTGATTAATTCTATCGGCTTCGTCATCCTCTACTGCATGGTGCCTTGGCTGACGAGCTTCCTTATCGGCTCCTCAGCGGTGCAGGGCTTCGTGGGCATGTTCACCGGGGCCGTAGCCGGGGCTGCTGGGGCAGTTAGCGGGGTAGTATTACCTGGCGCTTACGGCGGTGGGGCAAGCGGTGCGCTGGGTCGCAAAATGGGCTTCGGACCAGACAAATCGGGTGGAAGCAGTTCCGGTGGGTCCTCGGCCAGCGCTTCAGCGCCATCCGCCTCGTCAGAGTTGCCCACTATGTCCTCAGCCGATTCGGGCGCGCCAACGCGCCGTCGGCGCTAACCCTTACTTCCAATGAAATACCTTCTCATCAGCATACTGAGCGCCTCGGCGTTTCTTACAGCTTGCAAAAACGACAATGAAGCCGCAGCCGACACTCTACAGCAAGTAGCCCAAGCAGCGGCTAATTCCCCGGAAGCGAAAGCGCGGCAGGCAGCCTGGAAGCTTGCCACAACGCGCCCAATAGCACTACCTGTTGGCTCACCCGCTAATCTTCGTCCAGCAGTCGAGCAGCTACTACCTAAAGAGGGCTACCTGAAGCTGATATCAGTCAAGCAAACCGGAGCCGCACAACCTGGGATTATGGCGCTGCCGGTCCTGTGGCGGCATGTAAAAGCTGATTACCCGACCGTGGCCCCTGGCTACCGCCTGCCTTTCGAGGCAGTGTTGGAATGGCGACCAACGGGCTATGCCAAGGGAGAAAAGGTCCCCGCCGCCCTTGCCTTGCGCACGCCTGTAGCCCCTGATACGCTGGGCACCTTCGCCCTCCTGGAACCTGGAGCCACGATTCCCGGGCAATCAGAGCAGACTCCAACACTTGTAAAGCCCGGCCAGGGAGTGACTGTTCAGGGAGTCCTGTATGCCTATGCGACGACCCCAAACGCTGGCCAGCAGCCAAGTCTAATTCTCTATCCCTACCAAAACCCGCTAGGGCTGCCCGACCCGCGCAAAATGGTCTACCTGCCCCTCTAAGCGAGGGCAGTGGGGCAAAAAGTCCCGGATGACTCAGCCCCTTTCATCTTCCAACTTCTTCGACTTACCCATGAACTCAGTCCAAGACCTGAACAAGACGTTTATCACCATGCGCACGATGGCCCTGTCCGCCCTGGCCCTGCTAGGGGTGGTGACAGTAGCCTCCGGGGCGCTGCTCTACCGCGCCTACGAGTCCACCGGTCAGCGCGTGTACGTGGTCAGTGATACCGGCTCCTTCTCGGCCCAGATAGGCCGCGGCGCGGGCCACACGCCCTTCGAGGCCCGCAACCTAGTCAAGACCTTTCTGCTGACCATGTTCGGCCACGACCAGTACTCTTTCAAGCACAATCTCGACGCGGGCCTGCCGCTGATTGAAGAGCGTGGCGGGCGCTTCCTGTTCGAAAGCTTCCAGCGCGGGCAGGTGTTGCAGAACTACATCCGCTATGGCGCCCGCCAGGCCGTGACCGTGGACAGCATCCACCTGGACATAAACCACCGGCCCATCACCGGCCGCGCCTACATCAAGCAGACCGTGTTCATCGGCGACCAGCAAAGCCAGAGCAAGCCCCTGGGGGCCAAGTTCGCCCTCGTCGAAACCGACCGCTCGGATGCCAACCCCTTCGGGCTACTCATCACCGACTTCGACTTTATCGCCTATAACCCGCCCGTTTCGCAGGAAGAGAAGGACCAGCTGCGTGACCAGGAGCAGGCCCGGCAGCGCAAGCTGCGCGAAGAAGCCGAAGCCGCCGGCGTGCCCCTCACGCAGCCGGCCCCGACGACGCCTGCCCCCACGGCTCAACCTGCTCAGTAAGCTACCTCTATCCACTTCTTATGCGTTTCTCCTTCTCCATCGTTTCCTGCGCGCTGCTGGCGCTTTTACCCGGCCTGTCGCAAGCGCAGACCCTTGCTTCGACTGCTACCCGTTCTGCCGGCGTGCAGGCCCCGCATCCGGCTAACGTAGCGCCGAAAATGCAGCTGGAAATAGCCGTTTCCGACTCCTCCACGACGTATTTGGTCTTTCCGGGGCCGGTGTCCCTGGTCGACGTGGGCCAGGCTCCGCACTACCTGGTCAAGATTGAAAGCAACGCCGTGTTCGTGCGGGCCAAGCGCCGCAACCCGCCGCCCACGCCCATCCTGGTGCGCTACGGCTCGCGCTACTGGATGGGGCACCTGGTGTACACCCACCGGCCGGTGCTGCAGCTCTACGACTTTCAGGACGGCGGCGCCCTGGGCGTCAGCGCCGGCGGCAAGGCCCGCAACGGCGCCGGCGTCGATGACGCGCTGGCCCTGGACCAAGGCCATGAAAAGCGGAAGCTGGCCGAGGCACGCCTGGCCAAGCTGGCCACCGCCAAGCACGCCGATACCAGCGGGCTGCGCACGGCCGACAACAACCTGGTACTCTCACTGGCCAACGTGCGCAACGACAAAGACTTTACCTACCTGCGCCTGAAGCTGCGCAATACGACCACCATCGACTACGCCGTGGACTTCACCGACTTCGAGCTGGTGGAAAACTCGCGCAAGAAGTTTCTGGGCAAGAAGAAGAACGAGGCCCGGCGGCCCCTGGCACCCGCCGGCGGGGCCGAAAGCCAGACCATTCCGGCCCGGGCCACGGGCTACCTGCTCTATGCCGTGCCGCTGTACGCGGCCACCGACCGGGGCCACCTCGAAATCACCCTGCGCGAGAAGTTCGGGGCCCGGGTGCTGGTGCTGAAAGTACCGAGCAAAGTCATCAACACGGCTGCTGCCATTTAATACATTCATCATGTCCGAGCACAACATGCAGCCGGTGTATCCTGCCGGCGACAACTCCACTACTGAATCGCAGCCGGCTTACGGCACTGCTACTGCACCTAGTAGTCCCGCTACGCCTCGCCCCTCGGTAGGGGAGCTGGCCCGTCGGCACTGGTTGCCCCTGCTGGTCGGCATCGGCCTGCTGACGGCGGTGACGCTGTTTTTCTACGCCCGCTCCCTTTCCCAGGAAGTAGCCCAGCAGGCCAGCCCCGTGGCAGCTACCTCTCAAAATCTGGAGCCCACGATTGCGCCGGCCACGCCCGAAGCGGCCCCGGCGCCTACGGACGTGCTGGAGCAAAAGCAGGCGGCCGCCCGGCAGGCCGGCGTGCAGACCTTGGGCACCGTTCCCTCCCCCGACCAGCTGGCTGGCGGCATGGCTGTTGATACGGTGGGCCAAGCCGCCCTGCGCCGCCGCACGGCCTTGGCCGCCGCTGAGCGGCAGGCCCGGGCCGCGGCCAACCGTGCAGCGTTACCGCCCCCTGATTCCACGGAAGTAACGGCGGTGGATGCGCAGACCGGCGCCTACCGGGCCGTACGTATACCCGTGGTGCAAGCCAGTTACCGGGGTAGCGGTGCCAGTGCAGACCCGCGGCGGCGTTTGCGGGCCGGAGCCCGACCCCGCACGGCCCCCGACGGCGTGCCCTACGAGCAAAACGATGACGTGCTGGACATGCTCGACGCGGCCCCTGCCGCTTCCCGCGCCTCCTACGAGCAGATGACCGGGCGACGCTACTTCGACCGGGGTGCTGCCCTACGGGCCGGCGGGGCGGCTAGTGTTGCGGCAAGCAATGCTTCGGGATACGATGCCTTCGGCACCATTAAAGCCGGCAACTTCCGGTATGCGCCCGAAAACCAGGCGCAGCTGCTGCCGGACATTTTCTACAAGGCCGTAATAAACGGGGAGCAGAAGATTCGGACGGGCTCGGTGGTGCTGTTACGCCTGGTCGAGGATGCCGTTATCAGCGGGCAGACCTTTCCTAAAAATCTGGTGTTTGCCGGCGTGGCCAGCGTCGAGACCAACCACGTGGCCATCCGCATCTCCCGGCTGGGCCCCACCCGGGTAGCCGCCGACATCTACGACTACCACTACCTGCCCGGGCTCATGATTGACCCGCAGAAGCGCCAGCCCCTGCCCGCGGCTGACAATCCCCTTAACGATGCCCGCTCCATTGGTGCCCAGGAAGTGGGCCAGGCCATTGACCGTTCGGCCTCGGCTGCTAACTCGGTAGTGGGCGTTGGGGGCCGGGTGGCGGCCGCAATGGTGGGCCGGTCGTCGACACCCCGTCAGAAGCTGCGCGACGTGCGTCTGCCCGATGGCTACCCCGTGCTCATCACCACGGGGGCGACGGATGCGAGCGCGCCAGCGCAATAATTTATTTCCTGATAAATAAATTTTCTGCTTTCCTAATTTCTTGTTTATGAAACCGCGAATAGCATTAGTTATCCTGGGATTGAGCGCCTTGGTGCTGGTAAATGCAGTTCAGGCACAGATGGTCGTTAACGACCCTCCCCACATGGGCATTCACATCGGCCAGTTTGCCAAGCAGCTTAAGCAATGGGGCGAGACGGTCAAGAACTACCAGGTCATCAAGGACGCCCGGCAGATTGCCGGTGTCACCCGCGACATCACCGGTCAGGTAAAGCAGTTGACTTCCGAAGGGCTGGAACTGCAGCGGCAGATTCAGGCCGACTTGCGCAAAGTGGAATCAGTGAAGGATTTGCGCTATGCCAACCCACTGGAACTGTTCGGCCGAGCCATGGCCATGAACACCAGCTCCCAGGCCGATTACATGCCGCCGGTAAACAAGGCCCGCCGCCTGCGCCAGGCGCTGCAGGGCCGCACGGAGCAGGATGTGGAAACGGTGTACCAGGCTTTCTCAGGGCTCGATATTGGCCGTAATGGTGCCCAGTCATTCACTTACCGCGAATATAAAAACATGCGGCAGGAAGCCTTCGCATCGGCGTATGCTTACGAGGAAGTGCTCAAGAAAAAGAACGTTGAAACGGCTTTTAACTACCAGAAGATTGCCGATGAGATGACGGCCCAAAGCGTTGAGCTCATGGCCACGCTCAAGAACCCTGGCCGGTATTCCATGACCGAAGCCGAACGGCTAAGAGCCATGGGGCAGGCCAACGACAACATGGTCAAAGCCCTGCAGCTACGGCAGGAAGCTGACCGACTCATACAGGAGGCGGGCAAACCTGGCCCTGCGCGTCAGGCAGTGGAGAGTGCCTACCGCGACCAGCTCTTGCAGAGCCAGCTTCTGAGGAGCATTAGCAGATCCAGCAGATTCTAGCTCAGCCCATTTGACCTTACTGACTAAAAGCATCCTGTGCCACCAGCGTGGCGCAACAGCCCGGGCAGTTGCAGCTGCAAGCCTGGCCGTTTTCTGCTTGGCTGATGTGCCGCAATTGCCCTTCGCGTAAGCCATAGGTAAGTTTAAGATTCGCTGCCATCGTTGGGCTTGATTAATAGTTTAGTACAGAAGTTAAGTGGACGGGGCTGGCTGTTCCTCCAACAGGAAGACACAGAGCGCGTCAGGTCAAAGCGGAGGGAATCTTTCAGCGCCTCGTCGGAAAAATTAATTTGCTGTGCAGGTTGATATACTGCCCATCCCAACTCGCGCGGGGTCAGGCACACGGGTGGTGCTGGAAGGAAGAGTTGAGCCGCTTGAGCAAGGTGAAGCCATCATGTGCTCGTGCATCAGGCTCTCCACTAGTCGCACCAGAGTAGAACCCTACCGCATATTCGGCTGAATATTTCTTCAGCGCCTTCATCTGCATGCGTAGACTGGTAACCCGCATTTCAATCTGGCCAGACTCGTTAAGGCCTTGATATCCGTCGGCGATGTCCTAACCTTCGTGGTTCCTCATACTCATGCCACAAAGCAGGCATCTATGGGCGGGTACAGGTAAAAGCTTTATTTTTAGCAACTCCTAAATGTCTCTCCAATATGAAAATTGAACTCGACAAAGCGTTTGTATTTATTGTATATATCTACCTGATTTCAATTTGCTACAACATAGCATACTGGGGAGCATTTGACATAGATGTTTTCAACTACTATGATAGCCAAAGTCTCATTCAGGGTGTAACAAGCCCGCTTTGGGACACCTTTATAGGAGCAATACTGATAACAATAGGGCATTTTATATTACAAATGCTATCCGGCACCGCTTTAGTTAAGTGGATACGTAATTTAAAGTGGTACTACTTGTTGGGAGCAGCAGTCTTAATATCCGGCGGCTGGCTTGGGGTTGTAAAATCTGGAATAGTCGTCATCACACAAACGAAGCCTTCGGTTTACTCAATGCAGCAAACAGCGTTTGAAGGTATGCGTTACCTATTTCTTACTATTTGCGTCATTTTGGCATTGACAACCCAGGCAATCGTTGTAAAAGACCTAAAGAGTCGAACAGTAAATGAAGCTTACTTCTGTGCTATCTATTTTTTATGGTTATTCCCATTTTACGCTTACATGAGCGGCAAGCAGAACGCTTGGGCTATTGAACGCAATCTTAAATTTAATTATGTGCTGTCAGACAGTATTTTAGGCCACAAAGAGATTTATAAGTATTTAGGCAAGGCTGGAGAAAATTATTTTTTAGTCTCATTGGATAACGTACGCAAGTGCATAGTGCCAGCTGAAAAGCTGGCACCCATGGAATTGGTGATGGTAACTACTGATGACCCGTCATCAATGCACCGCTTCCAAAAGGCAAAGGAGCAGGTCATAGTCAAATGACAACCTTCAGGGGCCCGTTGACAAAGCCTACTGTTGCGCTTGAACTCTAAAGCCTGTGGGATCGTTGTTGAAAACCAGTACCCACATTTTCAAACCAAATCCGGCTAAAACATGGCAAACATAGACTTCCTGAACGAAGGTTGGGCAGATGACGATAACAAGCGTTACCGCGGCAAGCTCGACCGCATTTGCGTTTCTCGGACGGAAGACTGGGAAGTTGACTACTTCATCAAAGACTTTATCGAAACCTATGGCTACTCTAAAACCAGCGCTAACCGTCATTTGATCGCAGTTGATATTGACCGCTACGACGGGCCTGTACCAGTGATGCGGGCCGATATTACCGATTGGCTGCTGAAACGCTACAACAAGAAAAAGTAACAAAAAGCGCCCGGCCCCACGCCGGGCGCTTTTTGTTACTCACCCACCAGCCCCTCCTTCACCTCAGAGACAGCTTGCCCCTCCATTCGCGCCAAAGGAATACCTTCCGGTGCGTTGAGACAGTTGTAGAACGGTCGGGAAAGCAAGAGATTGACCTATCCTTTCTTCTTTCTTTACCTGGGCGTTTTTCTAGAACTGGCCCGTCTTTTTCCGCTTACGCTTCAGGACGCGCCCCTTGCTCTCGCTGCTCTTCACCTCGGGGATGATGCCCGCAACGCTCAGCCCGTGGTCATAGCATCTGTTGCCGTGGCAGCCCCCATATCTTCGTGCCGACCGCTGGCCTGGCAGCTCAGGGTTAGCCATTCTGTTCTCAGGCAAGCTAGTATAAGCGACTGCACGCGGAAGGTCGCAGGTCGTGTTAAATAAGGCGCTCCTGTCATGTCCCCACGGCCGACCCAATAGAAACACATAAAAGCTCGACCGTTTAACTTTTGCACTAACTTCTTAACCAAGCCTAAGCTTCACGGAGGCCAGGACGATAGCGGCGGGCGAAGAGTATGGGGAGCGCAGATTTTATGCACATTCTACAGGATGGAGGAAAGCAGGTGTTGGTAAGCACCCGTTATTGCAGCAGTTCGGGCAGTTGTTGAAACAAGCGCCGGGCCTCGGGCCAGCCCGCATCAACGAAGACGGCCAGGCACTCAATGAGCTTGGTCCGCCGGACTTCATCGGCGAAGATGAAACGGTAGTCGGCCAGGTACTGGGTGACCAGCTCCACAAACCGGGAAGCCCCCAGCGACTCGTGCTCGTACCTGGCCACGCCCGTCGTGCGCAGAATGGCTTCGCTGAACAAATCGAAGCAGAGCGGGGGATTGGCTGCTACTAACTGGCCTAGCACGTCCAGCAGATAATGGATGGAGCCTGGCGGGCCAAGCATGGTTAGGCGTGAGATGAGCGGCGCGTAGTCGATCAAAAACCGGCGCTGCGCCTCGGACGTTACTAAGCTGGCTGGCAGCTCGTGGCGGCCCACTGCGAAGGTAAACTGTCCCGCGATTTCGCTGAACAGCTTCAGGGCAATTATCTGCTCGTCAGTTGGCTCCTGGCCATCCGTGGGCCAGGCCCTAACAGCGGGCTCTATCGCTTCTATTAGCGACCAGACGAGGGCTCTGGCTCGTGTGCCGCTGGCAACCTGTGCGGGGGTAGCTGTCCCGTAGCCCAGAACGAAATAGCCCCGTAGCTCAGACAAAACAGCCATCAGCTGTTTTTCTTCGGTGGCGTAGCCGGCTACCCAACTCTGCAGCAAGGTCTGCGAGGCCGCCAGCTCCCGTTTAAGGGCCATAAACACAATTGACTTCGTCAGAACGCTTGGTATATGGCCCGCCGCGGCCGTTCTAGTGGCAAGCTCAAGAAAGAACGGCTCGATACGAACGGCATCGTGATTGAGTAGTCGCTCCAGCGCCCGTACTCCTTCGCTGATAACGGTAGGGTTGTTTTCGCGGGCAGCAAATTTTTCGGTCAGCTGCCAGGCCGTTTCCTCCGCTACGTGGCTCAGGGAGCGCAGGGCACCGGCCAGCTGCGCCCGCACGGCTGGGTAAGGATCGTGCAGCAGCAGGGCCTCAAACCGCTCTTCAAGCAGGGGCCAAAGCTCCGGCAACGCCACCAGCGAGGCCAAGGCTCTGGCGGCCTCTACGCGGGCCAGCGGAAAGCCTGTTATCGCGAACCGGGCAAAATTGGCTTCGGCAGTGGCTTCTGCGGCCGGCGAAGGATGGTGCGTGAGGGCCAACAGCCGGGCAACGGCGGCCGGATAGGTAGCGGCAGCCGCCGGTGTGTGGGCGAGCAGGCTGCTCAGTCCCCAGACCAGCGTATGGACAATGCCGTCGTCCAGCGGCCCGTCGTCCTCACGGCAGGCATCGTCGAGAGCGAGCAGGGCCTCCTGCAAGTGAGGCGCTGCACCGATAACCTGAGCCTGCACGGCGGCCTGAGCATCGGTAACAGCACGAACCAATGCGGGGATGGGGTCCGGCTCGCTACCCGGCAGCGGGCCTTTTTCTGCCCAGGGCCATTCCGTATCGCCTTCCCGGACGCGGTGGATTTCAACTGGTCTGCTGGTAAATAGTGGCTTGTTTTCCAGAGCATGGCCGGTCGCCTGGGCAGCTTTCAGGAAGTCGCGCGCGGCAGGTGTGGCCAGCTGGGCTTCGCCGAGCGCGGTAAATAGCTTGCCGAGCGCGAACAGCCGCGCCGCCGGCGGATTCGGGTAAGCGGCAAATTCCAGCGCCAGCCAGTCCTGTTCCAGTGCTTCCCGATCGGCAGCAGGTAGCTGCGAATACACCATTGCCAGGAGCACAATGGCACTCTGGCGCGTGCTGTGCGACTGCAGCACCGGGGCACTGGCGGCCGGGCGCGTCAGCACGGACCCCAGGTGCGCCGGGTGCATGGCACCGGCCTCGAAAAGTACGCGCCACACCAGCGCCGTACCGGTTTCGGCCAGCAGCAAGCCTGGCAGCGCAGCCAGTAGGGCAGGGTCTTGCACCGAAGGAAGCCAGCTGCAGAAAGCCTGGTAAATCTTGGCGTAGCTGGCGCTTTGGCTTCTGTCCAAGGCGCTGGCCCACGCTACGCTGTCATCATTGGCGAAGGGGTACGCCACACCGCCTACCACTACGGTAGAGAGAGGCAGTGCCTCGAACGAGGACTCATTTTTCTCCCGCACGCCGCGCAACGTGGCGGCCAGGGCCCGGATGCCAATTTGTGGAAAGGAGGCCAGCAGAGCGGGAAAGTCCTGCTCCAGATTGTAAGCTGCCATTTCAAACTCCTGTCCAGCGTTTGAACTCATGGACAGGATGGTACTCTGCACCATGGTAGTGGCCTGGTCGTGGCGGAAGTCGTGGGGGCCGAAGGCGCGGTAATGCAGCTCAACAACCAGGTTCGCATCATGAGCGGCAATTGCCAGCACGTGTTGCGCCAGTACGGGCACCTCCAGATACCCGAATTGCGCGAACCGCGCCGGCTCAAAAATCCGGGCTAGTTGCTCGCGGGAAGCCGCGGGGTCGGTGCCGTAAGTCCGGATTACGTAGGGAATGACAAACTTAGAAAGCCAGTTAGTTAGCCTCTCGTCATCGGCTATACTGGCCAACAGGCGGCGGGCAGCAGCACCTAGGCAGGCCAGCGCGTCGGCATCGGGGCGGCTGTCGAGCAGCTCCCCGATAAGCACCTGCATGATGCCCAGCTGGTCGGCCCCCGGCGCAGCCATTCCGGCCAGCAGGCGCGCCCATGGCCCGACCTCAACCGCCCCCCCGGTCTGGGATTTATCGCGCAAGGCCCCGACAAACTGACGGAAGCTCTGGGTGGCCAGCGCCTCGCCGCCGCTGAAAAAGCTGCCCAGTACGGTCAGATCGTCGGTGGGCCGCACGGCGTCGACCACAAGGCGAGCCACTTCTAGTCGTACAATGGGGTCGATGGCGGTATCGGCCACAAGGGGTGCGATGATGCGCCAGAACTCGCTGGGCGACAACTGGTCCTTAAGCCCCTCCACCCAGTAGCCCAGCGAAGGCGCAAGCAGCAGGCCCGCCGCTTTTTCCTTGCGCAGCTGCTCCCGGGCGGCGGCGGGTTCGGGCAGCAGGGCCAGACGGGCCACCGCGTAGTCGAACAGCACGTGGTGGCGAAACCCGACCACCTGGCGGCTGGGCTCCAGCGCCAGCACCCCGACCCGTTCAAGGTTGTCGATGGCTTTGGCCACGGTGGGCTTAATCAGCGCCTGGGAGATGGTGATGGCCTTCGCCTTCAGCAGCTGGCGAACCAGGTAGGCCAGGCCCGAGGTGGCCGGCTGCCCCAGGCCGGTAATGCGCTCGCGCCAGTACTGGGCCAGCAACTGGCCGCGCGTCGACACCCCGGCCAACGCCGTGGGCGCGGTGCCGCCGGTCAGCAGGTCGGCCAGCAGCGCCAGGTTGAAAGGATTTTGCGCCAGTGCTTCCAGCTTTGATCCGCCGGCGGTAAGGGCGTCATCCAGTGTGGGCGATTGTCGGGCCAAGTCGGCGCGCTCCTCAGGGCCGAGCAGCCCCAGGTGCAGATGCCGCACAGCTGGAAAGCTGGCATCCGTGTGCTCGGGAAAAGGAGCCGGCCCACGAAACACCCGCTGCCAGTCGCGGCCCATGCGCAAGTCGAACGAGCGCACCGAGGCAACAACGCGCCAATCGGGCCAAGCCGCCACGGCGTCAAGTAGCTTCTTGTAGGTCCCCTCAGCTACGCCGCCGCGCGAGGCATCCAGGGCATCGAGCAGCAGATATGCAGGGCGGGGTCCGGGCACCTGCCGCAGCACGTCGAGCAACGGGTGCTCCAGGCCGATTTCCTGCTGCAAGGCAGCCAGAGTACCAGCCCCGCCTTCCACCGTGAAGCAGAAAACCGGACTTTGCTGGCCAAGCGCCTGGGCCGCCGCGTACATGATGGCCGACTTCCCCGCCCCTGGCTCGCCCGTGATGGCTAAGTCACTTAGCTGGGCGGCCGCTACCACGCGGGCCGCAACGGGCCTGGCCACGTTGATAGTGCCTTCTGGTACCTCTATTGTCGTGAAGCGGGCAAGCTGGGTAAGCGTAGCGGCACTGTAGGCATACAGCCGGCGCACATCCTGCTGAAAGCTGGGCGGCTCCTTTAGCTTTATTTTATCGCTTAAGGCCAGCCGGATGGCCGCCGCATCCCCCCCCACGCCCGTCGCGCAGCCGTTAGCAGCCCACACTTCCAGCAGGTCGGCCAGCGCGGTTTCCGCCCCGGCGGGCGCAACGTCCGTCAGGGCCTCCTCTACCAGCTGCCGGTCCTTGTCGCCTACCACTATCACCGAGCATAGTGCCAGTAGCTCCTGTCGCTTGGCGGGTGTGATGGCGGAGCCGGCCACGTCAAGCCAGGCGGCATCCAACAGCCGCGCAAGCACATTCAGCGCGTCCTGCATCCGCTTCGGCACCGCCGTAGCGGCATTCGTGCGGTTGCGGTCGAGTGCCTCGCGTAGGTCCATGGTCACGCTAGCTGCGGTTGAGGTACTCACCGCGAGCACGAGACGGTCGCGGGCAGGGATTAAGTCGCGCCGCACCCCATTCTCCCACACCCCGTCCAGGTACTGTCGCACGAACTGTCCTGCCACCGAGGCCAATGCATCCTCTGCCTTCGGCGCTAAGCTGATGGTGCGTTTCGCCTGCACGTAAACCTCGCCGACCTCCGTAGCTACGAGCAGGTCATCGACAGCGGTAGGGGTTTCGAACTGAATTTTTTGTGGGTAACCGGGTAATCCGGCCCCTAGCCGCGACAAGGGGCGCTCCGTCAGTAGCAGGCCGGCTACATAAGCGCCGACTTCGGCCTGAAAAGTAGTTCCGATGAAAGTACGTCGTCCACCCATGAGCTGGTATTTTAAGCTGCAGTAAGCGTAAGAGTACACCCTGCGCAAGAACGGTAGCAGCAATGGCAAACCCAAGTAGCAGTCGACAAATAGCGCCTCCCAAGCGATGTTGATGAGCATCAACAAGTGTGATGCACTATATAACAGACACTTATAGCTTAACTTAGGAGCCCGTATTTGTCGGTGACCACCATGCCCCACCTGCTACACCACGTTTCGCACCTATCAAGTCGCAATAGGTCTGCCCTGCACTGGGAGAGAAGTTTTGGGAGGCACTCAGAAATGCTACTCCATCTGATTGCTTAGGCTAATTGTGCAACCCGGCAGAGCAATTTTCATCACCTAGTCAGTTAGAATGCTCCCTCGTTGCTATCGCAACAGCTTGAGCAGGTAAGGGGTTAAAATATTACTGCCTCCTACCATGCGGGGCATCACCGTGCTCAACCATCCCAAAAAGTCAAACAACACAAGATCGCTGTGTTGCCCCCGCCATCCTGTTGAGCAGGTACGATCAGAGTTTAGAATATTGAAAGCGCCCTGTCCATCCCCCAAATCGATTAGGTAGCCATGACTCAAGACGAAAATGCCATCAATGGTAAAACCAGGCTTGTACTCGCTTGGTCTGTACGACTGAACTACCTCGGCGATTTTCTCCAGCGTGATTTGCGATTCAAAGGCAAACAAAAAGAAGGGAGGAGTGGTATAAAAACGCTTCCCGTCGCTTTCGTTGGCAGACATCATGGCATTGGCAGGGGGGATGGACACGAGTTGCTTGTAGTTGCTGCCCTTGGCTAGCGAGTCCAAAAGTTGCTCGGTATTCAAAATGGCTTTGACCTCGCCAACGGCACACACGCCTTCCACAAAAAACAACCCGGGGTCGTTTTCCCTGAATGTGAACGGGTGATCCTCCGAGGCAATTACCACATCCATCTGGTTCGATGTACGGAACTCCCGATCGATTACCTCGCCCGTTCCAATGGCCATGCGCCGTGGCAAGTAGGACCGTAGAAACTCGCGCAACTCGTTTTCGACAGCCGTGCCTTTGATGCCCTTGTGCTCAAAGGATGCTCTGATTTCCTCCAGTTTCAGGAGCATTTGCTTTTCAACAAATGACACTTTGCGCTGCAAATCTTCCTTACTAAGCATTGTATATTACAGAGTTTAGGCGGGAATAAACTTATGATTCTTCCTTAAAGCGAGAAGCATAACCAGCTGAATACACACATGTACTGCGTCCGGGCAGGCCAACCCCATGAAAAGATCTTGTAAGCGTTGCGGAATCAGCCTTTCCGTTGCTCTGGCTAGGCGTGAATCCAAAAGCCAAAGCGCCGGAACTGGGTGCCGGTCCACCACACCCGCCCGCCATAGCGGAAATTCGTTGCGCCGGCCTGGCTCTGCAGGGGTACCGACACCGCATCGCCCTTGCGCGTGGCCTTGTGGGAGGGCGTTTCAGGCACTACCGCCACGATGTGGCCCGGGGCGTTGAGGTTAGTGCGTTGCCCCGCAATCACACACACCTGGCCCAGGTTGGCGGCTTGCTGCAACTCCGTTAGGTTTGCCGTGCGCCGCCACCCAAAGTCCGGCCCGAACTCCTCCAACCAGTTAAACAGCGCGTTGACGTTGTACTCCTCGACCGTGGTGCCGTAACGCGCTGCCACCAACTGGCCCTGCAGCAATTGGGTTAGCGCTTTGGCCCGCCACCAGACCCGGGGCAGGTAAGCCCCGGCCAAAAGACAGTAGTCGTGGGCGTAGATGTTGCAGAACGTGGCCGACTGCGTCCGTCGGTAGCGCTTTGCCCGCTCAACCTTCAGGTAGTCAACAATGCCGCCGAGTTCCTGCGCTTTGGCCTCGGGGGCGGCACCGGCGCGGCCGGGCTGCTTGGGGTCGTTGAGGGGGAAGGCCCGTAGGTCGGGGTTATCGATGCGCACGGGATGCAAAGGCGTCAGGTGCGCTTCGGGAATGGACGGCAAGACCGGCGGGGGCGGCGGAACCGGCTGTTGCGCCGCTGCTTTAAGCAAGTAAGCCTTGACGTATCCCTCCACCGGAGTGCCTTGCAAATCAGCGCGCACCCGGACCCATTCCTTGGGCTGATCTTCCAGCACAGGGAGCACCTCCACGTGCTGGCCCTGTTTTAGCTGGGCCAAAATGTTCTTGGGATCCAACCGCGGCTGGCTCCGCAAATTGGCCTCTAAGGGCAAGACTTCATAAACAGTAGCGGCCATAACTTATCAGGAAAGTATTGCTTGGGTGGGAAACACTTCTTTTCAGTCACATGGAAGTTAACAAGAATGCGCGGCCCGGGTGGGTGTGCACCCGGTAACCGCTACGTCAAACCCGTGGCCGGACGCATGGCATCTGTCATTTGATAGGTCTTGATCATTTCCTGGCGCAAAGTTCGGTATCCGGGCCAGTCAAAATCGGCTACAAATTTGGCCGCCGCGGCCGCTCCCTTGGCAAACAGCTCCAGTTTGGTCGCGTCAGACAAGCCAAAATCCAGCCAGTTGAACTGGTCGGTTTCCGCGTAGCTGACCAGAAGCCGAAAGTCCGGGTTACGCTTGATGAAGTCGTAGTCGTGCACGTGCCGGGCCGCATCGAACATGGCCCCGATAAGCTTAGAGAACTTGGTGAGTTGGTTAGGTCGGGTCCGGCTCAAGCCCAGCTTAATACCCAGCGTTGGGCAGTTAGGCACTTTGTAATGTTGGTGGAACAGATCAATAGGAAAATTACTCATGATGCCCCCATCAAGAAAATACGCCGTTTCTGGGACCGTGCCACAGTACCCGGTAGCATCTTGCCACAGTGCACCACCGGGCTCGCCCGCGCCGGGCAAAGGGCTTATCGTGTGGGGCCAGAAGAAGAAAGGAATGGACATGGAAGCACGCACAAAATCGGCTGGGTGCACCTGCTCGGGCTGGGCATAGTACAAGTGCGCCATCTCGGGAAACACCACCTTGGACTCCGTGGTCACATCGGCCGCAACCACAGCTACCCGCACGGGCTGTGCTGGCGCGTAGGCCGTCCCGTCGCGCAAGCGCAAGCCGTCGGCCCGTGTGAGTGTACGTATCCGGTTCAGGTCGGCCACACTGCTCACGCCGCGCTCGTCGAGCAGCCCACGCATCCACGTGTAAAACACACGCCCCGGGTTGAGCCCGAAATCCTTGGTGAAATTGTCCACCACCTGGGCGCCTTTCCAAACGTATTGGAGCAGCCGGCCATTCTCCAGCACCGTGTCCACAAAGTCGCGGGCGTCGCCGTCGCCGTCGACAAACGTGTACAAGTCCTGCGCGGAAAGCTGAGTGAGCAGCCATTCCGAGCGCTTTTGTGGCACTGGACCTGCCGCCGCCATTAGCATGGCGTTGATAGAGCCAGCCGAGGTACCGCCCAGCTGCAGGAAGCGCACGCCCAGCTCTTCTAGCACATAGACGTAGCCAACCAAGGCAATGCCCAGAACCCCGCCACCTTCCATCACCAAGTCAACGTACTGGTGACCTTTCAGGTCTACAATATCGCTAATGTGCCACCCCGAGGCATGACGGGCCACCGCATCTTCGGCTTGTTGCAGAGCAGATGCAGCAGCGGCGTAATAATCCGCCGGCAGTAAAGGTTGTGTTCTTTGCATGGGGGATGGATCTGTGTAAGCACTGCGACGAATGACAACCAGGCCCCGGTAATGAATCGGAGCAAGTATCGTGGTACGTTAGGGACCATTATAAATACTCCGATTACTTGTTCAGAAGGAGGCAACATTGTTTTCAAACGTTTGAACCCCGGATTGTTGCGTGGGCGAGGTATATTTGATAAGGCTTTCTTCCACTCCGCACTTCCCGGCCCTACCCTGACGTTTTATGAACGACAAATTTCGCCTTCGTTTCTACCTGTTTACTGCTCTGTGGTTGGTGTTGCTGGGAGCTGCTCTCATTCCCTGGGAAGCAGCAGCGCAAGCTGGCTCCAGCCCCTGGGCCCGGCACATCAGCGCCACGGGCGCCGACGTCGACGGATACCACGTGGCTACGGATCCGGCGGGCAATGTGTACGTGGCGGGCAACTTCACCACTACGCTCTCCTTGGGCTCCACCACCTTCACCGGGAACGGCCCGGATGGGTTTCTGGCCAAGTACGATGCCCAGGGCAACGTGCTCTGGGCGTACCAAGTCGGTGGGGCGGGGCAGCAGAACGTGGGGGCAGTAGCTACCGACGCCGACGGCAACGTGTTTGTCGGCGGCCAGTTCACCTCCGCCGTCTCGTTTGGGGCCCTGGCCCTGTCCGCGCCGGGCACGGTTGGCTACCTGGCCAAGTTCAACGCACAGGGGCAACCCCAATGGGCCCGGGTCATTGGCAGCGGGAGCGGCATCGCGGGGATTTCGGCCGTGCATGCCGACGCGGTCGGGGCGTTGCGCATCGTCGGCGCGTACCAGCAAACGACCACCGTGGGCCCCTTTCCCTTGACCAATGGGGGCAGCCGCTCTAACACCGAGAACACCTTCCTAGCCGGATGCTCTTCTACTGGGGCAGTGCTCTGGGCTACTTCCCTGACCAGCACCGAAAACCTGTATGCCACCGATACCGCCTTGGACGGGATGGGGAACTTGCTCCTTACCGGTACCCTGTGGGGCACGGGAACGTTTGGAACGCTCGCCGTCACCACTGTGAACCCAAGCCAAAGTGCGTACGTAGCCAAATTTAACGCCCAGGGCACCCTGCAATGGGTGCAGCAGGCGGGCGGAACGCGTACGTTCGGCAACTCCGAGGGCCGGGCCGTTGCCGCCGATGCAACGGGCAATATCTACGTAGGCGGCTTCAGCACCGGGCCGACCTCTTTCGGTACCCTAAGCCACCCTGACCCGAACATGTACGTGGCTCGGATGGATGCGCAGGGCAACTTCGTATGGGTCGTAGCCGACGCGCAGGCCCTGTACACCGATTGCCGTGACCTGGCCGTGCACCCGAACGGCACCCTTTACGCCGTGGGCTCGTTCCGCTACGGCATGAGCGCCCCGCCCCTGGCTCTGAGCAACAGCGGCAGCTCCGACGCCTTCCTGGCCCGCTACCGCACCCGCGACGGGCAGGGCTTGGCCTTGAGCGCTGGCTACAGCGGCACCGGTGCGGATTACGGCGCCCACGTAGCGGTTGACAGCTACGGCAACGCCCACTACACGGGACAGTACCGGGCGGGCACGGGCGGCACGTTCTACGTCTACAACCACACGTTACCGGGTGGCCCCTACTACCGCATGTTTCTGGCCCGGGAAGGAGCAGCCTGCCCGCCCGCGACAGCACCGGTTATTGCGGGGCCCGCGAGTGTGTGCGCCGGCGACACGCTCACGTTGACCGCCACCACAGCCGCTGCGCCGACCCTTTACCAATGGAGTGGCCCCAACGGGTTTACCTCAAGCCAGGCCACGGTGCGGATTCCCAACCCAACGGCCGGCACCTACCAGCTGACGGTGAATGCGGGTGGCTGCCCGGCCACCTCGGCCCCGTACGCAGTTTCCGTGGTGCTTGGGCCACCCCAACCCACCGTCAGCCGGCAGTCTTCCGGTGCCACGGTTACACTGACCAGCAGCAGCCTCACGGGCAACCAGTGGTACCTGAACGGTGCCCCCATTCCCGGCGCGACGGCCGTCACTTACACCGTGAGCGCAGGGCCTTCGCAAGCTGTATACACCGTGGTAGTGACCAATGCCGCAGGGTGTCGCTCCACCCCATCGGCTGCCCAGATAATTACCGCTTCCCGTTCGTCCACCGCTTTTTTGGGATTGACGGTGCACCCCAACCCGGCACCGGACGGGCGGATCCAGGTACGGTGGCAGCCAACCGCTCACCCGACGTACCTGCGCGTCGTTAACGGCGTAGGGCAACTCGTCCTCCACCGGGACGTGCCAGCTGGTGTCAAGGCTTTGTCACTGGAGTTGGCCAACCTTCCTCCGGGATTATACATCCTGCAGGTAGGCAGCACAACTGCGCTGGAAACGATGCGCTTGCTACGGCCTTAAAGGCTGGCTGGTGACTCATCACAAACTGCGCTAGAAGGCCGGCAGGGGAGTAGGACCTATCTCATCACCGGCAGAAGGAGTAGCCGGACCGCCCACTGGTTTGAGGTAATCTGTAGTCCCCACCGTCACGACCGTTAATGCCACGCCTTGGCTCCATGTAGGAGTCATGTTGCGGTAGATCACCCGTACTGCATCCTGATTACGCAACATGCCAAGCAATTGGGCACGGGTTTTCTCGATTTCGATGCCCCCAATGACTTCGCCCTCTTCGTCCAGTGGATGAAGCCGTACCCGGTCCACTTCCGCCGGGGAGGTGCCCGCTTTCATGATAACGGCGTGTAACCCGAACGCAGCCGCTTCGGTGCGCACGGTTCGTGGCAGTAATTGGTCGTACGCTAACCCGCTGCTGCCCGCGCTGCGGCCCGGTCCCAAACTCCGGCCAAACCAAAGCACGGTCTCGCCATTATACCACCGGGCCCGCCGAAACGCGCTATCTACGCGGATACCCGTCGGTGGGACAGAGTGCTCCTGCAAGACATACTCTTGCGGGGCAGGGACGAGATTGAGCAGCGTGGTACGGGGCTTGACGGTATCATCCCCCGGATTAAAGTCATCCAACCCGTCTACCCGGCGCACCATCTCTCCCTGCAGCAACTCATAAGCATCCCCGGCCGCTGGCCGCGGCACAAAGGGAATCCAATTCTCGGCTACTGGCGTGGCCAGTTGATATTCTAACTTAGCCAGCGCGGGAGGACGGGGCGTAGCAGGTACTTGGGATCGCAAATATTCGGTAAGCCGAGCGGCCGCACCGGCGCCGTCCATGCCCCGGCCCTGGCCATCGGAAATGGTTTGCTCGACACCCCACACCAGATTAGTCGATTCCTCGCGCAGGAGCAGTACTTGTTCCACCGGTTTGCCTACCTGCGGGGCTACTGCGGTCGGCGGCAATAGCAGGCGTGGCACCGACTGCCGGCGGTTGCCTTTTTGACTCAGGGCATATACCCCCCAACGGCCCCAATCCAAATCGACAGGGGTTTGGGCTTTGTCCTGTTCGCGCAACTCACTGTAGCCGGCCGGCTGAATGCGGTACCGCTGCCCAAAGACATCGGTAACGTGGACGGAGCGCACCGTACACAGACTGCCGGCCGGAACGGTATAGGGCAAACTAAACCAATCGTTTTGGTATAAGAACATGAACTCCTGCAGCAGCATGCGTCCAAAGTCCGACGAGTCGGCCGTTATCTTGCCAAAATCCACTTTCCGGTCTTCAAACTCCCACCAACGGGCATTGGGCGAGCCGCCGAATTGAATCTCGGTTGGCACAAATCGGAGTATTTCGCTAGTAGCCACGCCGGCCGTATTCTCGTACCCGGTCGCCGCTGCGTTTTCATCCACGCTATACCAGTCCAACGGGCCGCCGGTGTGCTCGCGTGCTTCCAGCGCGGCCGGCACCCCCGAGAGGGTAGGGGCCGCTGCTTCGAACTGGTATTCCAGGTCGGGCACCGACCAAGCAGCGCTTCCCCCAGCTTCGGGAAGTGTATACAAGCGGGAAAACCACTGCGTGAAGCGTTGGGCTTGTTGAGTCAAGGCGACTCCCGTCTGACTTGTGCGGGCAACTCCAGCGGTGTCAGCAGCATGGCCGCCGTCCCGGAACAGGTCACGGTACAACTCGTACCCGTCAATTGCCTTCTCCCTTAGGGCCAGCAACAATTCCGTTGTTTCTGCTCTGGTAGTGGCTAAACCGTATTCCAAGTCGTACCCACTGCTAGGTGCAGCCGCGGCACCCAGCGGGTAACCGTCGCGAAAAGCCCCAAGCGTTGTCCCCAGGGAAGTTGCACGCAAGAGCTTCTCCCAATGATGCCCCATCTGTAAGCGCATTCCCGCATCTATTTCGGGGTGCTGGGCCTGCACCAACGCATCCAACGGCCGAGGAAGCAACTCCCCATCGTATGTTACGATCCCTTGGTCTCCCAGCCGGAACTGGTTCAGACGCGAATGTTCTATTTCTACTTCCGCTACCACGGGCTGGCCGCGGTCTTCGGCCCGAAACTCTTTCAACTGCCACTGCCGGGCCAGCATCCAAGCAGCATCCCGGACTTCGGCGCGAAGACTGCGGTTGAATTCGGCGCTGCGCGGCCGGCATTCGAGGCGATTACCGGCGATGAGGGAGGATATTCCCCCAATGGTGCGGGAGGGTAATTCGGGCAGGGGCGTAGACATACAGCAGAGAAAATGGAGCTATTGAAAATCGGAGTACAGCGCCTCATCACGGAAGGACGCTGAATTATTCACCCGGCGGTAGTCCAGGGTAATCGTGGTTGCCTCCTGTGCCACCGGTGCAATCAGGGCAGGCAGAAGGATGCCTAAGTGCGTAAACGAGAGGGCATCCGGTTCAATGGCGCGTTTCTTGGCCAGATCGAGGGTTTCGCTGACAGCACCCAGCAAAGATTCCCACTTCCATTTACCGTCCTCGTTGGAGTCCGGTGAGACCACCAGCAGCAACGTCTGCGGGGCTTCAGTGTTGGGTTGGTCGTAGTGAAATGCTACCGAAGTAACCTCTTCCTTTGGTGGAATTACTTCCGTCCATTCATCGAGCAGGTATGCCTGCTGGGAAGCGGTGGCATCGTATTCGTGCGGTACAACCGGCAAGATGTTGACCAGTGAAACAGCATCCCCGGCTGGTTCGTAATCCGTGGGGAAGCTTACCCCCAGCCAATATTCTTTGGGATTCGCATCAATAGACTGGGTTGAGAGCTGTGTTGGGGTTAGGGGCAGCGGGAAGAAATCCGTGTCGTCGGCTCGCAACAAGTCGTTGATGACAATGACTTTTTCCAAGTGGTCCAGGGGCTCTCGTACCCGGGCCAGCCCTTGCAACCACTCCTGAGTTATCAGAGGGTTATCGCTATGGTTGTCCAGCAAATCAGTTAGGTGATTAGGCTGCATGGCTTGCGCGTAGACGTCACGGGAAGTGCCGAGTAGTTCAAACGGGGGGGCCAGCCGGAACGAAGTGCCCAGCAACGCTTGCGCCACCCGTGCATAATAAGCTGAAGTCGCCTCAACAGCGACGCCGGCTGCTTCCTCTAAGCGCCGTTGAATCGTCTGGAAAACCGTTGCGGCGGATCCAACCGGATCGGTGATGCCCGGCGCTGTGGCAGCACCGGCTTCCGGCAGACCGTAGCCAGCAGCCTCGTGTAGAAGACCACGCAATTCCCACAGGCGGGCCGCAAGATTGGCGGGCGTTGCCGCCTTTACCTCTGCTTGCTTCGCCTGCAATCGGCTGGCCAAGTCCGCTAAATCAGCGCGCAGGTCGTCAAATCGGGTATCGAGGATAGTGAATTTCACCCCCTCGTCGCCGACGCTGAGTTGGCCGGGTGCCTGCCGGCTCGGCCCCATCAGGTCCATTGGAACAGCCGCCCGCGCCGTGCCCAGTAGCTGACGAACCCTGTGCAGCAAAGGCATAAGCCGTCGCAATGAATCTGTGTTGGCAGCCTGGAAAGCAAACGAGACCACGCCCGTGCCGAGGGGGTCATCGACTAGATGTCGCTTTCGCACAAGATGAGCTAAGTGCACCTCCAGCAGCGAACCTGACCGCAGGGCATCGCCTTCCGTCAGAAAGAGTAAGTCAATGGGCTGCATTTGTGCTTCAGCCAGGGACAGTTCGTCTTCCCACGCATCTTCTCCCACCTGTAGGCGGTAGCCAATCAGCAAGCTTTCCGGATTACCAATCAGCGCGGCCAGCCAACGGTTCAGGCCTGGCTCCGTCGACGCGCGTGGACTGGGAGCAGTCCCCCACAAAGCCAGACTTGCCGGGGCTTCATTTGGCAGGTGCAGCAGCACCCGGTGCGTTACCGACGTGCCGCCGCGTGGGGTATGTACAATTTCGGGCGCGGCTGGGAAACGGCCCTTGGCCACGTTTTCCAACATGGCGCTGGCTTGCTCCACATTGCCCATGACAATTTGATGAACGCTCTCTCCTACGGTCAAATCTCCCAGTGCATCCAGGCTGTCGGCTAGACCTTGTATCCCCTGGCGTACCACCGCTACAAAATCTGCTTCGCTTCCGTCATCCGCTGGCAGGGTTGCCACCACTGGGTAATAATTGGTGCGTTTGGCGGCCTGCAACAGCGCCAAGCCGTCCACCACCTGGCGGGCCACCTGCTCGGTGCCAGCTGGCTGGGGGATAGCAGCTTGGCCCAGGGTAGTTTTCTCGTCGGTGAAGGGGTACGCCTCGCGTATGGTACCAATCAGGGCCGCTACCGGACGGCCATCGGTTAGCGTGGCTTCCGTTTCCCGTAAAGTCCGCTCAAAGTGCTGACCCAGCACCGAGGCCAGCGACTGGCCCGTGCGGATGCTTTCCAGAATGGCCAGTGCCCGCCGCACGCGCTCGGAAGTGAGGTTGACGGCCATGCGGTTCGCGGCAGGGTCATCGGCTGCCGTAGTAAACTGGCGCGATTTGTACCCCTGGCGCAACACGGCCGCCGTGGCGGCATGGTTGATGGTAGGGGCGTGAATGTAGCCCAAGTTATCCGGGTCTTGCCGCGTTTTGCCCACCGCCTCGGAGCGGTCTTGTGGCACGACATCTTCTAACCAGCCAAACGATCCCAAGAACGAGCCGGTAGGCCGGTCGCGGCGTAGCTCGGCCAGGCGGTATTCTACCTGGGCCGTTTTCCAGGCATCCAACCGATAAGTACCCAAATCCAAGTGCTCGGCGAGCGCCCGCTCCAAACGTGCAGTAGGAATATTGACTAGCTCGGCTAGTTGCGAGCGGAAAGCCACCAGTAATTCACCGCCTCTTCCTTCGCCGTTTTGCAGCTCTTCGTACAGCGGCATTCCCCCCGTCAAGGGGCTCTCGCGGTAAAGCCAGTCCCATCGGGCCGTGTCTTGGCTGAGGATGTTGAACAACTCCTTTTCTTCGGGCGGGATGGGCTGGCCGGCGTCTTCGTACGTTATCAGGGCGGCCTCCCAGTATTGTAATAGGACGGCGTGCCGTAGCAGCCGGTACAGCAAAGAATTCGGGACCGGAAAGCCTTCGGGCACCTCGCCCCCGTAAAGAGCCCGGAAATCCTCCAAGCGAATTTGATTGAAGTCGGCTTCTGCAAGCCAGCCAATGAAGTTAAATTCCAACTTGGGAAACCGTTGCACGGGGTCAGTTTCCGAAAACGGCATGCCATCAATCATCCCACCCGGTGCCTCGGCCCACTGCGGCCGAGGCTCATCGGCGAACGTGTGCACAACCTTGCGAAAGCTGGATTGCAACGCCAGGTCGTACACCCAGGGCCAGGTGGTATTTTTCAAGCCAAACGGACTGGCTCCATTCAAGGCAGCCGGGTCAAACAGTTCCAGAAACTCTGTGTAAAGCAGGTTCTCGGGGTTAGCCGGTGTACCAAAGCGGCCAATGTCGTTGCGGCGCCGACCCAGATTAACGGAGCTGCCATCGGGGTTTATGTTTACGATTTGGGCCCAGATGTTGATGACCGGGTTGCGGGTGGAAGCGTTGGTAGCCAACGTGTCCATAACCGTAGGCCCTACCGAATAGCGCTGGTAGGCTTCCACGGAGGATGCATCCTGCCCCAAGACCGTGAGGATATCCTGTTGCCCGGGAGGGGCCACACTAAAGGGTGTTTCGTAGCGGCGGCTTGGATAGGCTACAAATTGGCTGAGTCGTTCTGTCCATGTGACGTCCAGCCGGCGGATCACGTCCCACAAGCGGTCACCAAACCCGGGCACCGCCTCGTTGAGCGACTTGGGCACTTGCCAAGCCGAGAACTGGGTAGTTGGAAGAACACCATACGGTTCGTTGCCTACCCGAACGGCGGGCACCCCGCCCCGGCCGGAGACGTAATCGGTGAAAAATAGCCGCGTCTGCTCTATTGGGCCAGGGTTCGTGATTGGCCCAGGGTTGGTGGCGAAGAGCGGATATAAGCCCGTGTCCAGGAAATAGCCATACGTTGCCGGCCAAAGGATGCGGTTGAGCAACATGGCATCACGGACGTCTTGCCCGCCGCTGTAGCGCGTGTGGTGTAGGGTTGAGGCTTGAATACCCAGCGCCTGCGCCAGCCGCTGTCCATCGGCTTGTTCAAAACGTTGCTCGGCGGCGACTTCAGTAAACAATGGCCCTTGCAACCATTCCCGGAAGCTGGCTTCCGCATCGTAGTGATCCGCCGAGCTGTAACCCGCCCCTTGCGTCGACGTGTTGTTTGTCGGCGTTCCCTGGGGCACCAGCTCAAAGCCTTCGGTATGGGCGTGATTGCTTAGCAGGTACTCGAGCTGACGGGCGTTTTCATCACTGGCTTCGCTGTTGCGTACCCCCAGGACAATGAGCCGCTTGAAGCCATTCTTGTACTCTTCGTCGGAATACAAGGGAACGGCTATGGCCATGCCCTCCTCCAGTGCCACCTCAAAATCAGCGAGCCAAGCTATATTCCCAGTTAACCCTTTCTTCTCGTCTAATTCTTCTGGCGGGCCCCCGGGCTGTCCCGCCCGGGGGTGGGGCCCTACTGGCAGTGGCTTTTGCCGCAGGGGAATACCCTCCACGGTACGCACGACTTCCAGAAACTCCGCCGTCATTTCCGTTACGTTCAATGGGTACCCATTTCTTACTTCGGAACGGTTCATCAACAGGTCCTGGTAGAGTGTGTCCCCGATCTGGGCCGGGTCACCGGTCTTGGCCGGGTCCTGAATCTGATTGTACAGCGTAACCACAAAGCGGTCGGGCATGTTGAGGGCCCGCGCCGGCTCGCTCCACGATACCTCATTGCTTGCGACATCCCGGAACTCTGGGGCAGGCAGTTCTTTGGCGCCGCTCCGCGCCACGTCTTCCAAATGGAGAAGATTCGTGGGGGTGGACTGCTGCAGGATCCAATGCGCACGGGGAGCTCCATACTTTTCCACCAGGTTGCTCCAGGCCAGCAGCGAATGCAGCTGACCGAGCGCACGATCCGGGGCTTGCCCGGACTGTCGCCAGTACGCTTCCCCGGCCAGCCGCTCCGAATCGGTCAGCGCGTCTTCGTGATGGGTAACGCTGAATACATCCGGGAAAATGCGCACCAGCAGTTCCATAGCAGTACGCCCCGGGTGCTTTTCCAGGAATGACTTGTCGTGGCGAACAAACTTTACCTGCACCTGCACCGGCGTAAGCAGAAAGGGGTGCTGATTGGAGAAGGAAATCTCAAGATCGGGCATGATAGGGTAGCTTACGCTGGAAAAATAAAGCGAGAAATTAGGCCGGAATCATTTCCGCAGCATGGATGGCTACCATGAATGGTTGCTGGAAGAGCACATAGGCCAACTTGGCACTGTCGGTGATAGCCGTAAAGGGCGCGAGCGTTGTGCCGGCAGTAAACGGAAGCGTGATTACCTCCCCTTCATCGGCCTGAAGATGCTGCCAAGACAAGTCGTCCCAGCTACTGGGCGGGAACGAAGGATTTGCCGTGCCTACCCATTCATCCAGCCCGAAATGTGGTTCTCCCGGTCGCTCTTGTAGAATAAAAAAGTGCCCGTAAGGGCCCGACAAGGAAGAAGCTGGATTCCCTTGAACTTCCACTTCGCTGAGTGGAAACGTGAGCACAAGAATGTCCTGCCCCAGCATCATGCGGCGCGTGGGGTACACGTACGTCCCGCCAAAATTGGGTTCCAGCTCACCGGCTCCGTTCTTAATGGCGGGCAATGCCGCAATGACCGTATTGGGGTAGCGCAGCAACAAATCGGCACGGATGGCCAAGCGCACCTGATCGGCGGGACCAGTTATGGGCGCATTGGTGCCCAGTGCCCGCTGGAGCCACAGGTGTAGGGGTTGAATATCACGCAGATTTTCCTCGGCTTGGGCCAAAGTCGTTGGGCTTTGGGTATCGGAAGTAGTCGTGCTTAATAGGTCGCTCACATCCCAAAACTGCCGGAAAAAGCTGCCGCGCAATTCAATGGGAAAGCCTCGCCACAACAGCTCCGAACCCAGTGCGTGGTTTAGGCCCAGCATGTAGGCCTCGATGAACGCCCGGTTGACGCTTAGTAGTGTCAGTCCATTTGCCGGAAAGTCTTCTACCCCCGGCATGAATAGGTCCGGGTACTTGCGCCGAAGTGCTTCTCCCATGGGGTCTTTGAACACTGGGTACGCCATAACTGGTTTGAGTTCCTGCAGGGTTGGAGCAGGATTCGCCACTGGGGTTCCAATCGCCGCAGTGCCACGGGCTTGTACCCCCGCGGAGATTTGACTCACCGTCCCGGCGGTATCATACGAGCCGTAGTGCGGTACGACGCGCAAGGCCTTTTTAGCGCGAGCCAGGTACACGGGCTCGGGGCGAGTTCCCTCAATCAGAGCTTGTTTGATTTCTTCTAAATCCAGCGGCGGACGAGGTATGTCTTGGGTATTGAAACGAACGTCGCGGAACGTAGAATAGGCATTGTCAAAAGCGTTGTATTGTTCGCTTTCGTACGTGTAAATCTGGTATTTTCCATCAACCAGCACCAGCAACTCCCCCGGTGTCTCGCCCTCGCTTAAAAGCAAATCCATCTGTCCGTCATCAAACTGGTACGCCCGGATGAGCTGCGGTTTGGGCGGAGCAGCGGTAATGGTGCCCTGATTGAGCAAAGTCAGCAAGGCATCCCGCTGGGGCAGTGTGGTACGCGCTTCAAGCAGCGTTTGAGCGTCATCGGTCGGGGTCGGGTCTGTTGGACGTTGCGGACGACCCGCCAAACTCGTTTGGTAGCGCCCAAAGGGCTTGGCAATACGCCGAAACGTAGGGCTAAACGCGGCCATGGGCATGTTGCTTTGCCGGATAACTTCTTGCACGGTCGCTCCTTTCCCCGGTACTAGTACCCGGGAAAAGGCTAAGCCGGTGAGGTGCAGCCCATAATTTTCCATGCTTCCCGGCTCGGTAGCCTCATCCACACCTGGGCCGGTGATTGACTTCTCGACAGGGACTTCCTCATTAGTAGGTTCGGCCACTGTGGCGTCTGCGGGCGCTGATGTTGCTTCTGAGGAAGTCGACATCTTGGGCTGCTCTTCAATCTTGGGAGGCTCTTCACTGGTCTTTGCTTGCCGTGCGGCAACGCGCTGCCCGGCTGTGCCGCCCGTCAACGGCAGGTGCTGGGTCCGGAGCGCGCTCGTGGTCTGCAAGCCGGACTGCATGCCCCGTAAGTTCATGTTGGCTTCCAGCACGTCCCGCACTTGTTCCCAGGCGCGATTGGTGTACTCTTCCTGGTTGTCTTGAATAATTTGGTTGCCCAGGCCCGCGATGACGCGGTACCGTGGGTCCAGGTTGGTTTGGCTTAGCCAGCCGCTGGGAGGAGCGGTTCCCGGATTTGGCAGCTGCAACGGGTTGGCATAGCTCCGTCCGTAAATAGGGGGTGTAACCGCCGGTCGGCCGCTGGCAGGAGCAGCCGGGGGCGCCAGGGCGGGGGCCAATTCTTCCTGTAGCTCCTGCGCTAATTCGGCGGGGGGAGGAGGCACGGCACCGAATGGGCGGAGGACGCCTGGCAGATTGACAATCCAGTCCCCGGAGCGGGGGACTCCTTGCCCGCCCAGTGGCGTTCTGACCGTCATGGGCTGGCTGCCAAAATCAGCTAGCTGGACCGGTCGCAGCCGCCGGGCCAGGGATTCAAAATCCCCCGCTTCTCCCGTGCGAAATGACCACTGGTAATACACGGGAAACAGGGTAGGCCCCATGGTAGAATTCCAGGAGGGCTCAGTGACGCTCGCGCTTACCGGCAGCCCCAGCCCGGCTTCGCGACCCGCTTCGAACGAGGGCACCAGGAAAGCCCGGTACGCCGTATTGGCCTTCAGCCGCCGGGCACTCATCACCCGGGAAAAAGCTAGGTCCGGGTTGGTGCGCAGCGTCCCGTCAAGGAAGGCATTGGTTGTGCCTCCATCCAAGGCTTGGTTAACCTGTACGTGCGCCCACAGCCACAGCTGGGCTGCCGGGGGAAAGTTGTCGGCATTAGGCGCCTCAATAACCGGGAGTGGGCGCGTGCCTTGCTCTACTTCCCGGTATTCCGCAGAGTTTTCCTCCAGCGCAAGCAGGCAGCACCAGGGTGCAACGTGCGGTACTGGCGCTCCGGCCGGCGGCGGAGTAGAAGGGACGGGCGGACTATAGCGCCACGGCAGGTCTTCTTCGTAGAATTCCACCGCGGCCACGAGCAGCGAGGGAAACTGCTGTTCGCCAGCTGCTGGCAGCGTCTTTAGTACGGCTTCGGGGTTGATGCCCACCACGCTTCCAGGACCGTGCAAGTCCGCATTAACCGTCACCTGTTCGGAGGCCGATCCGCCATTAACGGCTACGTTCACAGTAATGGGCAGCACCAAGCGGGCGGGCGTGTGCGCCAGTCCGGCTTTAGCAGCCAGGGTATTTCTTACCCAGGGAATAAACGAGAACTGACTCATGCGAAGGCCACGTTGGAAGAAGTCACGGAAGCGGGGAGCTGATAGGAAGGAATGACCTGTAGTTCATCGGTCAGTTCGGGAGCTGCAGCCATGGCATCGGCCATGTACTGCGTAGCGGATGCCTCGTTGGGGAAAGGTGTGGCCACGTGGGGGAGTAGGTCACGAACGCTGACTACGGCATAGGTGTCTTCGTCCCAAAATACCTTGTCGGGAGCCTTACGCGATGGCCGGCGTTGCTCGTACGAGCGGGCCGTGCGCCCCACAGCACCGTTACGAGCGAGGCGGCGGGACAATTGATCCGGGAAAGTAATCCGCGGCAGGGCCGTTACTTGGGTTTCCCCAGCTCCGCCCCCAGCAGCAAATGTGGTGGTTCCCTCCTCCGTTGCCGTGCCATTGGATGAAGACGCCGACCGGCCTGCCGTGGTGGCTGGCGCGCTGTGGGCAATTCGGACTTCGTACTGCACGGTGCGCGTGACGAAGCTGCCACCGGATAATCCATCGACTAAACCGAGCCGAATACCGCTGCGCATGCTTTGAAACGAAGGCGCCGACAGCTTTTGCTGGTCGCTCATCGTCCGGAATTGACCGGGGGCAAAGTGGTCGTTGAGGTACTCCAGACTGCTGCCTTGCACCGGCAGCGGATTGGTGGCACCTACTGTTGCACTGCTGATGTTGAACTCATTGCCCGGGGTCGGACGCGTATTGCCGAAACGCTCTAAGCGGTAAGCCAATGGCACCACGCGCTGGCGTACGCTCAACGCTCCGCCGGGGTCCACCAGCAGCTTCTCCGGGTCGGTTTCGGCCCGCAACACCACCAGATTGGCCGGGCGCACAGCAGGCACCTGTACCTCCCAGCTTTTGGGGTCGCGTAATGCATCGAGAAGCAAGCGCCTTACATCGGTGTCGGGCAGGGGCTGGGGTGCTGCGCCCTGTCCGAAGGTGCGATTGACGCGGAACTTGATTTTGAAGAACAGAATCTTGAAGCTGCCTTCGCCGTCGATGTGCCACGGTGCCGGACCGGTGACGTTAAGCCGCAGGTGAATGGATAGTTTGGTGCTGTTACCTTTCTTGATGGCCACCCCAGCTGCTACTTGGACGGCAATGCGGAAGGGGTTGAACTGGAACAGCGCATCAAAGCTCAGAAATCCGGCGATGTAGTAAGACCCAGGCAAGTTCACGTACAAGTCCAAGCGGCTGCCGAACTGCACCGTGTTGGCCGTGATGGCCACGTAGCTACTTAAGGTCAAGCGGAAATCGTTCCCTTGCGCCAATGCCAGAGTTAGGCGGCGGAGCGTAGGCAAGTCGGCATTGGCCGGAGGTTGGAACGAGGGGTGAAAACCGCCCGAGGTCAGTAGGAAGACGGGATTGTTGCCTTGGTAAAGTCGGAAAGCGGCATCGCCGGTAAGGGCAAACTGTAGAACACGCGAGTCAACCAGCGACGCATCGAAGGAAACGCGCTTGGCCCCAAAGTCAACCACACCCAAAAAGTCAGCTCGAAGCCGCAGAATGGGAGCTTGCTCGTTGGGCAGAATAGCACGCAACACGCCGAGTAAAACTAGCCGTACGGGAGCGGGTAATTCTATTATAAGTCCGAGATCTAGGGTCAACAAGGCTGGGGAGCCCCACCCTATCTTAGCCATGATGCCGAAAACATACTTACCCTCTGCAACCGGAAAAGCGCTGTCAGCAGTCGCTAGTGCGGCCTGAGGGGCATCCAGGATATTAGCAGGGAATAACAAAGAATTTATTCTTCCCTCCTGAACCATTCCCCTTAGGTAGGAAATATTTACTGTTCGGTTGATACCTACAAGACCGCCGACTCCATTTAAAGTGAATCCCATACCTAATTGTATAGGAGTGAATTCCACCGTGATTAATAATAAGAACGAGTACCCATTATGTTGGTTAGGAATTCTCGTCTGTAACAACCCCAAAGCTGTAACATTTACTTTTTCTTTGATGGATAGCTGTGCTACGCCTGCGTAGCGACTCTCTAAGTAATCAAAAAATAAGTATCCGCCCCCTTTGACTGTGTCCGAATCAATTTCAATTCCGACTCCCGAAGGCGGAAGAAAACCTAACTCAAAATCACCTGGTCCTGCATTGCCACCCGATGCATTAAATGATAGCGAGGCTCTAAGACCAGTCCTTTCGATAGTCGCTCTAATAGGCCCTAATTTGACTTGAGCGCTTGTGCCAACATTCAAGTATAATCCAGATTCTGCCACTGCAAGTCCCAACGACAGTTCCTGAATTCTAATAGCGTTTTGTAAAAACCCACGGTTTATAGGTATTTTTTTATTTAGACCTCCGCTCCCTTTAAAGTGAATTCCATTGTTCTTAGTAAAACCCACTTCAAGGGTGAATTCAACGTTGATTTCATCAGAAGGCAGAACTTTTGCAATAAACCCGTCGCCATCACCAGCCTTCAAAACGAAGATAATATTTGAAAAAGTTATAATTAATCCATAGTCTATCGTATTTGTAGTTTTATTAAGGAATGAATTTACAGAAAGACCACGGATCTCCAACCTTGTGCCTGTAGTGCTGCCTATCTGAATAGCGTTGTTCTTACCAGCGGATGGTAGGTAAGTTAACCCAGCCTCAATCGCTATCGGACTGTTCGAAACATTGCCTATAATCTCTACACTTCCATTATTTTGAAACTTAAATCCTGGAATTGCAGCAGAAACACTGGAAGAAAAAAGCCAATTATTCAGGCGTTTAGAAACCTGAAGATCTCCAAATGGAACACAGTATACACCGGGCCCTCCTTGCGATGGCGGCAGTATCCCAATTGTAGCTCCTACTTGTGTTCCTAGACCTGCATTATTATCCAACCCCTTTTTTATAGTCAGCAGGCCTCTGAGTCTATCCCATGTGTTCTGATCTAACTCAGCGATTTGATTAGTTTTAACTCTAGCTGCATGTCCGACTGAAGAAGATACCCCTATATTATTTAAAAATTTCGATAAAGCTGGGAAGAAATTTGCTCCCGCGTTTATGGCATCCGCATCAGTATTGATTCCAAGGGGCCAGTATTTTTCTTCAAGAACTGATTTGGGGCTTTTAATAAACTCTCCAAGTTTACTAAGTTGAACACTTTGTGTAGAAGACCCATCGAATTTAATGAAGTCACCCTCTGTCAATAGCACATTGGTGTCTTCACTAATGACATCAATCAACTCCAAGAAGCTGAACAATGTCTTTTGATGCTTAGAAAGATAAGTTATTGCTAGATGGTTTGATACATCCTTAAATAGAAATTGAAGAGATGGATCAAGCGCATCAAGTGTGCTAGGCAAATCTTTAATAGAATTAATTATATCGCTTATATTGTCTAATAATAAAGTAAACTCTTCCAGTGTAGAGGGGGGAGCGCTCTTAACTAACTCAAAGGTATTGAATAGGGATGTAGTAAGTCCACTTAGAGTAGTTATAAAGGACTGCTTCTGCCCGGCCGTACTAGCTGCAGCGTTGACGTTCCATCCTGCATCAAGTAGAAATTGTTCCAACACAAAATCTGACTTCGATGCATTGACCAATGGCTGAAAATAAAGACCCATTTCGTTGAGCAAGGCCTCTTGAAAGTTCCGATTCATGTTATCGCTGTTTGGTCGTTTCTGATTTTATCGCCAATGAATGCCTTAGCTTATTTATTTGCTTTATATAAGCAAACGAGTAGGGTAGGTAGGCATATGAACCAAATTTTTTTATAAACGATAAGAGTATCCGCAAACGTATGCGGCTTCTGAATTAATTGAAAGTGAAGAGAAATAATGTGCAGAAATATAGTTGCACAAAGGAAAATCAAGGCCCAATACGTCTTGTTGCTGCTATTAATCTTCGATAAAGCCAAATAGCAAACACATGGTGGTACAAGCGCTATAAAGACTAAGGCTAGAAAAAAACTCGTGATTTTATCATCCTCGCTCATCGTACTAATCTGCGATTATGGCCTAGGCTCTTGTTCATTGTCAAAGGGATCTAAGGTGCAGTTATGCACCACAAAAGGTCTGAATTCTGAACTAGAGTATGGAGGTTCACCTTTCATCGTATACCATAATGCATGTGTCACATCAAGAGCGGTACCATTCATGGAAAAGGTTACTTCACCAACGCAGTCTGCGCCAACTGCTGCTGAATACGGGTTGAAAAACCCCTCCCTTCTGTGCAAATAAGCATCCCTTAGCAATGGATTTGATGGAGGAGTGTAGGGGTCAACCTGCTCAGCAGAGGTATAAACACCTCGTAGATCAGCATTTCTGTTATCGTTTATAAATGATATTCTATAGGACCACACTGGCATTAATCCTGGTGTAACTCTAATACCCTGGGTCTGCTCCTGAAACTCATAAATCTCAGGTGGCATAACTTTAGAGGGTTTAAAAAACCAATCTCCATCCTTTTCAGCTTGAATTAATTTATGCCGGAATGTCGGATTGTCTTCCAAGCCAATAGTGTAAGTATTTGCTTTATGACTCGAATTAAATTGCTCTAAATTAGCTGAGCCTAAAGTGGAGATGAGGACTGTTTTAGTGTTGCTATTCTTTGCAGCGCTACAAGTCAACTGAGCAAAAGAAGAAACATTTGTGCTTTGGCCATGCCTTCTGCTCCAATACTTGCCTTCGGCTGAGAAAGAGAAATGTATGTCTCCAGAAAGAATAACTGTTCTTTTCGCTTTATTCAAAGCTTCTAAAACTTTTTCAAAAGCGGGCGTATTGTCGTGCCATGTTTCTATATCAACAATACGCGAATCGAAAATGTGTTTGCCAAGGAATGGTTGAACAGTGCCTTCCCACATAGCATGCCCAATTATGGGGGCAGGTGTAATAACAAACACGAATGTCGTCAAAGGGCTAATACTGTTCAACCTATTAATAATTTGATTATTTAAAGCGTCTATACTTAACAGCGCTGGAGCTTGTTTAGAAGTGGGGAAGAACCGTCTAGAGCGGCTATCTACCATGATCACTTTGAAATAATCAAAATCTAAAAATACGCTAAAGTCTATAGAATCAATCAGCTCAAAACCGGGCTGATTATACATGGTTACTTGACTGGAAAGTCTAGGAACTACTTTAGCTGCAATGCTATCAAATTTTGCAGCACTTGGTCCGGAGACGCTTAAATCTTTCAGTTTTAATATAAGGCTATCAGGAGTAGATTGTGTTATACCAAATTCAGGATGCTCTGGGTCATTTCCCCATGCTTGCATTACAGCAAAAGCTGAAAGAGCATTTTGAAGAATTCTTTTACCTAGCGCGTTATTAATAACCGTACGACACCAATCTAGGTCTAAAAACACGTCATCCGTCAGTTCATGGTCATCGAACATCATGTATGTCGGCACGTTCGCCATAACCCTGCGTAATGCATATGTTGCTGAACGGAAAACATTGAGTTGCTCAATCTCGCCAGTGAAAACTTTGTGTTCTTTTTTCTCTACCGAAGGGGTTGGCCCGACTGGAGTTGGGGTTCCGGAATACTCCTCAACTGTGCTCACGCCTGGGAAAACGTCGTTCCACTCGGGCAGATTAGTACCTTGGTCTACCCATAAAACAGGAGACCAAGCAAAAACATACATCAGATAGAATTCACTTAAACGAATTAAATGACTCTTTGCAGATTCTGGCTCTTCACCTACTGACAGTTCCGCTCGATTTTTAACTACTGCTGCTCTGTGACCTGGATTTAGGTTATCACTACTTTGAATAAGAGGCAACGATTCATTCCAACCGATGATGAGGGCTTCCGCATCACGAAGCATATATAGCATTGCATCAGCCACATCATCAGCGTAGATCTGGTCGCCAGTCAAATACATCTGATGTAGGCGATTATCAGGTTGAGTGATGGATTGCATTAGCATCCAATCTAATGCTAAAGAGGCGTCAGCAGCACCTCCTTGTGCTTTTCTACAGGAGTTGTGAACAACTCTTAAATTATTGACACTTGCTGGTGGAAGAGAAAAAGAAGGGCGTGATGGCCCTCCAGCATAAATGAGGTTTACTATACCGCCTTGTGATACGTTTGGATTATTAAGAATACCGATGGAACTTAGCGTAGAGCCGGCCCATAAGTCACCAAATTCTATATCATATTCATAAGTCTGACCAGGAGTCAGCCTACTCAGTGAAGAGATCGGAACTTTAGCAGTGATAAGCCCCACAAAAAGCCTTGCCCCTAACTGGACCAGATTAGACTGTGATAATATAGGTGTTGAGAACCTAGGAATTTGGCTCCCTAGTTCATAAATGTGCAATCGTAGTGGACCAGCATTATCCCGTAAAGCCACCCAGACCGAAACGCTATGACTTTCAGTACGCCTTAGGATCGGACCAGCCAGAACGAGAGGTAAGTCATTAATGCGTGTTGCCAAGCCATGTTGAGTTATCCAAGTCATCGTCTTAGCTTTTAAAGTGGATTTGAGGGGCGTTGAAACAAGTCAGAGGTGCTGCTTGCGTTGGGGGCCGCCTATAGGAAACAGGATTTGTGGTACTTTATTGCTTAAATGGCGAAAGCATGTAGCGCATTTAGCAATTAAGTAATCGTGTCACTTGGCTTGACCGCGTCTGTCACTTGATAGGCCTTGATCAGCTGGTTCCGCACTTCCTTGTAGCCGCTCCAATCAAACCCCCGCACAAACTTGGCAGCTGCTCGCGCCCCTTCGGCAAACAGGGCCCCTTTCGTTTCCGGAGTCAACTGAAAGTCCAGCCAGTTGTATTGGTCGGTTTCGGCGCAAATGACCAGGTGCCGGAAGTCGGGGTTGCGCGTGATGAAGTCAAAATCGTGCACGTGCCGGGCCGAATCGAAAATGGCCCCTAACAGGTTAGTAAATTTGGCAATGGGATTGGGCTTGTTGCGGTCCAGGCCTAGCTTGATGCCGAACGTGGGGCAATTAGGCACCTTGTAGTGCTGGTGAAACAAATCAATGGGGAAGTTGCTCATAATGCCCCCATCGATGAAGTAGACCTCTTGAGGCACCGGTCCCTCGTAGCCCACCGCACTCTTCCACCGCTCACTGGTCGGCGTCCCGGCATTGGGCAACCCCGTCACCATATAGGGGTGAAAAAACAGCGGAATGGACATGGACGCCCGTACGAAGTCGGCGGGGTTAACCGCCAATGGGTCGGCATAGTAGAGGTCGGCCATTTCCGGGAACACCACCTTGGATTCCGTCGTCACCTCCGCTGCCAGCAGCGCCAGTCGGATGGGGCCGTCCGGGGCGTAGGGCTCCCCGGTGCGCAGGCGCAGTTGCCCGGGCGCGATGGTACGCTTTTGCTCGTAGAGGTCGCGCACCGTGAGTACACCCCACTGGGCCAGCAAGCCGCGCACCCAGTCGTGGAACACGGTGCCGGGGTTCAAGCCGAAATCCTGCGTGAAGTTGTCGACCACTTGCATGCCTTTCCAGGCGTACTTGAGCAGCTTACCGTTTTCCACCAGCACCTGCACGAAGTCGCGGGCGTCGTCGTCGCAGTCCACGAAGTCGGCCAGGTTCTGCGCGTCCAGCGCCTCCAAGATGCGCTCGGTCTTGGATTCCTCCACCCGGCCGGCGGCGGCCATGAGCAGGGCGTTGATTGAGCCGGCCGAAGCGCCGCCGAGTTGCAGAAAGCGGATGCCCAGTTCTTCCAGCACGTAGACGTAGCCAGCCAGGGCAATGCCCAGGACCCCGCCGCCTTCCATGACCAGGTCCACGTATTGGTACTGGTCGTCCACAATGTCGGAGACCTGCCAGCTGCCTTGCTTGGCTACATGCTCGGCAACGGCATCTTTAGCAGCTTTCAAGTGGGTTTCAGCGTGCGCTTTGTAGTCGTAGTTCATCGGTAGAAGTATGATACAGGAAGAGCGATACCCTCGAGGTGGTTGGCACCCATCGCCCGGCGTTGGTCAGCATAGAAGATGCAGGAACCATTGACCAACCCACAAGGGGAAATACCAGAAGCAAGGGCAACCTGCCCCAAATCCTTCACGGACTAGGCATGGCTAAAACACAACACTCAGCGCAATCAGAAATGGGGAGAGTGCAATGGGTCACCAGAAGGCCGGCGGCACCTAAAAGCACGCCAGGCCATCACGAAGCCGCTAGGACCAGAAAAACACCAACCAATCGGTATGACCGCCAGGGAGGAAGGAAAGGCGGGAAAGCAAGGAAGCGTATAGGTAACTAACGGGGCCCCTGTGGAGGGAGGGGCGCGATAATGTGGTTCAAATATAATCCGCAAGCTGAGCATTCCTAGCGCCGGCCATTTTATTTTGAGATTATTTTTTTGGTGGTTCCACTACGAGGAACAAATGCTTTCTATTAGAATTACAATTATTCAATCTTGTTATTATACAGAAAAAAAGGCGTTTAAGAGCTATTAATGTCCTGTATCCAGCGCATTAATAGCTCTCAATCGTATGCAAAGGCCATGTGCAAAGCTGTACCCCTCGCGAATGCCGCCAATTGAAGTTTTCCTGCGTAGGCGTATCCTGGGCCACGCAGCGGCTGAATTTCTACTATACCTTCACTTTCTTACACTGCGTCATTGGCAATGATTTACTTGCATCGACTGATTGTCTTGCTAGCGGTCCTGCTTTTCTTAATAGGAGGGGTATACTTGGGCTGGAGCTAACCACTCCCAGGGTTTAAGATCCACACAGGATGGCACCGACATTGGCGGCTTAAATACAAAACGCCCTGGCTTCAAATGCCAGGGCGCTTTGTGCTCAATCAAGCTTCGGTATTACTGGGTTTTCCAGTTCTCAAGAATCCAATCCTTGATATTTTTATGAATCCGCAAGTGGCCCGGGCAGGCATGAATCATCCGCTCTACTTTCTGTCCGGTAGCAACATTGGGATAAGGGGGTGAGGGGGTCCAAGTATGCCCTTCCACAAACCGGATGATAAAAGGCAGCACCTCGTAGCCCTCTCCCCGATTCAGCAGGTTACGGTCGGGAAAACCGACAATCTTGGGGTTATCTCCCTCGTCTTTCGCCTTCCATTCGTACTTGTACTGAAGGTCTTTGCTGGTAAATTGGTAAGCCATAAGCGTTGTAAAAAGGTAATTAGGCAACAAATTCTCAACTTTAACAATCGCACATCGCAATTCCGTTCCGGCACAAACAAATGGCCGTAAGCGAATTTATCAGGTTGCTCATTCATAGACCTAAGTGTTGCGCCGCGTTAAATCGCTTCACATCATCAAGTCGGGCGTAGCGCTCGATCATTGCGTCGGTTTTCTGTTTGGTTTGATTCTTAATGGCCTTGTTGGACTGCCCCGCTTCTACGGCCACCGTCACGAAGGAAGCCCGCAGGGAGTGGGCCGAGTAGGCGGGGCCCAGGTGGCGCTGCACCACGTCGTTGACGCTTTGATCCGAAAGTCGCGCTTGCCCTGGGCGCCCTGTCTCGCCGGCACAGCCGCGGTTCATGCGCGTAAATAGGGGCCCGGTAGTTCTATTGAGCACGGCCAGCCAGTCCTGTACCGCGCGTACTGGACAGTAGTCCGCCGTAGGGGAATAGAACACGGCCTTGTCCTCGGCCTCCCCATATTGATTGGTCTTGCTCCGTTGCAGGTGCACCACCAGTGCCTGCCGGGTCAGCTCCACGTCCTCCACGTTCAGGGCGACGAGCTCCGAGCGGCGGAATGCCCCGGCAAATCCCAGCAACAACAGGGCCCGGTCGCGCAGGCCCGAGGGGGTGGCCAGGTCCATTGCCCGCACGGCCTGCTTCAACTCGGCCACACTAAACGCTGGAGCCTGGCGCTGCCGCTTGCCCAGCAGCCGGCCGATGCCTTCGAGTACTACGGCCAGCGCCTCGTGGGTCGTGGGCGACGGGTGCCCGCCGAGCTGATGAAGCTTGGCGATGGCGGCCACGTGACGGCGAATGGTCGCGTACTTTTTGCCGCGGTCAGCCAGCTGCGAGGCGTATCCGGCCACCGTGCTCACGTCGGCCGGCAGGTAGTTTAGCTGGTGGTGCTGGCAGTAGTCTTCAAAACTGCGCAGGTCGGCGGCGTAACCGCGCTGGGTATTGGCCGCGCCCTGCAGGCCGGCCTCCGCGTAGCGCCCCACTGAGGCCGGCATTTCCACTAGGGCGTGCGAACGGGTGGGAATGATGACCGGTAGCGGGGATGGGGTTTCCATGTAGCGTATATATAAGGAGTAGGGCGCCGTTTGTCACCGGGTCCCCAAAGCTACAAAATCACTACCGATAAACATTAATTATCGGTAGTGATATTTTGACTTCAGGAACGCTGCTCTTTGGGTCGGTCCACTCCATATTATTTGCTAACTGGTAACCTGAACAACAAGCTGCATCTCAACAAGGCCTTTACCTCTGTTGAGCACATTCTGCTTCAAAAGCCCAGCGCACCGGCGTGGAATATCTCCGAAGAACAGCACAAAGAGTGGCTGCATCGCCTCGGCAACATTGTCCTGGTGGACATGAAGAAAAACGCCTCGCTCAGCAATTCTTCCTTTCTCGATAAACGGCACAAGTACAGCTCGTACATCGAAGGGCGCGCCAATACCAACCACGTGTTCATCACTTACCTGCAGTGGAACGTCGGAACCATTCAACAAAACCACACGCGGGTCGTGAACCTATTGAAGTCCTACTACACGGGAAATAGTCTCCAGTCTTTTAAAGAGCTTAAGAAGAAGCTGATTGTACCCACCGCCGCGCCCGTACTAGCCTAATTGCCCGTCGCTGCCCATGCTTTGCGTTAATTGCTGGAGCAAATGCCCAGAAAATAGCGTAAAAACCGGCCCAACCACTGGCACAAGCGCAGTAATGCTAGGGCCTTCGTGCCAGGCCCCGTTGGTGTTAAGCTTAAGAACAGTTGATTGCCCAGTAGACTTTCTATTAGCTTAGCCAATAGCCAGATAATTTAGAAGGCCGGAAAAGCCCCTTTGAACAAGCGCTTATACTCCACAAACGCCTTCTTTGCATCGTTTGCCTGGGCAAAGGCATGGGCTTTCTTGCTTTGCGAGGCCGCGCGCTTCACTTTTACCAAGGCCTGTTGCCGTTTTGTGGGCGTTGGGCAGGCGGCAATGAGGCCCGATATTTTCATCGGGTCCCGGAGGTCGGCTAGTTGTTTGCGCTGCAACAAGGCCAAAACCCGCGCAAAGTCAACGGGATAATTAATTGTTTTTACACCATGGGCATAGCGGGTTATGAAAAGCTCCAGGTAAAACGACGAAATACCGGCCCGTTGGCGATAATTCCATGCTTTTATGAGCCGCACCAATGGTTTAAGGCGGCGCCTGCACTGCTCATCAATGGACTTCACGTAGTAATTATGGGCCTCTGGGCTGGACAACTGCCACCCTCCGCGCCCATCGGGGATTTGGTAGACGACAAACGAACGACGACCAAACGCTTGCACCGTCAAGAACTTGGCGGGGGTAATCTCCATGGTCTCCGCGGCGTATTTGCCAAAGGGAATCTTTACCGCTGGGTTGCGCACCGCGATGCCCGCGGTTGCGCTAAAGGTGCCTTGCAACGCCTCTTTGACTTGCCGCAATGCCAATCCCGAATCGGCTTTGAGTTGCGCCCCAGGAATACGGGAAAAGTAATCGGTGTCACTAAAGTGCCGGATGCCGGTGCCATTCCCAAACGACCCTGTTTCCACCAACCCGCTGGCCCTCAGCTTTTGGTTTAAGCAGCGTCGGACCGAGTCGTAATGGCTCGTAACGAGCAGGTGCTCGGAGCTGAGGGGCTCTAATTTTGCTAAAAAGTCATGAAAACCCTGGGCTACCGTGCGTGGCATAAGTGCGAAGGAAAAGAATTCGCGCAGTAAAAAGGTGCGACAGCTGGGCGATTTTCTACCTGTCGCACACTTCTTTAAAAATGTAGAATAGGAAGGCAATTGCTCTGATGCATTGGTTGCGTTTTACGGAACTGACCAGGCGAAGCAATTGTTGAGGTATGATTTTCATACCTCAACACTACAAATACCACACTTTTTGATGACACTCCTACAATGCATTGCCCAACTGCTGGCTGATATTACCATTACCGACCGCCAAACCGATGCGGTCAGCATAACTTACAACAACCTCAAGGGGCTGCTCTTGGACGCAGACAACGGCTTGCACGGGGAACGGGTCTTTCAAAACGGGTCTTACGACCGCGACACCATCATCAAGCCCCTGGACGACGTCGATATCTTCTTGGTGCTGGACCGTACCGAGTACGAAGAAAACGGCGTGCTGAGTAACCCGCAGGGGGTGCTTACCAAAGTCAAGAAATTCCTCAACGGCACCCGCGATTACAAGGACAAGGCCGTGCAGGACCGGCCCTGCGTCACCATCAAGCTCAGCGACAAGCGTTTCGACGTGTTGCCCTGCTTTGGCAACGACTTGGATGGCTACTGGATTCCCGATTCGGATTTGTCCGGCTGGGTCTGGTCGAACCCCGTGGTTCACTCCGAAAAGCTGACCCAGGTCAACCAAGACCGCAAGCAGCTCATCGTGCCACTGGTGCGCATTCTCAAGTACTGGAACCGGGAACAAGGCAAACTCATTCCCTCGTACCACATCGAAGACACCGCAACAGACATCTTTACGCTCTTTGATGTAGCGAACCACAAGGAAGGCGTTGAGCGCTGGCTGGAATACGCCGGCTCATACCTAAACGAGAAAAAGTTTGCTTCATCAACGGCTTACGAGCAAGCCAAGACCAACATTGAGGCAGCGCGGGTGTTGATTCAGGAAGCCAGCGCGCTGTACGAGGAGGGCAAGGAAGCCGAGGCCATTCAGCGTTGGAAACAAGTATTTGGGGCTAAGTTTCCAACGGTTTCGGTGGAGGAAGCGAAGACGCTTAGTGAATCCATGCGCAGCGGCACTCTGAAGGTGGCCTCGACGGGCCTGCTGGGCGCCGCCGGCCGCAGTGTAACGCCAACGGCCTACTTCGGTGAACCGGGCCGCTAGGTTTGTCAAGCGGAAGCCGTACAACGTGGCTGCGCAGATAGTGGCCATGCGCCGGGCGTATCCGCAGTTCACGTTCGTCAAGAGTGCCAGCGACCCGCGCTACATCACCTTTGTTGGCCAGGTGCAGGCCCACCCCAACCTGCCGGTGTATACCCTCAAGGTCGCTTACCGCTACCGGCAGGCGCCCCGGGTGCAAGTCGTGTCTCCCGCCCTCGTGGAGCGTCCCCCGCATTTTTACCGCGATGTACGGGCCCTGTGTCTGTACCATCCGCGCAATTTCACCTGGACCAAGGAAACCCTGGTGGCGGATACGATTCTGCCCTGGGCCATCGGTTGGGTCTACTTTTACGAAGTGTGGCTGCAAACCGGGGAGTGGTACGGCGCCGAAGCCGCCCACGAGCCCGTTGCCGGCAAAGAATAAACGCCCATGGAACAACCCGTACGCTTTGTACCCGTCGACAAGCAATTCAAGAAAGTAGACCGCCTCAAAGGGTGGAGCTTTCGCATCCTGCTCGCGACAACGGTGCTTACTCCGCTGCTGACGCTGCTCGATAACCACGCCGCTCATCCCTGGGTGGCCCACTGGTACCCCTTCTGGAAATACGTGCTGGTGGCCGTCAACTGCTGCCTGATTGTCGGCTTCGGGGTGCTGGAGTTTGTGGCCAGCTACCAGATGTCCAACGCCGACCGGGACCGGCGCCTGGACTTCCTGGACAATGCCTTTGGCACCCGGTATTCCGGGCAAACCTCCATTGGGTACTTCACCAACGAAGCCCTTGAGCCCGGCATTTATAAGTGCTTGGTAAACTGTTTTGAAAACAGCTCCCACAGCCGTACCATTGCCGGCATGATGCTGCCCAAACAGCTACTCGTTAGCCTGGTGGTGTTGGTGGTATTCGCCTTATCGGCGGCCATGGGCCAGCGCGAGATTGTGCGGCTTTTCTTTGAGCTTCCCCTCCCTCTGGTGCTGGCCCAGGATTATATCCGCTTGCTTATCTTCTCCAAACGCTTGGACCGCAACCACGAAAACATGAAGTGGTTATTTAACGACATGCGCGGGCAGGCCTTCAACGACACCCGCGTGGCCGCGGCGATGCGAGACATTTTGGACTACGAAGCCATCATTGCTTGGGCATCGATAAAACTGGAGACAGCGCTTTTTGACAAACACTGGAACCAACTGGCAGCAAATTGGGACGAGTTGAAGCGTATGTACGATGTGCGTTCAGTGCAGGCCGTGATGCCGGAGGCTTCCACTTGATTGAACTAGCGGTTACATTGGCAATTGGCACCTAAAGGACCTTTTCATATAGTGCCCATATGACAGTACCTAGATTCAAATATCAACCACCTGCCTTTATGCCTTGGAAGTGCGCTTTATTGTGTTGCGTTTATGTATCAGCAGTAAGAATCGTGCGGACCAAGCACCTGATAATGCTGGCGGAGGCGCCAGCTGAAGTGTAGGCTGAACCCATTGTGAACCCTTATTGCTAATCCGCAAACGCCTCCAAAACCGGCTTTTCCCCTTACCAAGGCCACTTATTACGTTACGTACTGCGGGTGCAGCAAGCTGGCGTGAACCCTTTATGAACCCTTTAGCACGTACTCGGTACCCACCCCGGTAGTGCCTGATTTTTGTAAAATGCCCAACCGGTCCAACTCGTTGAGGAAGCGGGTGGCTGTGGATTTGCTTACGCCCGTCAACTGCTGCACGGCGGAGTTGGTTACGGTGCCCGCCGTTTGCACCGACAGCACGATTTTAATCAACTCGTCGCGCAGCCCCTGTTGCCGCAGTGCCGCCTCGGTGTACTTGAGAAACTCAACGGTGCATCCGCCCGCCTCAAAGGTGTAGCGCGGAACGGGCAGCGCGTGGCGGCGGCACTCGTTTATCATTTTGATAGTGCCGCGCCCCCACGATTCGATGTAGCCCGCCCGGAACAAGGTATTGGCCACGTCGGGATTAAAGGGCCGGGAGGGGTGTTTATGGGTGAGGTTTTCCACGGTCCAGTGGTCGGGCAGCTGGCCATCGTTCCAAAAAATCAACCGGTCATCGTACACGCTTATCTGCACGGGCGCGCTACTGCTGTAGTCTTTGTGGGCCAGGGCATTGAGCAGAGCTTCGCGCAGGGCTTCCGGCGGAAACATAAACACCTCGGTGCGAGAGGCACCCCCATACCGGATGTCGGCGACTAGATATTTGGTCAGCAGCAAGTCGAGACCTTTTTCAATCTGGTCCAGCAGCGGGCCGTGCACCTCGTCCTGGTAGCGCAGGTCATCGTCGGTAGCGAAGCGGCCAATTTTCAGGTAGGCCCCGGTCACGAACCGTTCCGGGGTGGAGTGAAACAATAGGATAGCGGCCCGCTTCAGGTAATCGCCTTCCACCAGGTGCAGGTTGGCGAGCAAGGCGTCCATAGCCGAAACCGTGTGACTGACCGGTATCAGCCTCTCCAGCGTTAAGTGCTACCCCACGCACCTTAAAGTATACTGGGCCACCAACACATACGGTCGCAGGGGCGCTTAAAGTAATTTTATCCCCCTGCTGCTATAAAAAGGCTATCTGCGCCCAGTCGCAGAACAATCTTGTTAACTTTAACCAAGACCCAAACCAACTCCCTGAGACTATACAGATACTGGTGCTAAACCGCCTCCAGTGATGAAGCTGAATAGCAACCGTGTCTCTGCACAAATAATGATGCTCAATTGCGTAATGCTGACGGGCTTTAACCAAGAGGTCGCGAATAGCCGACAACCTTGGGCCTCGGTTTGGCAGGGCAGGCTGCAGGGCTTGTAGGGTTAGCGCTTATTGCTGGCTGCTAATTGTTGCTGAGCCGGGTGCCGCAGGACTTCCAGAAAGCTGTTACCATCGTACAGACGCTGTGCGGTGAGGCAGGGCGGCGTGGGCTCCGTGGGCAGCAGCCAGTCGGCTGGTGTGCTGCCGTCCCAGTGCAGCCAAGCGGCGACCACCTGCAAGGCTGGTACGCGCAGCAAGCGCAACTCAGCTTGCTTTGGGGCCGACTGGGTAACCGAGTTGCTGGCCAGCGTTGCCATGTCGACCAGCAGTTGGTCGAACAGAGGACCGTGTTCGAAGCTAATAGCCTCCGACAAAAACCCGGCTTCACACTTTGGAATCTCGGCGACAGAGTAAACTTCCCGCTCACCGTCGCTGAGCAGCACGCGGGTAGCAGTGGGGTAAGCTGCCGTCAAGGACCGACCTAAGGCTACGTCGTCTAACCGCAAAAAGTACGCCGGGTGCGGCAGCGACAGTCGCACTCGGTGGCGCGTGTGGCCGCCCAACGCTGCTGCCAATTGCTCGGACTCAGCTTCGAACCGTAATTTGCGTCGGATGGCACTTGCCAGTGCGGCTGGTATAGGCTTAGGCTGTAACATCAGGGCGCGGCTGGGTGAAATAGGTATGCGTCCAGTTACCTGGGCGCCGGTAGGCAGTCGGAAAAATCGATAAGGGCAGTGTCGAGGTTCCATATCGGGAGTCTGGGTCAGCTATGTGCACGGTGCCAGTTGCCGTCACGCCGCAGAGCGTTAGGAAATGCCCCCCTCCCCCTTCCCATTCGATGCGGATGCAGACGACGTGGCCGAGCCCGTTGATTTCCCGGTCAAGTTCCTGTAGATTCAATCTCCTTTCTTCCATTTTCAATAGGTTGCCGGTACGGCCTAGGGCGTCTTCGAGTGACCAGTCGATGTTGCAAGTCGTAGCGCCCTCCGGCCCGCAACAAGCCACGTGTGTTTCTTCGGCGGCAATCAGGCATTGCGACCAGGTCGAGGCCGTATTGTAAAACTTCGAGACGGCACTACTGACAGCCGCCCAGCACCAACGGGTATAGCGTTGTGGCTGGTTGATAAACCGACGCATGGCCGAGCCAGCATTGGCTCGAACTAGCATTAGCTTGCCCCGGAGCAACGGGGCTGGTAGGGCAATGGTAGTGGCCCGGGCGAAGAAAAAATCAGGTAGCGGTTGCATAAGGTACTGGCTCACGGCTTAGTGTAGTAAAGTAAGCCTGCCCGGCTTAGGGTGCGCCTTGCAATTCTTGCAGTTTTTTCTGGCTTTCAAGCTGCTTGATGCGCTCGGCCAGCAAGGCGTTGTCGTCCTTTAACTGTTGTAGCTCGCTATTGGCATCCCGGGCCGCAGCGGCTTGGTTCAGTAGCGTTGTGGCAGCGGTGCCGGCCTCCTCAGCCAACTTGGCAGTGCTGCGCTCTTTTTCCACTTTGTAATGTGTCAGACCACCATTATCGAGGTTGAATTCGATAGTGGTGGTTTGCTTGCCGGTTTTGGAGGAGAAGACTGCTGGCGCTAAGGCCACCGCCCCTAGCTGCGGAAAGCTGGTGCGGTAAGCGATGGTAGAGATGGGGCCTGTCAGCGTCCCGACCGGCACCAACTTAACTACCACGTCGCACACGTACGGGGTACGGTAAAAAAGCCCTTTTGCCTTGCTGCCACCGACTGGTTGGTCGGCTGCTGAGGAGCCGAACTTTGTAAAGTCTTGTCCCAGCACAGTCTGAAATGGCTGAGTCTTTGCCGCATCCGTTGCGGGCACCACCCATACCTCAAGTTTGCTAAGCGGCTGCCCTGGGGCCGCTGGGGCTGGCAGGCTTAGGTCGCTGGAGTCGAAGTAAAATACTTCCGCCCCGGTCGTCGTGCGAATGGCATTTTCTTTGGCGCGTAGGTCTGAGTGCTTACGCAGCACATACTGCTTGGTGACGGTAACGACGGAGTCAGCAGGTAGAAACTGCCAGGCTGGCGGCCGGCTCTTGCCGACTCCGCCCCCAAGCGCTGGGACGCCCGCCAGTTTGGCTGCTGCCGTGACTATGCTGACTCCGATTTTTAGGGCTGTAGCGGCGTTCTGCGGGCCAGCCGGCGTTAGCGATGCGCTTACTGATTTAAGGAGGTGACTACCATCGGGGTTGTAACCGAGGTCGAGCAGGTTCAGGTCCTTGGCTTTGTCTTCATCATCAGCTGTGCTGAGCCAGAATGCTTTGGTAGGATCGGCGTCGGTGCGGAAAGCAAAGCTGACATCGTCACCGTACTTTACAGCCGTTAGCACGTCAGGTTTCGGCGCTAGTTTGTAATGGCGCTTGCTGCTCGGATAGTGGAGGAGGTATGGTTGGTCGAGCGGATATTTTCGCTCGAATGTGGCTGTGACGGTGACGACGGCTTCTATCGTTTTCTGAGGTAGGTAGTAATATCCCAGATTTTTTTTCGTTTCCGGCAGCGCACTGGAAACTATGTGAACTGACGCACAGCCACTGAGCATCCCAAAATAGATCAACATACTTAGGTATTTGTATTTCATGACTGAAAGAAAAAAATGGAAATAAGCTTCATTGGCTGCCTGAATGGAGATGAGGGCGTTATAACTCACAGAAGTGCTTAACACCGAACGGCCCGCATCACTGCGCAGACGAACGAGTAGTGATGCCGAACCGGCACTCCACCGTGGGATGAAACTCGTATATATTTGGGCGACCCCCGAGTACTGGAAAGACAATACAAATGCCCACGTCTTAACGGGGCGTTCATTTATCTACCCGGCTTCGGAATTCAATACCAAGGAAATGCTCATTGTCGCAGATGCGGCAGGCACGAGACACCAGGGGCAATACGCCACACTATTAGCAATAGCCCATAGGGGAACCGCCACCAGAACAGAGAGTCAGGAATGCACTCTTCGCTGCTTATACAGCGGCAAGCGGAACGGCTTTCTTGGTGTGGTCGCATATGTATAGACCAGCACCGAGCAGAGGTTGTCAGGATCAGAAACACTCAATCAATAAGAGCCACCTCTTTATTCGTTGACCAATTGGTTTCTTTATCAAAGTAACCTCTCAGCGGCCCCAGTTTGAAAGCGTAGATTTACCCGATTTTAAATAATGAGTATTTATACCTGCCTTGGTGCATTTTAGCTGGTCGCAGCTGAGTAACTGCACATTTTCTAGCGATGATGAAGGTCCAATAGATTCAACCTTCGGCGGAATAGCTGGCAGATTTGAAACCGGCGTAGAAGGTGACCAGCAAGCCCCTTATTTACTTTAAGAGGGACGTTTCAGCAGGTCCTTTTGGGTCGCAAAAGACACCAGCCCCACCACATTATGAGTTCCTGTTTTTTCGAATAGCTTCCGCCAGTGCCCTTCTACCGTGCGGCGGCTGATAAATAACTGCTTGGCAATGCTAGCCGCCGTGTGTCCTGCGCAAATCAGCTCCAGTATTTGCTTCTGCCGTTCGGTCATTTTCAACTGGTCAGGTAAGCTGGTGAGCACTTTGCGAGTAGGATGTTGTATCCCGTGCACCAAAGCAAGGGAAGTCTGGTCCGTAAAATGATACCCTTTCTGTAAGATGTCTTCCAGTGCTTGGATCAGTTGCTCTGCTGTTGCGTCCTTGAGCATGTATCCACGCGCTCCTATCCGCATCATCTGAGAAACTGAGGTGGTCCAGTTAAGCCGGACACAGTTGGGACGTGGTTTGGAGTTGGGTTTCGAAGTGGTTGGGTGATTGGTAGCCAAGCGCCGAGTGGCGTCGTTCGGCATTGTAATAGGCCACATGGTGGCTGATTTCGAGCTTGGCCTCGGCCAGTCCGGGAAAGCTACCGCCATCCAGCAATTCGGCTTTGAAGCGGCTCCAAAAGGATTCGGCGTGGGCATTGTCGTAGCAGTTGCCCCGCCGGCTCATGCTTTGCAGCGCGCCGTGTTTGGCAACCAAGTCTTTAAAGCGGGTGGCCGTGTACTGGCTGCCCTGGTCGGAGTGGACGATGAGCCCGGCCGGGGGCCGGCGCACGACCAGGGCGCGGCGCAGGGCTTCGCTGACCAAGTCTTCGGGCATGGTGTCGCGCACGTCCCAGCCGACGATTTTGCGCGAGCAGCGGTCCAGCCAGACGGCCAGGTAGAGCCAGCCGCCGCCCTGGCGGGGCAGGTACGTGATGTCGCCCACCCAGACCCGGTTCGGGGCCGTGGGGGCCCGCTGGCCGAGCAAGCGGTTGGGGGCGGCGCGCACGGCCGGGTCCGAGTCGGTGGTGCGGGGCACAAACGAGCGCGGCTGTTGAGCGCGCAGGCCGTGGGCTTTGAGCACGCGGCGGATGCGCCAACGGCCCACGGCGTGGCCGTCGGCTTGTACCTCGGCCCGCAGCCGGCGGGTGCCGTAGCGCTGGCTGTGATGCGCAAACGCTTCGCGCACGGCCACTTGCCAGGCGGGCTCGGCCGCTGGCACCTGCTGGCGGCGCTGCCAGGCGTAGTACGCGGCCGGGGCCACCCGCAGCACCTGGCAGAGCTGGCGTACCGGCGCTTGGCCGGCCCGCTGGGCGATGTACCGATAAGTGCTCACGGGGTCGGCTGGCCGAAGATGACCAAAGCTTTTTTTAAAATGTCGAGCTCCTGCGCCAGCCGCTTATTAGCGGCGCGCAGGGCGCGCACCTCCGGGTCGCGGGCCACTTCCACGCTGCCGACCTCGGCCACCACCTGCGCCTGTTGCCAGCGGTAGAGCAGCTTGGGGCTGATGCCCAACTGCCGGGCCGCGGCCTGGGTGCTGCGGCTCTCGCTGGCCAGGCGCAGCGCTTCGGCCTTGAACGCCTCGTCGTATTTACGCCGTTTGTCGGGCGACGTCCCGTTGGTTTTTGCTGCCATGACAGAAGAAATATACGTCCTTCTTCTGTCCGTCATTCCTAGACCACCTCAGTACAGTTGATTAACCTATGCTGACACTAGCCAACCGCTTGGTCATTACGTATTACACCAATTTGGCCTGGCCAGCTTTAATCCAAAGAGTAAAACCCTGTTTCCAGTTTTTCGGTGACATATACCGGAGTGGCTGCCACTCGATAAAGCTGACTGATTACGTGAGCTGAGGGGTGGCCGTACCTATTGGTCGTCCCGAACGAAATGATGGCTTGGGCTCCCCGATTGAACACGGTTGCGTCAAAGTTGCCAATGGCCCCGTGATGGGGCACCTGAATGCTGTATATTCTCTGCCATTTATGCTGCAGGCGAAATCTTATATCGGGTACAACACTGCCTATGCTTAAGTCAATATCCCCTAAGTACAGACAACCTTCACCCCGCGACTCCAGAAAGCAGGGATAGGGGAAGCTGTATGCTGGGCTTTGGTGGCACAGCTTTTTCCCTGGCCCAATGGCCCCAGAATAGACTACCAGCGAATTCTCGTTTAAGTCGCCCTTCAGCTTTTTATACGCTTTTATGAGTTCCGGCTTTCGGGCAATGACGTCAGCAATATTATCCAGGGAGTGCAGTGATATTCCCATGCCAGCCAGTTCCGCGACAAACGCACGTCCACGCACGCTGTTTTCGTAGTTAAAAGGTATATATTCCCAGAAAGGACGGCTCTTCGTCCTAAACCGTAGCACTGTACCGCTGGGCACACTGGCTGAAGCATCCTGTTTTGACGTCCTGAAGTCCGGCGGAATTGAGGGGCCCTCCTCTGGGGAAATGTCAATGAATGGGCCATTATCGCCCTCGGTTACCGCTCCGGCCGGGGTGTCCGCATCGCCCCCAACAGGCTCTACTAAGATAACAAGCGTGTCTTTACCGAAGTATTGACGGGGATTATCAATCAGGGTCGTGCTGAAGCCTCCATATTCCAGGTAGTTCTCTAACTTCACCAAAATACGGGCTTCGTCTGTGAGTTTGGGAAGTACCACTGCTCGAATGGTATACCGCTTCTTCAATTCATCAATGCCATTGATATGGTCGGCATGAAAGTGAGAAATGAAGAGCACATCGATAACGGTATCGGCCGGCAAGGCAGTAGCTACTTTGCGCAGAAACTGTGATTTAGGGCCCGTCAAGGAGCCGCAATCATACACAACAGTCAACGCTTGACCTTGCTCGTGGTGCTGTTCCGTGTAAAAGGCGCCCTGGCCCACAGGATGAAAAGTTCTGGTGAAAGGCATTGACTGATGTTTAAATAATCCGGGCTCCTTACCGGAACGCATCTGTTAAATTCATTCTTAATACGCGGCATCAGTCCTCCACTTGGGCGAATGCGCTAGCCATTGCTTTCTGCTCACCTCGGTTAATGCCATACGCGCTGGCCTGCGTACGCCAGTGCTGCACGGCAGACTTTACCCTACCTTCTACTTCGGCTGCCCTGTCCGGCTTCAGCCGGAAAAATGGAGCAACCTCCGGGGCCAATTCCAGGCTAAGGGAATTATCCGTCTCCATAACGTTGGCGACACGCTCTACATCTACAAGCTCGACCGCATGGGGCGCTCGCTCAAGCACCTGCTGCAGGTGGTGGGCAACTTACAACAGCTGGGCGTGAGGCTTGTTTCCCTCACCGACGCCATCAACACCACCTCGGCGCAGGGCCGGCTCGTCTTTAATCTGTTTGTGTCGCTGGTCGAGTTCGAGCGCGAACTGATTCGCGAACGTACACACGCCGGGCTGGCCGCGGCCCACGCCCGGGTGGGCGGCCGCCAGCGGGGCCTCTCGAAGCAGGCGGAGCGCACGGCCATCATCGCCGAAACGCGCTACCGCGAGCAGTAACTCGGCGTCAATGAGATTGCCCAGCGCCTGAACATCTCCAAGGTCACCCTTTACAAGTACTTACGCAACCGCAACGTCGTCATCCACGCCCACCGAATGGCGGCAGCTGCCAAGGCCCCCGATTAACTTTGGACCAACCTTTTAACCAAGGCCATTAACCTACACGGCGAATTTGACTTCTCCGACGATTCATTCAAATATGCCTTGCACGTAGACCTAGCAGCTTTACTCACCTTTAACTGGGAAACCGCGTTGAGGTAGATTAATTTTTGACCCAACTTTTAACCAAGGCCGAAGTACAGTAAATCCCGGCACTAGCTGGGGCAGTTAGCGGGGCGTTGCAGAATGACCTGTTGGACAGAGTAAATAGAATATGCAAGCTGGGCCAGGAACCAAACAGTTTTCAGACCCGCCGCTGGCGACAGCATTATCACGAAGTTAGCAGTGATAGACACGATGGCCCAGACATTCATACTATTTGTCACCGCCCCCCACGTTATTTTCAGTAAGGGCATGAGCATCGAATTTTCCCATACCGCAATAGCCAGATTGCGAATAAAAGCGGAAGAAACGCTGGGTGGCCCTGTTCCAATAATTTCCGCCAAGCGGGCAGCAATGCCGGTAGAGGCGAAACGTGCGCTCAAGAATGTGGAAAAGCGGTTAAATAAGTCTGTGAACCGAGCCGGGACCCCAAAGGCCGTAATTAGTGCTAGAACGACACTCGTGATGAGGCTTATGAACCACAGCGTGCACGGGTCAAGCGCGCCTTCGTATACCGTGGCCATGCGGCCGTTTTCCCTGACTACCAGTCGGGAATTGCCGTTAGGCAGGGTCTGAATCTGAATATCCTGCACCCCCGCGTAACGGTTAGCGGCTAAATCGGCTTCTGCCAGCTGCTGGTTATGAGTCGCCAAATTGAGGAGGTGGGCACGGGGTAGCTCATCCATTGCCAAGCTAGCCAGTAGAACCTCGAAATTATCGTGGTTATATATAGTCGGAGCAGCAGCCAGCGCCCCAGGTGCAGGAATCCCAGCCGGCTGCCAAGTGGCCAACTGAGCCCCGGCTACCAAGCCGACCGGGTTGAAAGTGCTGACATTCTGAGCCGGGAAGGTGGTCAGGTTGTAGTCAGCCACGCAACGTGGGTCGTTCTGCGGGTCCTGCGCCTGGTAGTTTTGCACGTCCTGGGCAGTAAGGGCAGCAGTCCAGACGCTGACATTCTGAATGTAGCCCTGAAAAGTGGAGATGGGCAGGGCCAAGTTGACGCTGGCAATGGCACCAAGCAGCGGTGAGCCGACCGGCTGGCTACCAGTGCCCAGCGTCATCGTAGAGAGGGAAGCCACTACCGCTCCGTTGAGGTACAGTACCCCCGTGCTGGTGCTCGCTGTCCAAGTCACGGCCAGGTAGGACCAAGTACCCGGCTGAAGGGCAGTAGGCGATGTGAGTATAGGCGATGAGCCTACCTGAAAGCACACGTTGCCTGCGGGATTCAACGCCAGGGTCATCCCGTAAGTTGACTCATCGGGGCCGTTGGTGAAAATGTATTGCAGAGTACCCAGCAGTTCCGGATTTACCCAAGCCAATACGGTGAAGTCGTTAGCTGTACCGGCTGGATTGACAATCGTGTCGTTATAGGGGTCGGCAAAGGCGTTGCCCTCGAAATAGGTGGCGGGGGCGAAGGGGTAGTATGCAACGCCGGAGGGCGATAAGGTGACCGTTACGGCATTACCCGATGAATCGACAGGCGGAGCACTGGTAAAGTCGAGCTGTGCCAGTAGGCCGGGGGTAAGTGCAGGGTAATCCGTCCACATACTGCGAGCGATATCGGTAGCCGATACGACCCGATTCCACACCCGGCAGGAGTCAACCTGCCCGTAGAAATTGCCGCCCAGTTGAAGCGGACTGCCCGTGCTGGGAGCGCCTTGGTCGCTGATGGAAATCTGAGTGACAGGTAAGCCATTGACAAACAAAGTCATGTTCACCCCATTAAAAGTAATGGCGAGGTGGAACCACGTATGAGCCTGCAACACATTAGTGCTTGTCAGCGGCTGGCCCTGGCCGGCGCGGGCCACCCATAGACCGCTGCCTTGGGTCCGAAGGACGAATTCGTTGGCGCAACTGATTAATGTCATCTGGTCAACCAGCGCATCCAGGTATACCCACAATTCGAGGGTGAAGGGATTTTGGCCCTGAAAGCTGAGTTGCGGCAGGTTACTCAGAGTAATGGTACCCGCTCCGGCCGTGAACTGCGTGAGTCCGGAAGAGAAGGGGGTCAAAGGGGTAGTGACGTGCGGCATGATAGGAGTAGCATCAGCTAGGCTTGTGAGCCGGAGTTGACGATGTAGCTATTAGAACCTATCTGGATAAGCATTTGCGTTTCTAATTCGGCTTCTTCGTGCAGTCGAAATTGGAAAGGCTGCTGCACAAGCGCCTCCAGCTCATCGAGTTCCTGGGATGGCACTTGGTAATACACAATCACAATGTCTGATGCGGGGAAAGGCTGGCTGTTGGCATTCGTCAACGTGAACGACATGGCCATCATGTTGTTAAGGCCCGAAATATTGGCAGGCACGACGATGGCAAAGCTAGCCGTATAGGTGGTTCCCGTTTGCAGTACAAATGTGCCCTGCGCTGAAAAAGGGTTCGATAGGCGACTGTCGTTGCATTGCGCCAGATACGAAACTGTCCCTAGATTCTGCCCGGTGATGGTGAAAATACAGGTCGCCGGAGCAGAGTTTTCGTTGCCAAACAGTTGGATGTTAGTGAAGGTATTACCGACGCTAGGCACGTAAGTAATATTGCGCCAAGCAACGAAAGGATTCATGCGCACCCATTGGCAAAAAGCTGCGTTACTAGGGAAACTTTGCGGCAGTGTCGCTGGGACATTGTTGTTATTCGCCACCGCAATTAGGCAGTAATGCTGGCCAGGCGGGGGCACCGGAAGGGCACTTACCAATAATGGCGCCTGTACGAGAGCAACCGTTTGAGCCGCGATGTTCGTGTTGTTTTGCCCATCGACCAGGTTTACGCTAGTACCAGGAAGCATTAATTGCGTCCACGAGGAGGGTGTCAGTAGCAGGCTGCTCAGGCTATAGTAAAGCGAAACACTAGCCGAGGCCACGCCCGCATTCAAATTTTTGGCCCGCACGTAGATATTGTTGACTTGCCCACCCACTACGTTCTGGCCCAGGTCGGGCCCGCCATACGTGTTGTTTGCTTGAGTCCAGTTCAAGTTCTGGGTGCCCAGCGGAATGATATCAGGTGAGAAGCACAAGTTTCCCGGTGCAGGGACCGTACCGTTATCTTGAAAAGTATTGCGAAGCAGAAACCCTTGATAAAGCGGCATAAGAATACTGAAAAGAAGGTTGAGAAAAGTGCGTTCAATGTCCCAGTTAGGCCTAGCGAACCACCTTGTAAAGGAACTAATGGCATGGCCTTCTTTTTAAACTTATAGGCACCTGTTTTTTAAAATCGGGTATTTATACCTGTCCTGTATAATACTCTTTGGTGCTGCTACGCCAGTTTGCGTACTGGTGTAAGCATCCGTCAGAATCGGTAGCGTAAAAATAGCCCCGCCTGAAACGGCAATGCACCTTGCTGCCTCACGCTGCTTTAAATCTTTGGGGCCGTGAGGAAATGAAGCTGAGCTTGAAAGGAGGCCAGCGCCTCGGCATCCGGTAACACAAACCACGTGGTTCTACTTGTCAGGGGAAAACGCAGCTGCTGCGCGGGTATGCCCAGGCTACCGAGCACGCGCTGCACGAGGCGGGGTTCCTCGCGCCTGAACTTGCCGTTTTTCAGGTTGACTATGTTGGTGTAGGTGAGCCGGTGCGTCTCACAAAACGGCTTCAGCTCCCCACTGCCCAGCATTTTCAGCCTGCCCTGGGCGTAAAGGAGTGCATCGGCGTAGGAAACGGTCAAACTCAGGTCTGGAAAGGGCAGCGCAGGTACTTCAGCCAAGCTGGTTACTTCTTCTTTTTCATTCATGGGTGGTAGGTATTGGTTATGGCCCTGCCCCTACTGAGTTCAGAGGCCATTGTAAAGGTGCCGAGGTAGGTTAATTGGCCCGGATGGCTTGGATGATTTTAAGGCTACTGAGTAGCACAGGGCTGCTCTACGCAGCTGGTATGGCCAGAGCCCGCCAGTTAGGTGCCGGCGCCTGCCCCTGCTGCAGCGCCTGCGTCAGGGTCGCGACATCTTCGGGGCTGAGCATGTCCCGCCGTGGGGCCAGGAAGCGGACGTCGTTGAACAAGTCCCGCTCGCCGTGGCCAAAGCGCACGGCGTACACGTTTTCGTAGCTTGACGAATAAGCGTAGCGGGTAAAGAGCGTGAGCGCTCCGGGCGTAATGTCATATTGCTGGCATACCTTGGCCGCGAGCGTGACCGGGCATTGCAGCAGGCTGCCGACAGCTCCCTGCTCCAGCTCCGTGGCCACGGCCCAGCCGTGGGCCGGGTGCACCACCAGCTCGCAGCGGGCCGGCTGGCGCTTTACATCATCGTAGAGGTGAAACGGCAGGGCATGAATGACATCGGGCAGGGTGTGCAGGGCGTTCAGGTCGACGAGCATACGGAAGAAAGGAAGCTACGCTTTGATAACAGGCCCTGGGGAATACGCAGCAAAAGCGCGTAAGGGACTAGCCTAGACTGGGGCAAAAGGGCTTTTCTGAGGCAAAGGAAACAGGTCAAACCGATGCTACCTACGGCCCAATGGTCTTTTCGGGTACGTAGGAGCCCTTTTTTAGCCCTTACCGCTACAACTGCTACTGTCAGGGCCAATCAGGTTAAATCCTCAATAAGTCCTTGCATAGCGTTCAATACCCGCCTGCTAGGTGACACTACCCGCTTTCCGGCTTATAAAACCTATTAGTTCACGAAAACGCTTAGCTCGACGGTAGACTGCTGGGCCTGCAAAAAAATAGATTTTATAAGCCTTGGGGTCCTTGTGAGCACCATTTTCCTGGTCAGGGGCTCCCTGCAGGACTGCTGCAGCTGCCGCTTAGGATGCTGGTGAAGTAAACTGGGGAGACTTATAAAATCTATTAATGAGCCCTTCGTGAGCTTTCAGCGTAGTTTTTAAGTACCTTTGGAGTTAATAAGAGTGTTCTAAATAGTAGAAAAAGGTAAAAAAATATTTAAAAAGTGCAATTGCGTTTTGTGCTTATTTAGACTCCCTTTTTTGTTGTTTTCGTTCGGCTATCGCCCTAAACCACCACTTTAAAAGCTTTTGTACTCCAGCTTCAACAAGCTTGTGAGTATTTTAAGTATTTAGGGTATTTGCAGGGGCCACAACTTTTTGTACCACAGCAACTTAAGCCGCTTCAGTAATAGGTTTTATAAGCGAGCTAATAGGTTTTATAAGCCAAGTAATAGGTCTCATAAGCGGACTAATAGGTTTTATAAGCCCAGCTAATAGCTTTCATAAGCTGATTAATAGAGCCTCCCGGCACAAGCTATTAATTCGTTGTCTAGGCCCAACTAATAGGTTTTATAAGTCGAAGCTGCTGCTGCCTCGGAAGCAGGCTGAAGCTGACGCCCCTGAATTAATAGGTTTTATAAGCCTAACTAATAGCTTTTATAAGTCTCGCAGAAAGCTCGCGCCCCGCTAACTAATAGGTTTCATAAGTCTAACTAATAGCTTTTATAAGCCGCCTCGGCCCTGCGCCAGCCTCTTGCTCATAGATTCAGGATTTGGCTCTATTAGTTTCCGATTTAAGCCGTATGTTTGCTTTGTATCACCCCAGTAGCTGCGTATGGCCGCGCCCGAATCCACCGTTCCGATTGAAATCCGGCAGCACAACGCGCTGACGACGGCCCGCTACGAGATGAGCGCCTGCGAGATGGACATCGTCTTTTCGCTCCTCTCCAAGCTCACCAAGCAGGACAAGGCCGGCACCATCTACGAAATCCGGGTCCAGGAGCTCATGGAGATGACCGGCCGCACCTGGAACTACAAGCAGCTGCTCGAATCCACCGAGAACCTCAACAGCCGCGTTTACCACATCGAGAACGGCAAGACCCTGCTGCAGGTAAGCCTGCTGGCCTCGGCGCTCTACCGCAAGGGCGAGGGCACCATTGAGCTGGAGATATCCGAGCGCATGCGGCCCTTCCTGATTGACCTGAAGAGCAACTTCACTTCCTACCGCCTGCAGGCGGCCTTCAGCCTGAGCAGCAAGTACGCCAAGCGCATCTACCAGCTGGCCTCGCAGTGGAAGGACATCGGCGAAACCAAGACCTACTCCCTGGACGAGTTCAAGGGCATGCTCAAGCTCAAGGACCCGGCCGGCAAGGAGCCCGAGCAATACTCGCAGATTTCGGCCCTGCAGAAGTACGTGCTTGATGTGGCCACCAATCAAATCAACGAGCACACCGACCTGCGCATCAAATATGAGCTCCTGAAAAAGGGCCGCTCCTACCAGAGCATCAAGTTCTACGTCAACACTCAGGTTCCCCAGCAGCTGCCCATCCCCTTCGAGCTGGAAGCCGATGACGCCAAGGTGCAGCTGGCGCGCAAGCACCTGGAGGCGCTGGGAATCCAAGAGCCCAAGCTGGTGCAGGACATTCTGCTCTCGCCCAAGCATGTGGACGCCCTATTTGCCTTCATCTACAAGCTGAAGACCGACAAAATCAAAGCGACCAAGAATCCGGGTGGTCTGTTCTTGAAAATGCAGGGCCTGCGCTAAGCAGCCTGTGGAAGGCGTTTATTTGCCAGCTTGCTGCGCCAGCCACTCGGCCGCCGCGCTTACCTTGTCACAGAAGCGCTTGCCCGAGAAGAGCACCCGCATAAAGAAAACTATAACCTGTGAGTACATCCCGAATAAAGCGGATTGAAGACTTTGAAAAATTCTACAGCCAGTCAACCCAAACTTTCAAGAGGTTTCTAAAACAGGACGAGGCCGCGCAGGAGTTTGAGCGCCTCTACATGCTAAATGTTTGCCCTGGAAGCAGGAATGGGGGAACAAACCCGCGCATCGTCGAGATTTCGTGGGGACACCGTCTTTTTGAATCCATCGCACGAGACAGAAGCTGGCAGGCGTTGACAGAGAACGGCGCAACGCTGCTCTATGAGCGCAGTGACACCGGACATGTGATTGTCTCACTATACCCGGCTTACACCAATACCAGAAAGCCAATTGAGAGCAGCATTACGCTGGCCATCTGGAAAGACCCGGCCTTTCTGAATCAGCCCCGGTATCTCCAGCGCCACTGGAATCAGTTCGTAGCGTATATGGAGTGTACCAGTTTGGACGGCAACCCGACCTGGAAGCAACGACTCGACGTGTGGTACCTGCGGCATTTCAAGCACTTAATCATTGCCGATAAATGGATGCCGGTTAAAGCGCTCGAGTACGCGAAGGATGTGTTAAAATATGTTTTAACTGTCGGCCTGAGCGGCTCCATCATATACCTGGTAACGGTGTTGACCGCCAAGCCGGCCGATAACAAAGCCGAACTGGAAATTAAACAAGTCCGTTCGGAGGTACGGGCAATCACTACCAGGATAGACAATGCTTTGCAAAGTCAGGCCCAACTCAAGGCGTATCAGGCTTCAATGCAGCGCTTAGAAGTAAAAACCGATAGGCTGCTCAAGCAAGTCGAAAAACGCAGAAGGTAACCCTTCCCTGCTGCTAACCAGGAAGGGAGAGGCCCTGCAAAGAACAGTGAATGGGACTGTCTGTTGCCGCGGCTACGCTATGCCTGGTTAACAGCAGCCGCAGGCGCCTTGACCCTGCTCCTGAATAGATGGACACGGCACCGTACCAAAGGAGCAGAATACGCAACAGTCGCCAGGCAGGGGCTTGAGCAGGGCGTAGCACCTGGTGCATTCATAGAACCATTGGCAGGCATTGACGGGCATCTGCTCTGCTTGCGCGTGCTGGCTGGCACAAGGGGCAGGTAAGTACCGACGTCAGCGTCACGGGAGACGTGGGGATACCAAGCAGTTGAGTTATCATAGTTGCTACTCTTTTTCGTGCGCGTTCACCCCATTATGACATTAACCCAGTGGTATACCGGCCGGTACCCACTGTTGACAAAAACCTTGTTGGACGTCGGATTGGAAATGTCCGACAGCAGCCCGCACACTTCGGAGCGGTGCTGAAGCAGGCCCTGGGTTACGGTCCGCAGCAGCAAGGAAGCATACCCTTTATTCCGGTGTTTCGGAAGCGTGTAGAGGCTACCAAGCAGGGGCTTATTGAACTCCTCGGTTTCTATTACCTGCAGCATACTGCAAACCTGGCCCTGGCTCTTGACCACAAATAAGCCTTTGTTCTCGATACCGTACAGGACCTGCCCAAATGCTTTGTCCTCGTCCCGACTGGGCTTGTCGGGATATTCGTCCACGTCAAAGGCCAACGTCATCTCGGTAAGGGCATGCACATCCTGCAGGCTGCCGTTCTCAACTGTGGCGTTAGGCACGTGACTTTGCCCGTGCACCGCTTCACATTGGTAAACGAGCCGCTCCTTGAATATTTGCCATTGGCTTTCGTGCTTTTGAAGCAACTCCAGAATTAAATCACGCTGGCCCAGAAACTGAAAGCTCGGCTTGCATTTGCCGACCTCTACCTGGCCAGCCAGCAAGTCCAGCATCGGCGCCGTCCAGCCAAAACTGAAGAGGTAATAGCTCCCGGTGACGTGCAGGGCTATTATTTGGTGGCCCTCTTCGTCCACAATGTTGTAGGCGTTGAAAACGCCGGCTTCCTTGCTTCGCAACCTGGGAAGCAACTTAAAGACGTGGAAATACACATAAAAGTGAGCCTCCATGTGCTCCTCGTTGTGGCGCAGAAAGTCCTGGAAGCTCGCAAATGTCAAAAGCTTAGCCATTTGTAAGGTTATCGCATTGCAAGGGTGAGTTATTCCAACACTTCCAGCTGCATCCACGTGCGCCGCGTGCCACAAGCAGTACACTCCATTAACAACTCCGTGGCGTGAGCATGCTGCTCGAGCACCTCCACGTGGGCGTGTAGGGTTTCCTGCCGGCAGGTAGCGCAGGGCAGCAGTTCCGTTGCCTCCAGTTGTTCCTGTAGGAATTGTAGTTCATCGTCCATCATTGGCGAAGCTACATATTAGGCTCAGATACATACTTAAACCACTGGCCGCTTCTTCTTGCTCTTAAAGAAAGTGCTGATGCGGCCATCGGGCTCGATGTAGAGGTTGTAGTAGTCCCCCAGATAATACACACTTTGACTTCCATAGCGTTGGTACCTTTTGCCCGGATGTTGCTCGAAGTGACGCTGGACTTCATCTTCCACCTGCATGATGACATTCTCCATTACCATCAAAACGTCCTTTTCAGCCCACTGAAAGTTGTCTTTGTGCTCGAAAGTCTTCTCTACTTTCATTTCCTTCACGTGGCGCATATACACGTGCAAATAGCCCGCAAGGTCCAGGTAGATGGGGATTTTTCCATCTACACCCAGCTTTCGGTCCTCAAAGCTTACCACGCTCATAAATAGCTTGGCTAGCTGCTCAGGGTTCTTCTTAAACAGCTTGACCATACTGCTGCCCACGTCTTGCAGGGCCTGTTCGAGCAGTGCGTAGCATTGGCTGCACTTCCCCTTCAGTAAAGCTTGGGCGCGTTCCTTCTCTTCCGCTGTGATGTCTTCTCGTTCCTCCTTCAGTCTCAGCAACTCCGCTTCAACACCTTCCTTCAGGTTGTCACCATCCCTCATTTCGGCGTCTTCCTCTGCCGTAATCGCAGCGGGCTCAAAGTAGAGCTTGGCCGCCAGGTAGAAATTCCTGTCGTGGGGAGTCAGCCCGATGCCTTGCGCTACCTGTGCTTTGACAAACCCATAAATCCAGTCATAGTCACCGCCCTTCGGCAGCTTTTGCATTTTTATCACCATCGGCTCTACCGACCGTGTGGCCTCCGAATGGAAGGTATTTTCGGATGGGCCGTTGACGTAGTAGATGGAGTTAATATCCGCTGTGTTCACTCCCGTCGTCAGCAGCTGCTGTTGCTTCTCCGCTGGTAAATCAAAGCCCAGATAGCGGACTTTCACCGTACCGGCAACGTCGGCCGCGGTGGAGCCACTGACCATAATTTCCTCCAGTGCTTCCCTCTCTGCCTGCGTGTAAACCAGTACCACGTTGAGTGTATCGCCGTATTCCTGATGGGCGTCAGAGCCAGGCACAAACTCCAACAGCCCCGCTTTATCATCGCGGCCTATCAGCTTGTAGACATTGAGTAACGAGTGCGCTATGACGTTCATAATCGTAGGGGGGTGTAAACAGGCGTGGGGGAAGGCACTAAACTTGACCTTCCCCGCTCGAAGAGTTGAACAGAAAAAAAGCTGAGGACGGTTATTTTAACTTCAACGCTCCGGCCCATTAGCTTCACGAGTTGGATCAGAAAGCGTTCCCGCTGCAAGGCGTTGCGTTTCTTGTAGTCCCCGCCCAGCCGTGCGCAGGATACCCGCATCCTCGGCCAATGCCGGAAGCTTCTCGGCTCGTGCTAGCGCCTCGGCAACGGCCTGCAGGTTGGCTCCACCCAGGTAATTTAGCTTTTCCACGGCTTTCGCCGTCCGCAACAAGGAATCAGCCGGGCCGGGGTAGCCCTGCTCTTCCAGCCCTTCGCTCAGTTGTTTGGCCGCCTGCACAAACGCGGCCGTCGCCGAGGGCTGGGACGGTTGCGTTGACCTGCCCGGCTCGGGCGCAACAGATATGGTTTGGGTCGGGGGCTGCAGGGCCACCAGCGCGGCGCCGAAACGCGCTACCTCCCGCTGCGAATCCGGGTCCTGAAAGCGCTTGTCCTGTCTTACCTCCCGCACCATCTGTTGCAGGGCGGCCGCGTGCTGCGGCAAGCTTTGCTGTGGACTCCGGTCGATGTCCAGCACCTGGGCAAGCAAAGCGTCGGCGCGCTGATTGCGGCGGTAATCAACGCCCGCTACGAGCTGCTGCATGGCCGGGGCTGCGGCCACCAGCTCGCGCAACTGCTCTATCTGGCGCACGGCGGGCGTAGGCCCCGCTGCTAGTGGACGTGCCTGACTGGGGTGGCGGGCAGCTTCGGCCTCGGGTCCGGGCAAGGGCGTCGTGTTGCGGGCAAACAACTCGCGCAACGCCTGCAAGTCCCGGTCTTTGTGTCCGGCCCCGTGCAGGCCCACGATGCCCTGGTCCCGGGCGGGGTTGAGCTTTTCATGCTCCCGGTTAAAGTCGACCTGGTAACCGGCCTGGTAGGCAATTTCGGCGAAGGTGGCCTGCAGGGTGCGGCCATTGCCCTCGCGGAAGGCGTGCACATGGTTGTAATGGTCGAAGTAATAGGCCGCCCGCTCGGCAAAGGCTTCGGGCGTGGGCAAGCCCTTGAGGTTGTTTTCCTGCTTGAGCTGCTCGCCCAGCGCGTTCAGCCGCTCGTCGATTCGCTCGAAGGGAGCAAAGTGCATGGGGCGCTCGATACCGGGCAGGTCCGCTGCCTTGATGCCCTGAAACCCGGCTTCCCGACGGGTTTGGCCGGCCCACTCAAACGTGTCCTGAAACAGGTGCTGGTGCACTGCCCGAAGCCGCTGGGCATCAAAAGTGTCGCCTTGCGGGCCGTACCCGGCGGCCAGCTCCTGCAGGCGGCGTAGCGACGCATCCTTGGTGGCCTGCTCCAACTCCTGCGCGTCGGTGATGCCGAGCTTGTTGTAGAAGACGCCGGTGTGAGGGTCCGTAAAATTATCCATCAAGGGCAAATACGAGAGCCGAGCTTCTCGCTGGAATAGGGCCAAAAAATTAGCCCAGCCGAAGCCGGGCTAATGCAAATTGAAAAGAAGGCGGATTAGGCCACGTGCGACAAGGCGTGCTCGAAGTTATGGGCCTGCACCTGGCGCAGGTGCTCGTCGTGGCGGACACCCACGGTGGCCAGGTCAATGTGTCCGGCCACGTACTGCGCGTGCAGTTCGGCCAGCCATTCGGGTTCCTGGTAGGCGCCCTGGCTGCGGGTGATGCCCAGCGACTGGTTTATGATAAACTGCCGCTGCTCGCAGGTTTGTTCGCGGGGACCAAACTGCGGGATGTGAGAAGCTTGCGTATTCATAAAGGACAGTACGTAAACGGGGAATCGAGAGTACAAATTAAACAAAAAAACCGGCATTATGGTGCCCCGGCGCCCCTTAAAGCATGGGCTCATTATCAGGTATCTGCCCTGGTTTGAGTGTGTTGGCATACTGGCCCACGATGCCAGCTACGTCCTCGCGGATAAGCTCAAAATTAGCTTGAATCACGGCTTGAAGCGCATTAGTCGGCCCTGTCAGGGGGTTACTCCCAGCCTGGCGGGCCGCACGCCGCTGGCTGAGCCAATCCTGCTCCCGCCCCTCCCCTGCCGGGGCCTCGGCCAGCACCGGGGCCAGCCCGCCCTCAAAGGTGGCCAGCGGGTGTAGCGGGTAACTCCCCGGCGCCGCCTGGCGCTCTACTTTGCCCTGAAAAAAGGGCTGTTCGGTTTCCACAGTCTGGCCAATGAACTCCCCGGTCTCCAGGGTAATGGTATCCTGCAGGCGCACGAGGTTGCGCTCCTGCCAGCTTACGCTCTGGTTCGTGCTGCTGCCCGCGCCCCGGCTTCCACCGCTCTGGCTACGGCCCAAACTGGCCGACACCATCTCCCGGTCCTCCTTGCCCACCAGCTCCGAGACAAACTTGGCTGTTTCGAGCGAGTTCACCTTGCCGAAAAACTGGTTGTTGAGGTTGCTCACCATCACCTGCATCTTTTCCCGCCCGTAGGCATCAATCATCTGGCTCAGGTCCTGGGTCATGTAAATCATGGCCACCTTGTTGCTGCGGGCCGTGGCCGGTATCACCTCCAGGTTGGGCACGTAGATGGTAGCGGCCTCGTCCAGAAACACGTAGCTCGGGTGCTTGTGCTGCTGGTTCATCAGCTTCAGCGCCACCGCCACAATGCAGCTGATGACCGGCGAGAAGGTTTCCTTCAGGGTGGGGTCGTTGCCCACCACCAAGACCTTCGGGGCCTGCGGGTCATTTAGCTCCAGCGAAAACCCCTCCCCTCTTGCCTCGTCGGGGGTGAGGACCCACGCTATTTCCGGCGAGTTGATGCGCGTGAGCACAATCTGCAGCGAGGCAATGACGCCGGCCACCTGTTTCTCGGCCCGCTGCTTGACGGCCGTGGTGATGGAGCGCACCATGTCCCCGCACTCGGGGTCGGTATCGAGCATGCTCAGCACATGGGTGAAGTCCGGGTGCAGGGCCGTGTTGACCACGTGCGGCAGGGTGCAGAAGGCAGGGAAGTTCTTCTTGTAAAACCAGATGATGGCCGTCAGAAAAGCGTTGGCGCTGGTGTCGAAGAAGTCCATTTTCTTGATGCTCTCCGGGTTCAGGTTGGCCATGATGGCGCGGGCGTACTCGTTGGCGTAGGCCACCACCGGCATCTTGTCGGCCCGCAGCGGGTTCACCCGCTCGCTGCGTTCCAGGTCTTTAAAGTTGATGATGTGCAGCTGCACTTCAGGCCGCCCCCCCTCCCCTGCCGCCCGGGCTTTGGCGTCAGCCAGCACAAAGGCCTTCTGCGCCGCTTCCGCCAGCACCGGAAACTTAAAGTCGTAGATGAGGCCGGCAAAGCCTTTCTCGGTGAACTGCTCAATCAGGGGTTCGCCAATCGAGTACGACTTGCCCGCCCCGGCTCCGCCCAGCACCAGCGTGCCCCGGAACGGGTTAGGAATGTTAATCCAGCCCCCATCCGTTGTCGCCAGGCTAAACCCGTGTTCGGATTGCTGCTGCCGGCGCTCGGTGCGCAGCCCGAATCGCTCGGTCTTGTGCAGGGCCCGCGCAATGCCGGCAGCCAGACCGGCGCCCAGCACAAACAGCGCGGCAGCCGGGTACAGCCAGGCAATCACACCGGCTGAAAACGAAGCCAGCGTCAGCAGCACCGCCCCACTGAGCAGGCCAACGCCGGCGGCCCCCAGCTGAATGCGGCGCAGCTGCAGCTGCGTGGGTTGCCAGCGCCGCTGCCCGGGCCGGGCGGGTGGCGCCTTGAGCAGCACCGCCAGTAGCCCCCCTGCTACCAGCACAGCGGCCCGCACGAGCAAGCCAAAGCGTTGATAAAAGCTTACCAGACCTGTCAGCAGACGGTTGGTAATGGAAGCTCCCAGGCCGGTACCCTGGCCTGCAGGAGCAGTCATTTCAGCCACGAATGCCGGATGCGACAGCAGGTAATACTCGCCGCCGGCCAGCAAAACCAATAAGAACCCAAAGGCCAGGTAAAGCCCGGTCAGGCGGTGGGCTGCCGGCTGCCGGGGGGCGCTCATTATGCTCATGTGAAAATGGGGTTAAGCGTACAATTCATTGGGGTTACAATTCGGCTTCCCACTGCCCGCGTCCGCGCCGGGGCTGTTCGCCGATGTCCTGGGTAGCCACGAGCTCCGGTCCACTGGTGGCCCGCAGGGTCTGCTGCAGGCTGTGGATGGCCTGGCGCACCTGATGCCCGGTGTTTGCCCGCGCCGGCTCCTCGCGGCCCGTGGCCAGCAGGTGGTAGGCGTTGTCCATGGGCTGCCCCTGCCGGGCGCGGCCCTCCAGTCGGCGCAGCCGGTCGTAGAAAATCCGGTCGTAGCCCCGCCCCTGCGCAATGCGCTGCACGCGCTCGGCATCCAGCCGCTGGCCCGGCTCCGCCTGCCGGTTTAGCTGCGCCACCCGCTCGGCAATCCGGGCATTGCGTTTAGGATTGGGCTCTGTGATGGACGGAGCTGTGCTACGGCTGGGAGTGGGTCCTTGGTACTGAAACTGGCGCTCAAAGAGCACCCGTACCTCGTCCTGCCAGTCGCGCAGGCTGAACCGGCTGACCCGCCCGCCGGGGTTTAGGGTGACGCGCTGCGCTCTGTCCCGGGCCGATACGACCACGTGGATGTGGGCCTGCAGGCCGGGCCGGGGCTGACCAGGCCGGGCCTCCCCTGCCCGCACGGCGGCATCGGTGCCGCGGTGGGTGCGCTCGTGGTGGATGATGGCGCCCCACACCAGGTCATCCTTCCCCACGGCCCCGCCGTCCTTGAGCCGGAACCCGGCCGCGTAGGTAGCCATTACCTCCCGGGTGTAGGCGCGCAGCTTCGCCTCGTCACCCCCGCCGATGTGCGCCAGCTCCTCCGGGCTCGGCGAGAGCACCAGTGAATAGAACTTGGCCTCGGTGGCCCGTAGTCCCTTCACGTTGCCGTCGATGGCAGCCAGCACGGCATCCCGGTCAAGCTGGTCCTGCTGGCGGTCGAAGAAACGAGCCTCCTGCCCATGTTGGCGGGCCTCATGGGTCAGGTAATTCAACGCCTGCGCCGCACTCCCCTGGTTGTTATAGGCTTTTTCTCCGTTTGTTTTCGGATTAACAAGCTTGGCGTGCATGGTGCTATTATCCTTGTTATTGCTTTTTAGGTAGCGCCTTTATATCCAGCGCAGCCAGCCCGGCCGCTACTGCTTCGGTGATGCGCTCCTGGTTTTTCTGCTGGATTTTATGCAATGCCTCTCCGCCTTCCGGAGCCAATAAATTCTCTACCACCCGCAGCGTTTGCTGCTGCACGGCCTGCTGCCGCAGCTGAAAGCGCAGCATTTCCAGCAGTACGCCCCGCTCCTGCTCCTGCAGGTAAGAAAACACCCGGTCGCCGAGCCGCTTTACCTCGGCCATGATGAGCTGCCCTTCCCGGGCCTGCGCTTCCACTGGATTTAAGCTGCGCTCGGCGAAGTAGCGGATGGCCGCGTCGGCGTACTCCGTGCGGGTCAGTCCCAGCCGCGCCGACTCCGCGCCCACCAGCCGGTGCGCCGGGCCGCTAACCGTGAGGTGCTTGACGGCTGAGCCCTTGGTAGGCTGAGGAGCTGTTTTCTGTTTCTGGTCCGGCATAGTGCGGTTTTAAATCTTACTTATTCTATTTCAATCCGTTACCGTATCAGGTTAAGCAATATCAACTCTGTTGATATTCAACTACCATTTAGTCAGCGCGTTAGCGCGAACAAATGGTAGTCTTCTTGCTAACTACCCTATTAGCGGCTCGCTAACTACCCTATTAGCGGCTCGTAGGACGCGTGCCCGGTGAGTCGTGAGCGATACCAAGCCTGGCTTACCCCCTCCTGTGTAAGCTGCCGGGCATATCGTAATCGGAGAAGCGTTTTTGGGTGCGGCCTTGCTGCTCTTATCGAAGACTGCTGACCAGCAAAACGCATCCCCATGCACTCAGAAGGCAATTCAGTGGGTGAGAGAACCATCATTTATTTCCTGAGAAACAAGTAAAGCAGGAAAGCTAAAAAGCTAGCATCCTGCCGACATTACGCCCCGTATGACGCTTTGTTTCTTAGTATTTCAGGAAATAAGTTTCTTGAGAACTTTTGTTTAATGTTTACTGAGAAACTTGTAAATAATATTTCTCAGAAAATTAGAAACAAGTAATTCAGGAAACTAAGCGACTTGTTTATTGATAATTTTGTAAACTTATTTTCTAGGAAACAAAAAAACAAGTTTACAAGTAAATTTGAAATTTGAGAAACAAGCTGCTTTATTTGCAAGCTGCTTGCGCCCGTCGTGGCTTTACCCGTTAGTTCCCTGCTTTATGAAAATCATCTGCGTTGCCAACCAGAAGGGCGGCATTGGTAAGAGTACCCTCATCACCGTGCTGGCCGGCGCCCTTGCCGCCGACTATAGCTACCGCGTGCTTGTAGTCGATGCCGACTCCCAGCAAACCCTGGCCGGGGTGCGCCTCACCAACGACCAGCCCAGCGTTGACCTGGAGCGTGAAGCCGGCACGCTCGCTGAGCCTGCCTTTCCCTACGCGCTGGAATCGGTGGGCATGGGCCAGGTGTACGACCGGCTCGACGAAGTCAGCGACGACTACGACGTGGTATTCATCGACGTACCCGGCCGCTCGGATGACACGGCCATGATTGACGTGCTCAGCGGCGCCAACGTGGTGCTCGTGCCCGTGGGGGCTTCGGATGCCGAGCGCCTGGCCACGATTTCCTTTATGCAGCTGCTGCAGGAGATTTCCCGGCTTTCGCGGGAGCAGGGACTGGACTTCCAGTTCTTCGGCGTGCACTCGCACCGCACCAACCTGAAAGAGGAAAAGGATATGGACGAGTTCACCGATGCGCTGGGCCTACCGCGCCTGCAGGCCTCGCTTCGCCAGCTCGGCTGCTACAAGCGCCTCTCGACCCGCTACAGCTACCTCAACCCGGCCTACCGGCGGGCGGTGGGGGCCGATGCCTCCGTGGAAGCCGAAGTGCGCGCCCTGTGCGACGAACTGATTGCCCGCGCTGGGCTCACCACTGAACTCGTATCGTAATGGCCAAGATTCAACGCCTGAAAATCTCCACGGACGAGAAGATGTCCATGCTGCGCGGGCAGCCCGGCCACATGCCGGCCGCGCCCGTAGCAGCCGAGCCTGCCACCGCAGTTGCACCTGCTCCTGAGCTCACGCCAGTACCGTCACCCGAATCAGCGCCAGTAGCTCCGCCGGTGGTAGAAACCGCGGCTCCGGTACCGGCACCTGTTACTGCAGCAGTAGCAACACCCAAGCCAGCTGCACCTGCCACACAGGCAGTAAAGCGGGGTAGGGGTCGACCGCCAAAAGCCGAATCACCAGCCGCCGAAGCGGCCCCATCCGGGCTGCAGCCGTCGCTAATACGCCTGGAGGGGGAGACGCAACGAGCCGCGCTGGCCTACATCCACGAGGAATTGATGCTGCATAGCCGCCGGGTGTACTTGAAGGAGTTGGTGGACGAAGCTGTCAACTACTATTTGCAGCATGGCCCACCTGCAAAGGGTAAGTAGGGAGGAGTTACTACGCTTACTAATTTTAGGTCGATGCCACCAGCTCACTAATTTGCTGTTGCATCATCATTTTTCGAAACACAGCTACGCGCACAGCGTGACCACAGCCCAGAAACTACACACCATGAAGAAGTCATACTATGACAGCCAAGCGCACAAACATACTCAGCCAGTAAGGGTGCTGTACCAAAATTTAAAACATTGGTTTAAAAACACATACCCCCAATTTCAGACAGAAGAACTAGATAAGGCAATAAAGAATCTCGGGTTACATGAAGAAATCAATGTAATTGACCGTGAAGACAAAGTTGCAATGCCCGCCGGGGTGGGCACTTTTAAAATTATCACTATACAAGAAACATTTCTATCGTACCTATGGTGCATATCATACTCTTTGCTATTTATTTATGACAAGCAAATTCACGAGCCAAAAATCAATCCTGATTTTGAGCTAACTGATGACCTAACAGAAAAGCTTAGCAAAGCCCATTCTCTTTTTAAGTATGGGCTTTCCCTACTCAAAAGCTACAATTATTGGGATATTGAAGACTTACCGAACCCTGAGTACTATGATGAGTTGGACGATGAATACATCGAGAAGGCCAATGGAGTTTATGTGAACGCAGTGAATTTTATTTTGCTTCATGAACTCGCTCATGTATCTCTAGGGCATATTGATAATGATATTAGTCATGAGGAAAACGGAACAAAAGCTGAAGCCCAAGAAATACTTGATGGTGAATATGAAGCCGACGCATTTGCTTTTGAAAGAATCGTCAAAGGGGCTTCGTATCTAACGAATCAATCCACCGTTGCAGCTGGTGTGGTGACTGGACTTTGCTCTTTTCTGTTTTTTACAACTACTCTAAAAGGTGGAGACCATCCAGACCCTGATGAAAGATTAAAAATTGCTCTTGACAAATTGAATTTGCAACCAGAGGATAACCTGTGGGGGGTGTCTTGTCTCGCCTTTAAACTTTGGGCAATGGCTACAGGCATAGAACTAAACTGGCCTCCTATCGTGGACACCTATCAAGACTTATTCAACCTGACTGTTCAAACATTAAATAAAAGAAAGCACTAGCATTAGTCAATTTGCTTCAAGAACTTCTCTAACCACAACTGAAAAAACTTCTTCAACATGCTCATCTAGCAGGTTTGCGACACGCAGCAACTCAGCCATGGTAAGTGTTGATGGGTCAGCCTCACGCTGCTTAATAGTACGATAGGTCATGCGAAGGTGCTCCATCAGTTCTCGCTCGGTAATCTGATAGCGGCCGTTGCGAAGAAGGTCAGTGAATCGCCGCTGCGCGGATGGTTCAACCTGCAATTGGGCAGTAGGGGAGGGGAGAAGTGAACCGGCATGCGGCCCGCTACCAGCGCAGCTGCGAGCTCACTTCGGTAAAGGCGTCCTGCGCTTCCAGTTGCCGCTTTACCTCTTCGTACGTGCCGACCCGTAGGGCGGCCACAAACTGCTGGGCGCCGCTAAGCATGCGGATGTACAGGCTCGGGTCCGATTGCCGGCTCAGGCGGCGCAGCGCGTCCAGGTAGGCTTCCCGGGCCCGGGTGGTGACGATAATCCGGCACTGCCCGGCGCTGACCAGCTCGGCGTTCATCATCAGCCGGGCCAGGCGGCCGTTGCCGTCGTCGAAGGGATGCACCTCGCTGATTAAAAACATCATGAACATGGCCCGGGCCAACGGGTCCGTCAGGCCCTGGTACAGGGCAAAGCCTTCGTGCAGGGTGCCGCTCACCAGCTCGGGCTCCACGAAGTTGGTCAGGCCGGCCTGGTTGGCGTATTCCTTCCACTGGCCGGGCCGCTTGTCGGGCCGCGCCTGCATGAGCTGGCCGTGGCGCCGCTGCAGCAGGGCCAGCAGCTCTTCCGCCGAGCGGGGCACCACGCGCATCTCCGCCGGGTTGCTGCAGAGCTGGTAGGTGCTCAGCACGTCGTGCGAATCGGCGTGCCGCCCGCCCACCGCCTGGCCCGTTTCCACCATCCGGTGCGCCTCGTCCACCTGGAAGACCGTGCCCTCGATGAAGTTGGAGAAGTACGCCTCGAAAAATGCCACCGTGTAATACGCCGGGGCCACGGGGGCCGGGTCCACGCGCTCCGGCAGGGCCGTGGTGCGCAGCGCCCCCGCGAGCGTGGTAAACAAGGCCACCCGGCCGGCATCGAAGGGCAGCCCCCGGGCCCGGGCCCGCGCGACCGGCGAGGAAAGCACCTTAATCGAGTGGGTGGTGAGCAGCGCGCCCACGATGCGCTGCAGCGCGGCCAGCTCTTCGGGCCAGTTCAGGGCCGTGGCCACGTCGCGGGCCTGGTCGCGCAGGGCATTCAACCCGGCTTCCCCCCGCACGCGCAGCACCATCTCCAGCCGCTCTTCCACGGTCTCGATGGGCAGGGCCTTGCTGACGCCCCCCTTGCGGACGCGGGCCGGCTGCAGGTTCTCCAGCAATCCCCGGGCCTCCGACGCGAAAAGGATGTCGCCCCCGCCAAAGGGGGCATCGCCGAGCTGGGGCCCGGGCCCTTCGAGCAGGTGCACCGTCAGGCCGGGCAGCTCGACGTTGCGCGTGTATTTGTATGTCAGAAACAGGTGCCCCTCGCTGGAGGGCTGGCCTTCGAGCTGGGAGCGGTGGCTGATTATAGCCCCCGGAAAAAGATGCTGGACAATGGGCAGCCAGTTCTTGCGCACCAATACGGCCGGGGGCGTGGTCAAATCCGGCGAGTAGATACGCGGCGCTACTTCGCGCAGCTCCTCCCGCTGGCGCGCCTGCCGAATCCGGCGGTTCAGCGCCGGGTCCGACGTGCCGAACACCAGTAACGGCCACTGTACATTTTTTTCCATTAAGGGGCCGTCACAGACTGATGGCGTTAATTATTTACTGTTAAAGCGACAATTTCGGCTTTTATTTTCGATTAACGGATGTTTGGCACAATAAATTGGAAGACACTTATGCAATTGGTCGAGTTCGCGTACCAGCAGCGCCATGTAGGCATTAGCCCCTGCCATGTCCGTGGATGCTGGCAGGGATTTATTGAATGTTCCATGCGGCGCAGTTGGGCAAGGCAGTGGCACTGAGGCCAAGGTGGTAAGTGGTGAGAAGGTTGAGGGTGGCCCGCAGCTGAGCGGCGCCTTTTTTATCGGCCTGCTGCTCCAGCACGGCCCCCAACACGGCGCGGGCGCGGGGCGGGGCCTGGCGGAGGGCCAATTCAACAAGGCGGCGGCGCCGGGCAGGAGAGAGGCCTTTGATAAAGCGCTGCACCCGGGCCAACACCTCGTCGGGCCGGGCATCGGGAATGCGGCGCAAATCGCGCAGCACCTCCAGCCACTGCAGCAGGGGCACGTCGCTGGCCCGCTCCGGCGCCGGGCGCACGACAAAGGCCACACGCGGGAGCCGGGTGCGCCGCAGCCTGGGGGAGGCAACCACGACTTCGGCCGGCACCTGGGTGGTCAGGCCCAGTTGGTTGTAGAGGGCCGTTCCGACCGGGTAGGCCGACACGGTGCCTTCTCCGGCAGTAAGCGTCCGCAGGACGGCCGCCTCGGACGGCTGGAGCGCGCCAAAGCGGCTGGTCTTGGGCCGGTAGTACTGGCCCCTGGCGTAGCGCTTGAGCACGCCTTCCCGGCTCAGGCGACTCAGCGCCGCCGCGACGGCCCCGAACGTAGCCGGGTCGGTGCTCAAATCCGCATACGTGAGCAGCTCGCCCGGCTCGAAGGCCTGGACTTGCTGGCGGACGCGCTGCATAATGGAACCGGTCATGGCAGGGAGATAACAAGGGCAAAAGTACGCAATAGTGTCAAGTTTTTACATGTAAAAACTTGACACTATTCACGACCTGCTGGTTCCGTCTGCCGAGCCCGCCGCGGACTGCACTTCAGCCAGCACCACGGCGATAATGTCCTGCACGGGCTCGTTGAGCAAGTCGGCCACGCGCAGCAGCTCGGCAATGGTGAGAGTGGAGGGGTCGGCCTCGCGCTGCTTGATGGTGCGGTAGGTCATGCGCAGGTGCTCCATGAGCTCGCGCTCCGTGAAGGTGTAGCGGCCGTGGCGCAGCAGGTCCGTGAAACGCCGCGGGGAAGGCGCCGCAGCATCAGGGGGCGG
>NZ_BAABGZ010000069.1:0-75133 GCF_039541835.1 Hymenobacter saemangeumensis | reverse complement strand
GCTTGGTGCTTGGTGCTTGGTGCTTGGTGCTTGGTGCTTGGTGCTTGGTGCTTGGTGCTTGGTGCTTGGTGCTTGGTGCTTGGAGAAGCTATTCGGCTGGGCTGCTCGCCGCAAAAAACCGCTTTCTAATTCCGAAAAATGACAGAGTCTACCCCCATAAATCGTCAGCCTCCCCCTCTCCTGCGGAGAGGGGGCTGGGGGGTGAGGTTTCTCGCCAGCGCCGTTCTCACCCTCCTGGCCGCGGGCTGCTTTTCCAACAAGAAAAACCAGGGCCAGCGCCTCTACGCCGAGCACTGCGCCAGCTGCCACGGCGACCAGGGCCAGGGCCTGGCCCGGCTGATTCCGCCCCTGGCGGGGTCCGACTACCTAGTGAAGCACCGCGACGAGCTGCCCTGCTTAATCCGCCAGGGCCAGCACGGCCCGATTACCGTTAATGGGGTGCTCTACAACCAGGTAATGCCCGCCCACCCCGAGCTAAGCCCGGCCAAGCTCACCAATCTGCTTAATTACATCGAAAGCCACTGGGGCAACGAAACCCGGCCCCGCACCATCCGCGAGGTACAGCAGCAGCTGGTTGGCTGCCCGCAGGTAAAGCCATAATCTTCCTGCCGGTTTCTCAAACAAAAGCAAGCCCGGGCACCGCCAAAGTTGGCGCTGCGCCGTAATTTGCGCGACTAACCTACTCCTACCCTATGGGCCTTTTTGATTTTTTGAAGAATAAGCCAGCCGAAGACAAACCAGCGACTCCGGCAACTCCCGCTACCCCAGCTACTCCGAATTCGGCACCCGCCGGGGCCGACAAGCCGGCCACTGGCCCGCGCTACCAAGGCTCCAAGCACGTGGCGCCGCCCGCCCCGGTGGCGCCCCCGCCGCCGGTGTATGCCGCGCCCACCCCGCCGCCCCTGCCCTTCCAGCCCGAGAACGTGCTGGAGCAGCTCCTGCTGCTGGCTGCCAACGATGAGAACGCCCGCCCCGCGTTCTACCAGGCCCTGCTGCAGGAGGAGATTCTGATGATTCTGGCCCCCCAGGAAGGCATGCAGCCCGGCGAAGTGACCCTGAGCGAAGGGCAGGAAATTCAGCTGCAGATTCTCAGCGACGGCAAGCTGCCCATCTTCACCTCCCCCGCCCGCCTCACCGATGGCGGCCAGGACCAGCCCGTTAGCTACGTGCGCGTGCCGGGCCATGCTTTCTTCAACATGGTGCAGGGCCAGGACTGCGTGCTCAACCCCTTCTCACCCGCCGGCAAGCTGCTGCCCAAGGACGAGCTGGCCGCCCTGCTTGCCGGGCAGCTCACCGGCGCCATGCCGCCCAGCGGCGACACCCAGGTGCTGCTGAGCCAGCCCGAAGAATACCCCGCCGCCCTGGCCGACTCCATTGCTGCCTGGGCTGCCAACCAAGCCCACATCGAAACGGCCTTCCTGGCCCAGATGACCATGGCGAACGCCCCCGACGTGCCCCGCCTGCTGCTGGCTTTCGAAAGCAGCGCCGCCGACCCGGCCTCCCTGCAGGAGCTGGGCCCCGTGCTGCAGGGCCAGACCGCCAACTACCAGTTTGTGGACCTGATGCTGCTCGACAAAACCTCGGAGGAAGGCGTAAACCCTTACTTCCGCACCATCGAGCCGTTTTATCGTCGGGGCTAAGTCTTTCCCTCCCGTCATCCAAGAGCCCGTTGTTGCACACAACGGGCTTTTTTTTGCCCACTTCCGAGGGCAGGTACAATCCTGCGGGTGGTTAGCGCCCGGCAAAACGGCCACCGCGGTGTGGGTGCCGGGCCTTATCATTGCGGCTATGAAGTCTACCTCCCTTTCTAATACAGGCGTTGCTGTGAATCCTGCCTGTGCCAGCTGCAGCACCCTTTTGGCTGGTGAGTTCTGTCATGTCTGCGGTGAGAAGCAGCTGCATCGGCACGACTACAAGCTTGCCCATTTTGTGGAGCACGCCGTGGATATACTAAGTCATTTCGACCTGCGGGTTCTCCGCGACCTGTGGGCCCAAGCACGGCGCCCAGGCTGGCTGGCTGCCGAATGGCTGCAGGGCCGTCGGGTAAAGCATGCCCCTCCGGTGCAGCTCTTTCTGATTACCAACCTGCTGTTTTATCTTCTGGCCAGTGTCAGCCACTTCAGTCCTTTCGAAACCAAGCTGCAGTTCCACCTTTCCAATCAGCTCTATGGGCCCTGGGCTCAACGTTTGGTAGAGCAGTACCTAACAGGCTCCGGCACCAGCCCTGATACCTTCGCGGAGCGGTTCGCCAACTCGGCCCATATCTATTCCAAAAGCCTGGTATTTCTTTTTGTGCCACTGCTGGCCGTACCGCTTTGGGCGCTATTCTGGCGGCAGCGGCGCTACTTCGTGGAATGGCTTAGCCTGAGCCTATACCTTTTTGGCGGGATACTGCTGGTGTTTGCGGCAGTGTCGTTGCTGTCACTGACCGCCAAGCTGCTGCCCGGAACTGGGTGGACGCTCGACGACGTGCTGGTCACCAACCTCATGTTTGCGCTGTGCACGACCTATGCCTGTCTGTTTTTCCGCCGGGTTTTTCCGGAGCGCTGGGCCTTGCTGCGCTGGGCCAAAGGGATTCTTTATACCCTGGCTTTTTTGCTGGTGCTGGTTTATATCTACCGCTTCATCCTGTTTGTAGTCTGTTACTGTATCAATACGTAAAGCTGGCTTGTTGTGCCCCAGGTGAAGTAGCGACGCAATATTTTGTAAGCACTCATCTGCGCCATCCCGGCTGCGTTAAAGGCCTGCTCTGCTTTCTCATGGTTCGATGAGAGGATGCGGGCCTGAGGTCGTCAGGCTGATGCCATAGCTTCGTTTAATTACCAAACAACCACAGTTTCATGTGCATGAAATCCGCTTATCTGCTCTGTTTTATTCCTTTTGCCGTGGCGGCGCAGCCCAAGCCAGCCTCCCTCCTGCCCAAAGCCGACCCGGCCATTCAAAAGCTGGTGGACGACATCTCAGCTAAAAACCTCGAAGCTGATATTCGGGGCATGGTGGCTTTTGGCACCCGCCACACCCTGAGCGAAACCGATAACCCCAAGCGAGGCATCGGGGCTGCCCGGCGCTGGGTATTCGACGAATTCCAGAAGTACAGCAAAGCCAGCGGCGGCCGCCTAAAGGTGGAGATGGACACCTTCACGGTGCGGCCCGACGGGCGGCGCATCAACAAGTCGGTGCTGATGGCCAACGTGCTGGCCACCCTGCCCGGCACCGACCCCACCGACACCCGCGTGCTGCTCGTGAGCGGCCACCTCGACTCGCGGGTAAGCGACGTGATGAATGCCACGGCCGACGCGCCCGGCGCCAACGACGACGGCAGCGGCGTAGCCGTGGTGATGGAGCTGGCCCGGGTACTGGCCGGCCAGCAGTTTCCCTGCACCCTCAAGTTTGTGGCCGTGCAGGGCGAAGAGCAGGGCCTGTACGGCTCGCGCCACCTGGCCGAGCGTGCGAAAAAAGAAGGCTGGAACCTGGTGGCTATGCTCAACAACGACATTGTGGGCAACTCCCGGGGCCACGACCCGGAAATTGTGGATGCCAACCACGTGCGCATCTTCAGCGAAGGCGTGCCAGCCGCGGAAACGCCGGAGCAGGCCGCCCAGCGCCGGCAGCTCAGCAGCGAGAACGACTCGCCCAGCCGGCAGCTGGCCCGCTACATCCAGCGCACGGCCCAGCTCTACGGCAGGGGCCACCAGGTGGTGCTCGAATACCGCCCCGACCGGTTCCTGCGCGGCGGCGACCACACGCCCTTCAACCAGCAGGGCTTCGCGGCGGTGCGCTTCACGGAAATGAACGAGGACTTCACCCACCAGCACCAGGACCTGCGCACCGAGAAAGGCCGGCCCTACGGCGACGTTGTTGAGGGCGTAGACTTTGCCTACCTGCGCCGCAACGCCGGCGTGAACCTGGCCACCATGGCCAGCCTGGCCCTGGCCCCGCCCGCACCCCAGAAAGTAGAAGTGCTCACGGCTGAGCTCACCAACCGCACCCAGCTGCGCTGGCAGGCTCCCACCGGCGTCCCCAAACCCGCGGGCTATGTGGTGCTGGTGCGCGAAACCAGCGCCCCGCAGTGGCAAACGCGCTACCAGGTAACTAGCCCGAGCATCGACCTGCCATTGAATAAAGACAATTTTATCTTTGGCGTGGCATCGGTGGATGCGGCTGGCCACGAAAGCACGTCGGTACTGCCCGTAGTAGCCAGATAACCTACCCATTCATCACCTTACTCTGCACGCATGAAAAAGCTTTTACCCAGTCTCCTGTTCTCAGCCTGCGTTCTGACTGCTCAGGCCCAGTGGACCAACAACGCCGCCCTCAACACTGCCGTGCAGGACTTGGCCGGAGTGACCGAGGCCACGCCCATGTCGGCTCCCGGGCCTACGGGTGGCACCTGGGTATCGTGGTTTGAGCAGGCTCCTGGCAGCAGCTACATAATGCGAGTGCAGCTGCTCGACCGCAACGGCAACAAGACCCTGGGGCCAAATGGCCTGTTGGTCAGTGCCAACCCGCAGTCGACTGCCTTGTACCGCTACGACCTGAAGAGCGATGCTGCCGGCAATGCCATCCTGGCTTTCCAGGACACCCGCTCGGGCAGCAACACGCAGTGTGTGGTGTACAAAATCAGCCCATCGGGCACCCAGCTGTGGGGAGCCAACGGCATTCAGCTGCTCGACCCAGCGGCTACCTCCGGGCTGGCACCGGCCATTGCCGTGCTCAACAGCGGCAACGTGGTGGTAGCCTGGAACTCGAGTGGTACCGGGCGTCCGGCGGTGGCGATTCAGAAGTTTTCGCCGGCCGGCACGGCTCTCTGGGCCACTCCCATGCGCCTGCAGGATGCCAGCGCCAGCATTGAGCGCCCCAAGCCCCTGCCCACCGGCACCGACGACGTGCTGCTGCACTATGTGCGGCGCAGCGGCGCCGGCCTGGGCGTATCCACCATGTTTGCCCAGCGCTTCGATGCCAGCGGCACGGCCGTTTGGGCCAGCCCCACGGCCGTAAGCGACAAGGCCATTGGCTTTGCCTTTTTCCCCGAGCCCATCAGCGACGGCCTGGGCGGCTACTTTGTGGCCTTCAACAGCGGCAACCCCGCCAGCGCCAGCCTGGGCGACGTGTACGTGCAGCGCGTGCGGCAGGACGGCAGCACCTGGAGCACCTCCGGCACCCCCGCCCTGGCCGGTACCGCCACGGCCCGCTTCGACGGCCGCCTGCAGTATGTGCCCTCCCAAAATGAGCTGTATGTGGCCCTCACCGTTACCAACACCAGCCAGTCGCAGTCGGGCATTGCGTTTCAGCGCCTGAATCCCAACACCGGTGCCGTGCTGAGCACCGGCCCGCAGGCCAGCACCGGCGTGGAGGTGTTTGGCATCGACGCCTCGCTGTATTCGGCCCAGGCCCTGCGCGATACCGGAGCCGGCCTCATTGTGGTGTACACCCAAAACACGTCTGCGCTCAACCGCCTGCTGGCCGCCACCCGCCTCAGCTACAGCGGCGCCACCGGCACCTTTCCCACGGGCAGCGGCAACATCATTCTCAGCAGCGCCGCCAGCGAGAAGCTCAACTACTCGGCCCTGCCCTATGCCAGCAACCAGCTGGTGGTGGTGTGGGCCGACCGCCGCACCGACGACGGCATCTATGCGCAGACCATTAACGACAGCGGGCAGCTGGGCGTAATAACCGGCACCCGCACCGGATACCCGGCCCTGCCCCTGACGCTGGTACCCAACCCCGGCGCGGCCCCCGTTCTGCAGCTGAGCGCCGGACAAGCCCAGGCCGCAACCCTGCTGGTGCACGATGTGGCCGGCCGGGTGGTACACCAGCAGGCGGTGGTACTGCCCGCCGGCCCGTCGCGCATTCTGCTCGCTGCCCCGGCCCTCGCAGCAGGCCTTTATACGATAGAGCTCAGCATAGACGGCTTCACCTGGCGCGGTCGCTGGGTTAAAGCCCAGAACTAAGCCAGCATACCTTACCTCTACCTCAAGCCCAAAGCTACCTTCGGCCGCTTTCAGTGAGCAGCTGTGTAACTCAGCAGCTGACCAAGCCTGTGCGGCAGTACTCCAGCGTTTGTAATGTCCTTTTCCGACTCGGCAAGCTTCTCTTCTCTTAGCACTTATAGTACATAGGGCCGACTGGAGAAGTCATCTTTACAGGAAGTTTACCTAGGCCCACCGAAGCTGGCACAATAGCTTAGCTTTCTGGCTGCTATTCGCCAGGCGCTGCCTTCTTGCTACCATCATGCACCTTCCCGACCCACACGGGCACGGCTATTACACCACGTTTTACGTGCTGGCCGTGCTCACCACCTTGCTGCTTGCCTTGTATGAAGGGCACAGGCGGCGGTACCCCCTTCGCCCCTGGCTGGTGCTGCTGGCCTGCTGGCTGCTGGCATTTATCGTTGGTACCAAGCTCATTACCATTCCTGCAGCATCGTGGCTGCCCCTGCTGCAAGGGCAGCCCTGGCCTGTGGATACGGCCCGGTCGGTGCTGGGTGGCGCCGTGAGCGGTGGGCTGGCCGTGCTGGCCTTGCGGCGCTGGCTGGGCCTGGGCTGGTCGGTATTCGATGCCCTGGCCCTGCCCCAGGCACTGGGGCTGGCTGTGCAGTGCGTAGGCTGCCTGCTCACGGGCTGCTGCTTTGGAGCTGTTAGCCCTACCGGCCTGGTGGGCCCAGCTGGGGGCCGGCCTTATTCCCGCTACCGCTCCACACTCCCTGCCCGTGGCCCCAACGCAGCTGCTCATGCTGGCTGCGTGCCTGCTTACGGCTGCGGCGCTGTGGGGCGTCCGGCACAAGCCCTGGCCGGCTGGAAGCAGGGCACTGCTGCAGCTAAGCCTGCTGCTGCTGGGGCGCTTTGGTAGTGAGTTTCTGCGCGACCCCGCCGGAGAGCCGGTAGCAGCCACGCCGGTACGCTTTGCCGGCCTGGAAATGATGGAGCTGCAGTGGATACTGCTTCCCTGCGCCCTGCTGGGCCTGCTTGGCTGGCATTGGCGGCGCACGGCCGCCGTCCCCGGGGTGGAGCAGCCTGCGCCACCAGCCAGCTCGCCGATGCGCAACCTTTTGGCCGTGCTGGGGCTGCTGGCGCTGGCAGCCGCACTCGGCCCCGGCGCGCTAACTGTTCCCGAAGTTATGGTCGTGAAAGCCTTGCTCCTGGCCGTGCTGGTACTGGAAGGCGGCGCCTTTGTGCTCCGCAGCACCCAGGCTCACACAACTTCTGGCCGTACCCGCCTGGCAGCCCTGCCGCTGGCCCTGGCTTCGGTTGTGCTGCTCACCAGCCAGGTAGAGCCCACGCCCGCTCGCAGCCCCGCCCCCGCACGCCCGGCTGCACCCACCACCGAAGAGGCTCCCGGACGGAGCCTGCGCATTAGCCTGGGCAGCCGGCAGGGCTGGTACGATGAGTCGATTGTCAACACGAATGGTTGTGGCACCGTGCAGTACGAGGCCTTATACCAGCATAGCTACCGGGTGGCCGGAGGCGAGGTCGCATATACCTTCAACCCCAAGCAGAACGGCCAGCCCGCCACGGTTGGCCTGGGTGCGTGGACGGGTAGTGAGCGCCAGTCGGTGCGCATCATCAACCGGAGCAACCCCAACGCTGCTCCGAGTACCTATACCTCCAGCCTGCCTTTGTATTCCTTCAACCCGTTTATTGCCGGCGAGCGGGCACCCCTGCGGGGCTTTGGCTTTGGCTACCGCATCGGGCTGCATTTTGGTGAGCTAAACTATCCGGCTGCCGACCAAAACCAGCCCACCGCGGAGTGGAGAACCGCGATGCCTGACTTTATGCTCTGGCTGGGCGCACGCCCCAAGTTATTCGGGCAAGTCGACATTGGCAGCGGTATGAATGCGCTGGGTACCTATACCCTGCGCCAGGGCATCGGAACAGGATTGGGAAAGGTCGACGGACGTTTCCTGCTGGGGGGATTTGCCGTCTCCTTTCACGACCCAAGCAAGCCTATGGCCTTCCTGAGCGGCAATCTTCCGGTAGTAAAAACCGGCCTGAGCATTGAGCCCTCGGCAGCCTCAGATTTCGATAAAAACCACCAGTTCAACTTTCGCTTCAGCTACCAATTAACTTTCAAAAAGAAGTAAGCCCCACAGCTTTATCGCAGGTGGTGCCTTTCTTACCTTTACCGGGAAGTAGGGCACTGCTTTTTATTGAACTACCTACTGGCTTTTCTCCACTTCCACCCCTTTTTATGAAGAAAGTTCTTACCCTGCTCCTGGCCGCTGCCCTGCCCTTAGCAGCGGCGCAAGCCAACAACCTTGAGGTGGTTTACAACGGGTTTTCACCGGCCGGCTCTACCGCGTACAACATCGCCGTAAACGTAAGCTGGGAAAACTCCTGGCGCGACTCCGAGAACTGGGACGCCGCCTGGCTATTCGTGAAGTACCGCATTCCCGGCAGCGGCGTGTGGCACACCGCCACACTGGCCACTTCCGACGCAGCTCACACCGTTCCGGGCGGGGCTGTACTCAATGCTGCGCTGGATGGCAAAGGTGTTTTTGTATACCGGGCTGCCCTGGGCTCGGGCAGCTTCTCTGCCCAGAACCTGCAGCTGCGCTGGAATGCTGCCGCCGATGGGGTGCCCAGTGTTTTTCAGAGCATTCAAGTAAAGGTTTTTGCGGTGGAGATGGTGCGCATACCAGAAGGTGGCTTCAACATCAACTCCGGCGCTTTGGCCAGCACCAGCAATGAGTTTCTGGCGGCGGGCTCCTCCCTGACCCGCATTACCAGCGAAGCGCCCCTGGCGGCCGGCGCCATCCGCTGGGTAAACGAAACCGGCTCGGGCGGCAGCGGCAACGAGCTGACCATTGGCGGCACTAGCTACAGCGGCTCTACCGCCCTGGGCGCCAACTACCCCAAAGGCTTTGCCGCCACCTACTGCATGAAGTATGAAATCAGCCAGGGCCAGTACACCGACTTTCTCAACAGCCTGACCCGGGCGCAGCAGATTCGGCGCGTGCCCACCAACATCAGCGGCGACAGCCCGGCCGGCGGCAATATCTACGTGATGGCCAACACCAGCTCGGCTGCTACGGCCTTCCGCAACACCATTACTTCCCCGGCTTCGGGCATGGGCACCAGCCAGCCCATCACCTTCGGCTGTGCCCGCCCCGACCGGGCCGCCAACTTCCTCATCTGGGCCGATGGCTCGGCTTACCTGGACTGGGCCGGCCTGCGCCCCATGACGGAGCTGGAGTATGAGAAAACCTGCCGTGGCCCGCAAACCGTGGTGCCCGGCGAATTCGCCTGGGGCAGCACCACCATTGGCCGCGCCGCCAACATCAGCGGCACCGAAGACGGCACCGAAACCACCGATGCCACGGCCAACATCGCCTACAACGTGAGCGGAGCCACGCCCTACGTGTCCTTCGTGGGCGGCGATGGTGGCGACGGCCCCCTGCGCAACGGCATTTTTGCCCGCGCCAATACCACCCGCGAGCAAGCCGGCGCCAGCTACTACGGCGTGATGGAGCTGAGCGGCAACTGCTGGGAGCGCTGCATCACCGTAGCCGAAACCGACGCCGGCTTTGCCACCAATGCCGGACAGTTCAACCTTAACAACAACGGCGACGGCGAGCTCGACGCCAGCGGCGACCACAACGTACCCACCTGGCCCCTGGCCGCCGATGCCCGCGGCTCCAACTACCGGGGCGGCAACTGGAGCCGGCACCGCGAGTGGGCCATGGTGGCCGACCGCACCTACGGCGGCTTCGGCGACCCCAGCCGCACCTCTCACCGCGGCATGCGCGGCGTGCGCTCGGCCAGCACCGTTAACCCCGCGAACCCGCTGGTGAGCCTGCCCGCCTTTATCAGCCCCACACGCTACCAGGGCGGCAGCTTCGATGGCCACGCCGTGGCCTCGGGCTTTATCACCAACATCTCGGGTACCCGCCCGGCCTGTGCCACCTGCGCCGGGGTAACCGCCACGCTGCTACCTAACCCGGTTTCGGAAACGGCCACGCTGCGCCTGAGTGGCCGCCCGGCTCTCACCGATGCTACCCTTACCATCACCGATGCCCTGGGACGGGTAGTGCGTAAGCAGCAGCACCTGCGCGGCCTGGAGCTGCAAATCAGCCGCAACGGCCTGGCTCCGGGCATCTACCAGTACCAGGTAAGCGAGCACGGCGAGTGGGTAGTATACCCCGGCAAGCTGGCGGTTGAGTAATTGTCTGAACCACGGATTGCCACGGATTTTTCGGATTTTGTAGACGATTATGGTCTGAACCACGGATTTTTCGGATTAAACGGATTTCACGGATTTCGTGAATGGTGCGGACGTAAAGACATTAGCTTACCAAAACAAGAAAGGTCTCCCCAATGGGAGACCTTTCTTGTTTTGGGACTTCAGGGAATCGTCTACAAAATCCGTGAAATCCGAAAAATCCGTGGCAATCCGTGGTTCAGACAAACACCGGCACCACGCGCCCGTCCTCTACCTTCAGTGCCGCATCGTACTTCTTGCCGGTTTTAGAAGAGACAAAACCTTTAATAACGCCGGTTTCGCCGCGGCGCAGCAGCTGCTTGATTTGCGTTTCGCTGAGTTGCTTGCCGCCCCACTCGAAGGCTACCCGGAACTGGCAGTCTTCGCGGAAGCGGGAGCAGCCGTAGGCCGCCTTGCCTTTGAGCATGGTGCCCAGCTTGCATACCGGGCAGGGAATCTGCCCCGGGTCGGTGGCCGTGCTGGGCTTGCTCTCGGCCGCTACAATCAGCGTGGGCTGCTGGCTGGCATCGAGGCTGATGGCTGCGTCGAACTTCTGCCCGTCGGCCCCCACAAAGCCTTTCATGATGGGCGTGCGGCCTTTGGCGAGCAGGGCTTTCACCTGCGGGTCGCTCAGCTTTTTGCCCTGCACCTCGGCCGGCAGCCGGAACTGGCAGCCTTCGCGGAACCGGGCACAGCCAAAGGCCGTTTTGCCCCGCAAAATGTGGCCGGTCTTGCAAGCCGGGCAATAGCCCAGCCCATTAGCTCCGGGCACCTTCGCCGCGGCTTTAGGTACGGTCGCAACAGCGCCCGATGCCGTCTGGCTCCCCCCTCTTCCGGTGGCGAGGGGGGCCGGGGGGGTGGGGTTAGCGCCGGCCGACGACGACGTTACGGCCCGTCCGCTGGCGTCCTGCTTTACTTCCTGCACCATTTCCTGCACCAGGCCAGTAAGCTCCTGCAGAAACACTTCCGACGACAGTTCGCCCTTCTCAATCTGGCGCAGCTTGCGCTCCCACTGCCCGGTCAGCTCGGCCGACTTTAGTGTGGGGTTGCGAATCAGGCCAATCAGCTCGATGCCGGTGGGTGTGGGCACAATACGCTTTTTCTCCCGCCGGATGTAGTTGCGCTTGAACAGGGTTTCGATAATAGCGGCGCGGGTGCTGGGGCGGCCAATGCCGTTTTCCTTCATGGCCTGTCGCATCTCCTCGTCGTCGATGTTGCGGCCGGCCGTTTCCATGCCGCGCAGCAGCATGGCTTCGGTGTATTCTTTCGGGGGCTGGGTCACCTTGCTGTCGAGCCGGGGCTGGTGGGGGCCGCTTTCGCCCTGCACGAAGCTGGGCAGGATGGTGCTGACCACGTCGTCGCCTTCTCCCTCACTGCCGGATTTGGCTCCCCCTCCCCCAGCGGGGAGGGGGCTGGGGGGTGGGGTCTGCTCTTCGGGGTTGCCGTACACTACGCGCCAGCCGGGGCTCAGAATCTGCCGGCCCCGCACCCGGAAGGGGTAGCCGGCTGCCTCCGCCAGCACCGTCGTGTTGCTTACCTCACAGTCGGGGTAAAAGGCGGCAATGAAGCGCCGGGCGATAATGTCGTACACGCTGCTTTCCATGCCCCCGCCCGGCCCGGCCGCGCCGGTGGGAATAATGGCGTGGTGGTCAGTCACCTTGCTGTTGTTGAACACCTTCGGCGTCTTGGGAATCTTGGCAGCCAGCAGCGGCGCCGTCAGGCTGTCGTAGCCGATGCCGCGCAGAATACCGGGAATCTTGGGGTACTGGTCGTCGGGCAGAAAGGTGGTATCCACACGCGGGTAGCTGACGGCCTTTTTCTCGTACAGGCCCTGCACAATTTTCAGCGTATCTTCGGCGGAGAGGCCCAGCTGGTTGTTGCACTGCACCTGCAGCGAGGTCAGGTCGAACAGCCGGGGCGGGGCCTCGCGCCCCTTCTTGATTTCGATGCTGGTGACCACCAGTGGAGCCGGGCGCACAGCCTCCAGCGCCTGCTGGGCTTCCTGCTCGCTCACGAAGTACCCCAGAGCCTTGAGGCGGGCTTTCTCATCGGGCTCGTCATCGGCGGCCTTAGCCTGCTTGGGCGGCGCCACGTGGCTGAACATGGTGCCGCGGTACTCGGTGCGCAGCACCCAGTAAGGCTCGGGCTTGAAGTTGCGGATTTCGTGGTAGCGGTCCACCAGCAAAGCCAGGGTGGGCGTCTGCACCCGGCCAATGCTCAGCAGCTGCTTGTCGTTGAAGCTGGTGTATTTCAGAGTAAACAGCCGGGTAGCGTTTAAACCCAGCAGCCAGTCGCCCACGGCGCGACTCTTGCCGGCCTGGTAGAGCGAGTCGAACTCCTTGCCGTCGCGCAGGTTGGCAAAACCTTGCCGAATAGCCTCTTCGGTCAGGGACGAAATCCACAGGCGCTTCACGGGCTTGCGGCACTTGGCCTCCATCAGCACCCAGCGCTGGATAACCTCGCCTTCCTGCCCGGCATCGCCGCAGTTGATAACCTCGTCGGCTTCGTCAACCAGCTTCTTGATGGTGTGAAACTGCTTCACTACGCCTTCGTCTCTGCGCATGAGCTTGATGCCAAAGGTGCTGGGCACCATGGGCAGGCTGTGCAGGCTCCAGCGCTTCCAGGTTGGGTCGTAGTCGTCGGGCTCCTTCAGCTGGCAGAAGTGGCCAAACGTCCAGGTCACCTGGTAGCCATTGCCTTCGTAGTAACCGTCGAGGCGCCGGGAGGCGCCCAGCACGGTGGCTATTTCGCGGGCCACGCTGGGCTTTTCGGCAATACAAACCTTCACAATCGCTGATTTATGCTGATAAACGGGATTCCGCTGATTAATAAATCAGCTGGAATAATCAACAAAGATACTGTTCGAAAAGGTCGCCTGGGCGCCGGCAGAGGCCAAAAAACTTCGCTTTCGTGAGGGCCTGCTTGCATGTTTCTCAAAAAAACTTCAACTTTGCACAACTCAGTATTAATACCTACCGTACTGCGTCTACTACCTATCCGGCCACTCACTCCAGGGGCCGTTGTATCCTGCCTGTCTGCTGATGCCCCACAGCATCCTACACTCTGAGCCTTACGGAGCCATTCTGTTGGCCAACGACGTTCCCTGCATTGTTGTGCAGTGGCACGGCTTTGCCAATAGCCAGCAGCTGCGTAGTCTGAAAGACCGGGGCCTTGCGCTCTATACGGAACAAACCGGTCGAACCCAGCCCCTGGGATGGATATGCGACACCCGCCACTTCAGCGCCGTCAAACCCGATGACCAGCAGTGGCTGGCCACCGACTGGAACCTGCGGGCTTTCCGGGCGGGCGTGCGCCACCTCTGCTTTGTTCGCCCCGAAAGTGTATTCGGGCAAATGTCGGTCGATACCTACATTGCCAATACCAACGCCAATTCGGCCTATTCCATCGTGCCGGCCCAGCACAACAGCATTGCTGCCGCCAAGCGCTGGCTGAAGCAGCAGCTGTTGGCCACCCATTAGCCTTGTGGCAGTCCTGTACCCTTCCAGGCCTGCAACTCGGCCTGCAAGTTCCGACGGGCGCTAGCTTCCAGTTTTTCGTGCATTTCAGCCGTGCGGAACAGCTTTGGGGTAGCCAGCATTTTTTCCAGCACCTTACAGCGTCCCGGGCGGTACAGTACATCGGGCACCACCCGGTATTCCCTCCGCACTTGCCGGGCATACTCCCAGTAGTCAGGCTCCGGGGCGCCCAGTATGCTCAGGTCGGCGTCCAGAAAGAATAGCAGGTCAGCGTCATCAGGAGGTTGGGCTTGGGTATGGTCGTGGGTGCGCTCAATCAAGTAGGCTACCCGCCGGCACCGGGATGGCTCCAGCGTCGAGTATGTAAGAAAATCCAGCGCCCATGCTGCACTGCGGGCTTCATTGTCTGACTTTAGGGCATTGTAAACGGCGTCATGAAACCAGATGGCCAGCTTTACTACGTCCGGGTCGAGGAGTTGTACCTGCTCTGCCCGGTTCAGCAGAGCGCCAATATGGGCCAGGGTATGATAATGACGCTCCGGGGCCTGGTAAGCAGCCATCAGCTTATGTAAAACCTCCGTACGCCGCTGACTATCGGGCATAAAAGATGAGGTGAGCTGTTCCCAGCGCATGGCACATGCTGCAGTATTCATTCGTAAGCTCCCAAAGGGTTGTGGAAAGTATATTTTATGGCTTTTATACCTGCAGCAGCGCACTTAGGTAATAACTGTGGCCGGCCACCCCTAGAGTTTGCTAAGCCGGCTGCAAGCAATGCCGCTGTTGCCCGTAATGGCGGCCGTACAAATGACAGAGCAGGGTAAATTAAGTGGTAGCATCCTGCTTTACTTAGCTAACTCACGAAAAAGGCCGCTGATGTTTCAGCGGCCTTTTTTAATGCTTTTGCTTGGTGAGTGTAAGCTTCAGCTACTAAGTGCATTCAGAACGATACAATTCTATCAGTCATCTGTCTTTGCTTTCTTCGATGCCCCCGCTTTCTGGGAAGCGTCCGCCCCCTGTTCGGGTTCCTTGGGCAAATCGGTGCTGTAAATGTGAGCAAATTCGTTGAGCTCTTCTGTATCTACCTCCAGGTCTTTCAGCAGCCCCTCGTGCAGGTCGTATACCAGGCCGTGCAGCTTGGGCGGATTGGGCTTCTTACGGGCATTCTGGATGATGCTGGTTTTGGCCAGGTTGCGCACCTGCTCAATCACGTTGAGCTCAACCAGGCGGCGCAGGCGCTCGGTGGGGTCCTGGATACGCAACAGCTCGGTTTCGTGCAGGCGCACTACATCGCGCACATTGGTGAGCCAGTTATCTATCAGGCCATACTGCTTGCTCGAAGCAGCAGCGGCTACCCCGCCGCAGCCGTAGTGACCTACCACCAGGATAACCTCAACGGCAAGCACCTCCACGGCATACTGCAACACCGACAGCAAATTCATGTCCGTGTTCACCACCACATTGGCGATGTTGCGGTGGGTAAACATCTCGCCAGGGCCGGTGCCGGTAATGGCGCTGCCCGGCACCCGCGAGTCGGAGCAGCCAATAAACAGATAGCGCGGCTTCTGGCCTACGGCCAGCTTATGAAAATACTCGGGGTCTTCGGCCAGCTTGCTGCTTACCCAACGGCGGTTGCCTTCCAGAATGTGGTCCATATAAAAGGAAGAAAAAGCTTAATTTGTGCTGTTTACGTGAAAAGGCTATAGAATTTGCAAAAATTACGCGTTAATGGCCAGCCACTTCTACGTGCCTGATACCTCGCAGCTCCACATCGATGCCTCGCTCTGGTGCGGCAATGCGGAATGACTCAATGGCTTCCAGCACGTCGTGGTCGATAACCTGTGACTTGCTACCGTCCAGAATTACCCGGGAGTTGTGCGGGATGCGCTCCAGGGCCTGCACAATGCTGGCTTTGTTGAGAAACGATACATGCTCCGACAAGCGCAGGTAATGGCAGCCGGGCTGGGTTTCGGTGTCGTCGACAATAAAAGCGGCTTCGGCATTGGCCTTAAGAATAAAGAAGAAACCTATGGCCAAGCCAATGCCCACGCCTTTGAGCAGGTCGGTAAACAATATGGCCACGATGGTCACAATAAACGGTATAAACTGCGACCAGCCCAGGCGCCACTGCATGGCGTAGAGCGCAGGCTTGGTGAGCTTATATCCCACCACCAGCAGCACCGCAGCCAGCGCCGAGAGGGGAATCAGATTCAGCAGCGAGGCGAGGAACAATAAGCTGGTAAGCAGCAGCAGGCCGTGAAAAAAGGCCGAAAGCCTGGTTTGGCCGCCGGCGTTGATATTGGCCGAGGAGCGCACAATAACGGCCGTCAGGGGCAAGCCGCCCAAAAGGCCAGCCACGATGTTGCCAGCCCCCTGGGCCATAAGCTCCCGGTTGGGCGGCGTTGTGCGCTTGTGGGGGTCCAGCTTGTCAACCGCCTCCACGCTCAGCAAGCTTTCCAGTGAGGCCACAATGGCAATGGTGCCCGCTACCAGATAGGTCTTGGACTTGGTCAGAAAGCTCCAGTCGGGCGACGACATTTCGGCCAGCAGCTCCCCAAACGATGACACCACGGGCAGACGAACTAAGTGCTGGGGCTTTATCTGCAGCGCCGGAAACGAGCTTTTAAACAGCTCATTGAGGAGAATAGATACGATTACGGCAATCAGCGCGCCGGGAACCAGCTTGGTAAAAGACAGTCGTTTGATGGCTTTGGTATCCCACAGCAGCAGCAGCAGCAGCGAAACCACGCCAATAATTACGGAGCCCAAAGCAATGTGCTTGGCCGCATTGGCGATGGCGGTAAACGTGTTCTGCCCGTTGAACTGCAGAAAATCCATGTCTTCGAAATAGTCGGCATCGGTACCCAGAAAGTGGGGAATCTGCTTCAGAATAAGCGTCAGGCCGATAGCAGCCAGCATGCCCCGAATCACGTTTACCGGAAAATACATCCCGATGATGCCCGCCTTCAAGGTACCCAGCAGTACCTGAATAACCCCAGCCACGACGGTAGCCGTTAGCACTGCCGGAAACGAGCCCAGCGTAGCAAGCGCCGAAAGCATAATGGTGGTCAGACCAGCCGCCGGCCCACTCACGCTCAGGGCCGAGCCGCTCAACCAGCTTACCATTACCCCCCCTACTATGCCCGTAATCATCCCAGCCAGCAGAGGGGCACCCGAAGCCAGCGAAATCCCCAGGCACAGCGGCAGCGCCACCAGAAACACAACCAGTCCGGCTGGCAGGTCCCGCCCTACACTGCCAAACATACCCGGTTTGTTGGTTGCGAATTCTTTTTTAATGGGATTTTTATTTGGTAACGGCGGAGCCGATTGAGGAAGCGACATAATACAATTTTAACTTGATAAGTTACTGACGTCGATAGTTGACGTAACAACACTACGGGTACGGGCTTAATGCCCTGTTAAAACCAAGTTAAAAGGGCATTAAAAATTCATTTATTTTTAATCTATTCGGAGCAAGCAGATACTGCTCAATTCATTGGTAGCTCCAGCTGTACAGTTGTTCCCTTTCCCAGTGTACTGCTTACCACAATACTGCCGCAGTGCAGCGCCATTATTTTGTAAGTAAGCGGCAAGCCAATGCCGTGTCCGGGAATTGCCCGGGTAGCTTCGGCCCGGAAGAAAGGCACGTATACCTGCTCTACATCCGCAGCACTCATACCGGGGCCCTGGTCTTGCACTTCCAGGCGCACTTTCGTCTCCATCGCCGTGAGTGTTGCTACAATGGGCTTGCCACTTTGCTGCCCCGTAAACTTGCAGGCATTGTCCAATACATTCAGCACTGCGGCCAACAACAGGGCCTCGTTGCCCTTCACGCGGTAGGGACGGGGACGGGTACGACGCCCTACCTCAACAAAGTCCAAATCTACCCAGGTGGTGGGATAACGCCGGTGTACTTCTTCGTGGGCCTGCAGCAACAGCTCATCCAAATCCAGCAGCGCCATGGGCAGCAGGGCGGGGTCATCTGAGGCCCGCGCAATCTGCAGGAGTCCGTTGGTGAGGTCGTTCAGCCGGCGGGCCGAATCAAGCGTGGCTTGTACCACGCGCCGGTACTCTTCGGGGCTGCGCTGGGGTAGCAGCAACGTTACCTCCAGCTGCCCGATGAGGGCGGCCAGGGGCGTGCGAAGCTCATGGGAAGCATCGCGCACAAACGTGCGCTGGCCCACAAAGGCCGTTTCGAGCCGGACCAGCAGCTGGTTGAAGCGCTGGGCCAGGAGAGACACCTCGTCCACGCCCTCGGCCTGCGATAAGCGCTTGGTAAGGTCCGTGGCCGTGATGCCATCTACTTCTTCCACCATCAGGCGCACGGGGCGCAGGGCCTGGCCGGCAAAAAACCAGCCACCAATCCCGACTACAATCAGGGAGCTTAACAACCCGATTATGAGAATTTTCTGCAGGCTATTGAGTTTGTCCCGGCCATCGGCATCTACCGATGAGGCAACCACGACAAAATCGCCACGCGCCGGGTCGCGGTACAGCAGGCCTACCGTCTGGTGGTAGTTGGAGCCGCGCTCGAGTACATCTTTCCCGGTTTTGCGCACATCACTCAGCCAGTCGCGTGGCACCGCCAGGGAATGGCTCGCCTGGCCTTCCCGAAATACCAATCGGTTCTGGGCGTCGTACACACTGGCTTCTTCTTCGGGCAGGGTGCGGTAGAACTGGCGCAGGTAGCCCCGGTACGAGGCTTCGCGCTCGGCACTGGCGCCGTTCAGGCCATCTACGTACACGTGCGCTACCACCCGGGCCCGGGTAAACAAGCTTTGCGTAAACGACTCCCGCCGGGCCTGGTAGGTCGAAAAATAAATGACCAGAGAAAACAGCAGCAGCGTCAGCGCCAGAATAGCTCCAAACTGTAGCGCAAGGCGCAGACGGATAGACATCCCTTTTTGAATTATGAATTATGAGTTATGATTTAGCAATTATGCTTCTTTAAGTATAAAGCCTAACTCCCAATAACTCATAATTCATAATTCATAATTCCCTTCATCATTCTCCCTTCACGCGCCTTCCTTCATCACGTAGCCCATGCCTACCAGGGTATGGATGAGCTTGGGCTCAAAGTCTTTATCAATTTTCTTGCGCAGAAAGTTGATGTACACGTCAATGACGTTGGAGCCCGTGTCGAAGCTGGTTTCCCAGACATCTTCGAGCAGGTTCACCCGCGAAACTACCCGGCCCTGGTGGCGGAGCAGGTATTCCAGCAGGGCAAACTCCCGTGCCGTGAGCTGAATGCCCTGCCCGGCCCGCTCCACGCGCTTCGCCTGCGGGTCGAGGGTGAGGTCGGCCAGGCGCAGCACGGCTGCGGCAGCCGGGGCCTCGTGGCGCCGCCGGGCCAGTGCCCGGATGCGGGCCAGCAGCTCCTGAAACGCGAAGGGCTTCACCAGGTAGTCGTCGGCTCCGGCGTCAAGGCCCCGGATTTTGTCGTCGGTCTCACCCAGGGCGGTAAGCATGAGAATAGGCACCCCCGAGTCGTGGGAGCGCACTTGTCGGCACACGTCCAGCCCGCTCAGGCCCGGCAGCAGCTGGTCGAGAATAATTAAGTCGTAGTCCGATGTCTGGGCCCGGTGCAGGCCCAACAGGCCATCGGCGGCTAGGTCTACGGAATGCTGCTGCTCGGTAAGTCCCTGGTGCAGGAAGGCTGCAACCGCCGGCTCATCTTCAACTAAAAGAATTTTCATAGGCGCAATTACTCTCAGATTTTATAACAAACCGGATAAAATCCCGCTGGTTTAATATTCTGCGCAGAAAAAGCAAAAGCCCACCCGCATTGTGCGGGTGGGCTTCCATTTGGTATTCCCAAACGCGGGCTTACGCCTCGGCCGGTACTTCCGTCTCCCCATTCAGCACGCGGGCTTTGCCGGGCAGGGTTTTGTGGCGCTCCTTGCCCAGGGCGGCGCTGGGCTCGGGCACCCAGTGGTGGCGGCCACCGGCCTGCTCGTCGTTGAACTCGGTGGGGGCCGTGCCGGCTTCCACCCGCTCCTTCCAGGTGAGGTGCTCGGTGCCGGCGTCGGTGCGCTCCATGGTAATGCACTGCTCTACGGGGCACACCAGCGAGCAGAGGTTGCAGCCCACGCAGTTCTCCTCGATGATTTCCGGCACGCGGGTGCCTTCGCGCAGGCGAATGGCCTGGTGGGCGCCGTCTTCGCAGGCGGTGTAACACAGCTGGCAGCCAATGCACTTGTCCTCGTGAATATTGGCCGTCACCTTGTACTTCATGTTCAGGTCTTCCCAATGCTTCACATTGGGCAGGGCCCGGCCCACGAAGTCGTAGATGGTGTTGAAGCCCTTCTCCACCATGTACTGCTCCAGGCCGGCCGTCATCTCGCGGATGATGCCGAAGCCGAAGTGCATGGCAGCCGTGCAAACCTGCACGCTGCTGGCTCCCAGCAGGATGTGCTCTACGGCGTCGCGCCAGTTCTCGATGCCGCCGATGCCGGAGATGGGCAGGCGCACGTCGGGGTGCTGGGCGCAGTTTTTCACCATGTTCAGGGCAATGGGCTTCACGGCCGGGCCGCAGTAGCCGCCGTTGGTGCCCTTGCCGTCTACGATGGGGTAAGGCGCAAACTTGTCCAAATCAACCCCTACAATGCTTTGAATGGTGTTGATAAGCGAAATGGCATCGGCCCCGCCGCGGCGGGCGGCCTGGGCCGGCTCGGTGATGTCGGAGATGTTGGGGGTCAGCTTTACGATGACGGGCTTCTGGGCCACTTCCATCACCCACTCCACAATCATCTGCAGCACCTTGGGCTCCTGCCCTACCGCCGAGCCCATGCCGCGCTCGCACATGCCGTGCGGGCAGCCGAAGTTGAGCTCGAAGCCGTCGGCGCCGGCATCCTGGCTTTGGCGCACGATGTCGTGCCACTCCTGCCGGCTCTGCACCATCAGGGAGGCAATAACGGCGTGGTTGGGGAAGCGCTTTTTCACTTCCTCAATCTCGCGCAGGTTGTCGGCCAGCGGGCGGTCCGAAATCAGCTCGATGTTGTTGAAGCCCACCAGGCGCTTGTCGCGGTAGTTTACTCCGCCGTAGCGGCTCGATACGTTCACGACGGGCACGCCCAAAGTCTTCCACACTGCGCCGCCCCAGCCGGCGTCGAAGGCTTTCATTACCTGGTAGCCCGAGTTGGTGGGCGGGGCCGAAGCCAGCCAGAAGGGGTTTGGCGACTTGATGCCGGCAAAGTCTATGGATAAGTCAGGCATAATGTAGCGCGGACTTTCAGTCCGCGTTTGGATGATTGGAGAATTGCAGCGGCCCCGCTGGCCGCCCCGGTTCGCGGACTAAAAGCCCGCGCTATTGTAAATAAGCGTGAATAGCCCGGGCGGTGGCCTTGGCTTCGGCGGCGGCATTCACTACTTCGGCGCCGCCGTTCATGGCATCGCCCGACGTGAAGTACTTGGGGTTGGTGGTTTGCCCGTTTTCACCGGCCACGATGCGGCCTTTGGCGTCCAGCTTCAGGCCTTCGATGAGGCCCAGGAACTCGGTCTGCTTGGCCTGGCCGGTGGCTTTAATTACCATGTCGCAGGGCTCGATAAACTCCGAGCCCGGCACCTCGCGCACCTTGCCGTCGGCAGTTTCGGTGCGCACGAACTTCACGCCCTGCACATGGCCGTTGCCTACTATCTCGACCGGGGCCACGTTGAACAGCCCTTTCACGCCCACGCCCTTGGCCAGGTCGTACTCGAACTCGTAAGCCCCCATTTCCTCTTTGCCGCGGCGGTAAGCCAGAATCACGTCTTCGGCGCCCAGGCGGGCCGACTCCGAAGCGGCATCCATGGCGGTGTTGCCGCCGCCCAGCACAATCACCTTGCGGCCCACGGCCACCTCGTGGTGGTGCTGCCGCAGCTCGGCGATAAATTCCACCGCCCCCATCACGTTGATGCGGTCTTCGCCGGGCAGGCCCAGCTCGGAAGTGCGGCCCAGGCCGATGCCCAGGAAGATGGCGTCGTACTTGTGCTCCAGCGCCTGCAGCTCGGCCCGCGAGGTGATGGGCGAGTTGTAGTGCACCCGGTAGCCCAGCTGCCCCTGCAGGTAGTCCATCTCGGCCAGGGTTTCCTCGTTGGTGATTTTGTAGGGTGCCACACCGTACACCGTCAGCCCCGAAGGCCTGGCCTTGGCCTCGTACACGTCCACCTCGTAGCCCAGCGTGCGCAGCTCGCAGGCAGCCGAGATGCCGGCCGGGCCGGCGCCAATTACGGCCACCTTGCGGCCATTGGCTTCGCCAGGCCTCATGATTTTTTTATTCTGCTCGATGGCCTGCATGGTGGCAAAGCTCTGCAGGCGGCCAATTTCAATCGGCTTTACATCCTGCAGGTTGTACACGCAGGCGCCTTCGCAGAGCACTTCGGTGGGGCACACCTTGCCGCAGGCATTGCCGAAGTAGTTGGCCTCGTAGATGGTGCGGGCCGCCCCGGTATCATTACCCGAGTTAATCTGGCGGATAAACTGCGGAATGTCGATGCCCGAGGGGCAGGCCTTAATGCAGGGCGCGTCGAAGCAGAACAGGCAGCGGGAGCTTTCGTACAGCGCCTCCGTGCGGTTCATGTGGGGCTTAAGCTGCGCGAAGTTGAGCTGGAATTCCTGCTCGGTAGTAGGCGTAGAAAATTCGGCCATATGTTAGTTGTCAGTTGCTGGTTGTCAGTTGTTAGTTGATTAAGTGTCGGCTGTTGGTTGTCAGCTGTCAGGTCATTGCGCGCTTATGCTCCGGAACGACTCTGACAACTGACAACTAGCAACTGACAACTATTCTCCCTACAATTCCACCAGCTTCTCGTAGGTCTCGGGGCGGCGGTCGCGGAAGAACTGCCAGGTGGCGCGCACCTCGTCAATCATGTCGAGGTCGAACTCGCTGATAAGCAGCTCGTCCTGGTACTCGTCGGCCTGAGCGATGATTTGGCCGCGCGGGTCCACGAAGTAGCTGGTGCCGTAGAAGCGGCCCAGGTTCCAGGGCTTCTCCTCCCCTACGCGGTTGATGCAGCCCATGAAGTAGCCGTTGGCGGCGGCGTGCGCGGGCTGCTCCAGCTTCCAGAGGTACTGCGACAGGCCGGCCACGGTGGCCGAGGGGTTGTACACGATTTCGGCGCCGTTCAGGCCCAGCACGCGGGCGCCGTCGGGGAAGTGCCGGTCGTAGCAGATGTACACGCCCACTTTGGCGTACTTGGTCTGGAACACCGGGTAGCCCATGTTGCCGGGCTTGAAGAAGAACTTCTCCCAGAAGCCCGAAGTATGGGGAATGTGGTTTTTGCGGTACTTGCCAAGGTAAGTGCCGTCGGCATCAATCACGGCCGCCGTGTTGTAGAGAAAGCCGGCCTGCTCCCGCTCGTAGATGGGCACAATCATCACCATGTTGTACTTCTTGCAGTACTCGGCCATGCGCTCGGTGGTTGGGCCGGGTACGGATTCGGCCGAGGCATACCAGGCCTTGTCCTGGCCCGGGCAGAAATACGGCGTGTTGAAGATTTCCTGCAAACAGAGAATCTGCACGCCCTGGCGGCCGGCTTCCTCAATCAGCGGGATGTGCTTCTGAATCATGGCCTCCTTGATTTCCTCAATCGAGCCTTCTCCTTCGGTCATCGGCAAGCTCATCTGGATGAGGCCGGATTTGATAATTCTGGGCATTGTTAGTGGTGGGTTTTTAGTAGAATTAAAAAATGTGTAGCAAAGCGTCTGGCCCCTGAAATAGTGTCATTGCGAGGGCGCAGCCCGTGGCAATCCTTACTCTAGCAGCACAAACCCTTAAGCTGTGATGGGTATTAAATCTTAAAAGTCAGCTAAAAGCGGGCTTTAAGTTAAGCAAAAAGCAGAGCTTGTCACATCCTTCGGCTGGTCGCTGGGAGAGGACGGATTGGCTACGCCGAACTTCGTTTGCCACGGGCTATGCCCTCGCAATGACACGTTATCTACTCGCCCTTAAAACTGCGTTCGGCCGCGTTTAATAAACTGGCCGTAGCCCTTCTCCACCTTGGTGTCACCATCATGCACGGCTACTTTGCCGCGCAGCAGCACGGTGTCAATCTTGCCGGTCAGCTCCCAGCCTTCGTAGGCCGAGTAGTCGACATTCATGTGGTGGCTGTCGGCCGAGATGGTATGCTTTTTTTCGGGGTCGAACACCACCAGGTCGGCATCGGCGCCGATGCTGATGGTGCCTTTGCGGGGGAACATGCCGAAGATTTTGGCCGCGTTGGTGCTGGTTGCTTCCACGAACTTGTTGAGGCTGATTTTGCCCTGGCTCACGCCTTCCGAGAACAGCAATTCCATGCGGTGCTCAATGGCCGGGTGGCCGTTGGGAATCTTGGAAAAGTCGTCCTTGCCCATGAGCTTCTGCTCCCACATAAAGGGGCAGTGGTCGGTGCCCACCACCTGCACCAGGCCCTGGTTGAGGCCGGCCCAGAGCGTGGCCTGGTCTTTCTTCTCGCGCAGCGGCGGCGACATCACCACCTTGGCCCCATTGGCCTCGTCTTCGTAGAGCGAAGCGTCCAGCACCAAGTACTGAATGCAGGTTTCGACGAACACGCGCTGGTTGCGCTCGGTGGCGCGGCGCACCTGGTTGAGCGCCCCCTCGCAGGTCAGGTGCACGATGTAGGAGTTGACGCCGGTGTAGTTGGCAATGTCGGCGAAGCGGCCGGAGGCTTCGGCTTCGGTCACTTCAGGCTGTGAGAGATAGTGGTAGAGCGGCGTGAGCTTGCCCGCGGCCCGGTGCTGGGCGATGAGCGTGTCAATCATATCGCCGTTGGTGGCGTGGGCCGTCACCAGCCCGCCGTGCTTTTTCACTTCTTGCATCAGGCCCACCATCTGCGCGTCGTCAATCATGAGCGCGCCTTTGTAAGCCATGAAGGTTTTGAACGAGGTGATGCCCTCGGCCACCATGTCCTTGATTTCCTCCTTGGTGCTGGGGTTGAAATCCGTCACGGCCATGTGGAAGCTGTAGTCGCCCACGGCATTGCCGGTGGCCCGGCCGCTCCACTCCTCAAACGCCGAGCGCAGGGAATTGCCCTGCTTTTGCAGGATGAAGTCAATAACGGTGGTGGTGCCGCCGTGCAGCGCGGCGCGGGTGCCGGTCTCGTAGGTGTCGGAGCTGAAGGTGCCCATAAAGGGCATCTCCAGATGCACGTGCGGGTCGATGCCGCCGGGCACCACGATTTTGCCGGTGCAGTCGATTACCTCCGCCCCGTCGGCCGTTAAGTTGCGGCCAATGGACACGATGGTTTCGCCCTCGATGAGGATATCGCAAACAGCGTCGGAATCGGCCGTGACCACGCGGCCGTTTTTTAGAAGGATGGACATAATAAAACGGGCTACCCCACCCCAGCCCCCTCCCCTCCGGGAGAGGGGGAGCCAGTCGTGAAGTCTAGAAACAGTTATATTCTATGATGGAAAACGTCTGGCTCCCCTCCCCTGTGGGGAGGGGCTGGGGGTGGGGTTAGTGCGTATGCTTATCAGCAATGCTGATAGCCTCGGAAATAATGGCCAGCCCTTCATCCAATTCATCGCGCGTAATATTTAGTGGCGGGGCCACGAAAATGTAGTTCCAGCGCACGAAGGTGTACATGCCCAGCTCGCGGATTTTAGCCGCCACCTGGTTCATGATTTCCATCTGATTCGGGGCGGCGTTCCAGGGGGCCATGGGCTCCTTGGTCTGGCGGTTTTTCACCAGCTCGATGCAGCCCAGCAAGCCCGTGTTGCGCCAGTCGCCGATGCTGGGGTGGCGCTCCATCATTTCGCACATGCGGGCGTCAAGGTACTTGCCCATCTCCACCGTGTTTTCGAGCAGGTTGTCCGACTCGTAGATGTCGAGCACGGCCACGGCAGCGGCGCAGCTTACCGGGTGGGCCGAGTACGTGAGGCCCAGCGGCAGGGGCTTGTCGTCGAATGATTTGGCAATTTTCTCATCCACCATCACGACGCCCAGGGGCAGGTAGCCGGCGGTTATGCCTTTGGCCGAGCACAGGATGTCGACCTTCACGCCGTGGTGGTCGGAGCCGAACCATTTGCCGGTGCGGCCGAAGCCCGACATCACCTCATCGGCAATGAGCAGGATGCCGTGCTTATCGCAGATTTCGCGAATACGCGCCCAGTAGCCGGGCGGATATTTGATGCAGCCCGAGGTGCCCGACTCCCCTTCGAGGAGGATGGCCGCTACGCTGCCCGGGTTTTCGTAGCCAATGATGCGCTCCATGGAATCGGCGGCGCGCTGGGCGCACTCTTCGGGCGTGGAGCTGTGCCAGGGACAGCGGTAGAAAAACGGATTTTCAACGTGCACCGTGCCGGGCATGGCCTGGCTGTCTACGGCAAACTTGCGGGGGTCGCCACCCACGCTCATGGCGCCGTAGCTGGCCCCGTGAAACGACTGGTACAGGGATACAATCTTGTGGCGGCCGGTGTACACGCGCGCCAGCTTGATGGCATTTTCAATGGCCTCGGCCCCGCCCAGCGTGAAAAAGGCTTTGGTCAGGTTGGGCGCGGTAATTTCGGCCAGCTTGCGGCCCAGGTCGCCGCGGGCCTTGGTAATCATGCCGGGGTACACGTAGCTGAGCTCGCGCATCTGGGCCGCTACGGCTTCGGTCACACGCTGGTCGCCGTGCCCGATGTTCACGTTCATCAGCTGCGACGAGAAGTCGATGTAGCGCTTGCCGTCGCGGTCCCACACGTATACGCCTTCGGCGCGCTCGGCATTGATAGGGTTTAGGCCCGTTTGTTTTGACCAGGAAAACAGGGTGTGGTCGAGGTTGTCGTGTAGTATCTGGTCTTTATCGGTATCGAGGGTAGGCTGCATAAATGCTGGGGTTAGAAAGGAGGGGAAGTTAACGGAAGCGAAGAACTTCAATTCGTTGCCGCGCCTCAGGCCACCCGCTGCTGCCTTCTATCTCTACGGCAGGGGCTATGGGCATGAGAGGAGACGCGCAGCGCGGAAAAGAAGCTCTTCCTTCCGCCACGCCGAAGCTTGGGGCCCCGGGTGTTGAGTGGGAATTCTCTTTGTAGTTGTCAGTTGTTGGTTGTCAGTTGTCAGTTAAATCGTAAGGAGTTAGCAGGTCAAAAGAACGACCTGACAACTGACAACTGACAACTGACAACTAAAACATCTAGCTCATCCAGTTCACCCTTGACTCGGGGTTCCACTTGGTGGTGGTTTTCTTGAGCTGGGTCCAGAACTCGATGGAGCTTTTGCCGGTGATGTCGCAGGCGCCGAACTTGGACTCATTCCAGCCGCCGAAGGAGAAAGGCTCCCGGGGCACGGGCACGCCGATGTTGACGCCAATCATGCCGGCGTTGGCATTGTCCATGACGTAGCGGGCGCTGCTGCCGCTGCTGGTGAAAACAGCGGCGGCGTTGCCGTAAGGGTTGGCATTTTCGATGGCCAGGGCTTCGTCCAGGGTGTTGGTGCGCATAATGGCCAGCACCGGGCCGAAAACTTCTTCCTGGGCAATGCGCATGTCGGGCGTCACGTAGTCGACCACGGTGGCACCCACGTAGTAGCCGTCTTCGTGGCCGGGCACTACGGCGCCGCGGCCGTCGAGCAGCACTTTGGCACCGGCGGCCTCGGCCTCGGTGATGTGCTTTTCAATGCGCTCTTTGGCTTCCCGGCTGATAACCGAGCCCAGGTTCTGGCCGGGCACAATCTTGCGGGCCTCCTCCACGATTTTAGCCACGATGCTGTCGATAGAACCAACGCCCACCATGGTGGAGCCGGCCATGCAGCGCTGGCCCGCGCAGCCCGACATGGAAGCCGCCACGTTGGAGGCCGTCATTTCGGGGTGGGCATCGGGCAGCACCATGAGATGGTTCTTGGCCCCGCCCAGGGCCACGCAGCGCTTGAGGTTGCTGGTGGCGCGGATGTACACCACCTTGGCAATCTTGGTGGAGCCCACGAAGGACACCGCCTGAATATCGGGGTGGTCGCAGATGGCTTCCACAATTTCGCGGTCGCCGTTCACGATGTTGAGCACGCCATCGGGCAAGCCGGCTTCCTTAAGCAGCTCGGCAATTTTTACGGCGCTCAGCGGCACTACTTCCGAGGGTTTCAGAATCATGGTGTTGCCCAGCACCAGGGCGTTGGGGATGGTCCAGTGCGGCACCATGTTGGGGAAGTTGAAGGGCGCGATGCTGGCCACCACGCCCAGGGGCTTGCGCTCGATGCGGCATTCTACGCCCTTGCTTACTTCCAGCAGCTCGCCCTGAATGAGCTGGGGCATGGAGCAGGCAAACTCGGTTAGCTCGATGGCTTTTTCTACCTCGGCCCGGGCTTCGTCGAAGGTCTTACCGTTTTCTTCCTGCACCAGCTGGGCCAGGGCTTTCATGTCGCGCTCCAGCAGGGTTTTGTAGCGGTAGAAAATCTGCACCCGCTCCTTAATGGGCATGGCCGACCAGTTCGGAAAAGCAGCTTTAGCGGCCTGCACGGCTTCATCGAGCTCGGTGGCGCCGCTCAGGGGCACGGTAGAAATGACGGCACCGGTAAGTGGGCTATACACGTCCATCGTGGCCGTGCCGGAATCGTTTGCAGGTTGGCCAGCCACAAAATTGCGGATTGCCGGATACTTTAAAGTTTGGACTTCCATGTTACCGTAATGTTAAGCGGGGCGCAAGCTAAGGTTTTTGCATGAAATGTCGCAGAATTTCCCGCAAACGGTTGCAGGATTTTTTAATTAACCAGCGATTGAATAGCTAGTATGGAGAACTAAAGACATGTTTTATCAAGCAGTTATCATCCATCACACCCCGGAATAGCTTAATTTTTGTGGGCAGAAAAGCACGCAGCTCTCAGCTGGCAGCGGCTACCTTTGCGGTTCTTTACCAAAACTGTGAGCTCTACAATACAAGGACTGCTCCCCCACTCCCCTGCTCCTTGCCGGCTTGCCATGGTGAGCTCCTGCCCGGAAGCCTGGGGCGGCAGCGAAGAGCTATGGGCCGGGGCCGCGCTACACCTGAAGGCGGCAGGGCACGAGGTACAGGCCTTTAAAACAAATGTCGACTACCAGCACCCGCGCATTCTCGGCCTGCATGCTGCGGGTTGCCAGGTCACCGACCTGGAGCAGCTGCCCGCCTTGCGAACCCGTCTGCTGAACCGGCTGCTGCCTTACCACCGGCAGTATAGCCGCCGTCGGCTGGCTCAGCAGGTACTGCGCCGGGGCCTGCTGGCATTTCAGCCGGGGTTGGTGCTCGTTTCCCAGGGCTCAAACTTTGATGGCATCCCCTACGCTCAGGTTTGCCAGGAGCTGGGGCTGCCGTTCGTGCTGCTTGCCCAAAAGGCCGTCGACTTTTTCTTTCCACCCTGGTACGAGCGGGAGGTAATCCAGGCCGCCTACCGGGCAGCACGGCACTGCTATTTCGTAGCCCGGCACAACCTGGAGCTGACTCAATTTCAGCTGGGCCAACAGCTGCCCGCCGCTTCGGTGGTCTGGAACCCCTACAACGTCCCCTTTCACAGCGAAAGCCCCCTGCCATCCATTACGCCAGAGGCTACCATCCGCCTGGCCTGCGTGGCCCGCCTGGAAGTACTCGACAAAGGCCTGGACCTGCTGCTGCAGGTACTGTCCCAGGACAAGTGGCGGAACCGGCCGCTGCAGGTAACCTGCTTTGGAAGCGGGGCCGACCGGCAGGCACTTGAAGAGATGACAGCCATGCTCCGGCTGGGAGACACCGTGCGCTTTGCCGGGCAGGTTTCCGATGTGCAGGCTATCTGGCAAAGCCACCACGCGCTGGTACTGCCTTCCCGCAACGAGGGCCTGCCCCTGGCCCTGGTAGAGGCCATGCTGTGCGGCCGGCCGGCCATTGCAACCAATGCCGGAGGAATCGGCGAGATATTAGTCGACAACGAAACGGGCTTCCTGGCCGAGTCTGCCAGCGTTGCGGCACTGGACCAGGCCTTGGAGCGCGCCTGGCGGCACAGAACCGACTGGCAACGCCTGGGCAGCGCCGCTGCCCGACACGCCCGGGCAACGGTGCCAACCGACCCAGCCCGCCACTTTTCCGAGAAATTGCGGAGCTTGGCCCTAGTATAGTAGTATATTTTACCTGCCAATTATTTCATGGGCGCTGCGCTGGTCTCTATCATCATTCCTACTTACAACCGTGCCCACCTGCTGGGGGCGGCCATTCGGAGCGCCCAAAGCCAAACGTATCCAGCTACTCAAATCATTATTATCGATGACGGCTCGACCGACGATACCCGCGCGGTGGTGGCCGCTTTCGATGGAGTAGAATATTACTACCAGCCGAACCAGGGGCAGGCGGCGGCCCGCAACGCCGGCCTGCGCCACTGCCGGGGCGAGTTCATGGCCTCGCTGGACTCCGACGATGTGTGGGACCCGGATTTTCTGGCCAGCAGCATTAGCCAGCTGCAGAAGCACCGCCTGGACTTCGTGTTTTTGAACTGGAATGCCACCAATGGCAGCAATGGCTTTGTGCGCTTTTTCGCGCTTCCCGGCAAGAAGCGGCGCTTCTGCACCCGGGCCGAAGGCGAGTGGTGGCTGCTCGACGCCGCCCAGACCCGGCGCCTGTTTGTGGAAACCTGCCCGGCACCGTCCTCGTCGCTGGTTATCCGGAGCAGCGCCCTGCAGGGGCAATGGAACGAAGAGATGCACATTGCCGACGACTGGTGCCTTATTCTGGACATGGTGCTGAGCCGGGGCTGCCGGTCGGCCTTCACCATGCAGCCGCACTGGCTCAAGCACGTTCACGACCACAACATCTACGACGGACGCGACGAGCTGATTGTGATTCAGGAGCTGGGGTTTCACGACGAGAAGCAGCTGGCGCAGCGTTACCAGTCCCGGCTCAGCTTGCTGGAACGAGGAATCTTCCGGCGGCGCATGGCCCAGCACTACTTCAGCTTCGCCTACATTAGCTGGAAGCGGGCGGCGCCGCTGCGCACCGTGGCCCAGCACCTGGCCGCCGCTTTCTGGCTCGCCCCAATCGACGTGGGCCGCAGCACCGTGAGCGGCGCCATGTCCTATCTGAAAAAGCGACTGGCAGCACCGAATCAATGAGGACGCTGCCCACTTGCCTTATGCCACATTACGGCCAGCACCTGCCCTATTGCCCGGGCGCTGCGCCAGCTATGGCGGCCAAACAGCAGCAGGTGCAGCCCCAGCGCCAGGCTTGCGCCGGGGTAGCGCCCGGCCTGCAGCAGCAGAAAAGCCAGGGGGTAAAACACCTCGTAGTATTCGTTGAGCACAATGCGGTGGTTGGCCTGCGGCTCGGCCACTACCAGGCGCACCTGCCATACCCGGACGCGAAACCACTCCAGGCCGGCGTACAGCAGCAGAAAGAGCACCGGCAGCCACTCCCGGCTCAGGCCCAGCACCCCGGCAAACCCCAGCAGCTCCAGCGGAAACGCCAGGCCGTGGGCCAGCCGCCGGCCGGTGGCCCGGCCTCGCCGCGTGACGAACGTAGTTACCCCGGCCTGGGCGTCGTGGTCGGCGTCGCCCAGCTGGTGCCAGAGAATGTTGCGGATGCCGCAGCCCAGGGCCCAGCACCCGATGGCGGCCAGCCACCCGCCCGGCAGTGGCATACCCGCCCAACTGCTCACGGCAGCTGCGGTGAGCAGCTGCGGAAAAAAATGGGCGCCCGCCGCATCGGCCAGCAGCCCCCAGAAGCTCCGCTTCTTGAGGCGAAACGGGGGCAGCGAGTACAGCGAGTACGCCAGCCAGGCGCCCAGGTACAGCCCGGCAGTGAGCGGGCTGAGGCGCCAGAAATAAACGCCAAATCCCAAGCCTGCGCCCAGGCAGAGCAGCAGGGCCACCACCACCCGCAGGGCAGGCTGCCCGGCCAGGCGGTTGGCTTTGCCACTGGCAGCATCATCGGCCCGGTCGGTCCAGTCGTTTATCAGGCTCACGTAGGTGGCCCCCACGGTGAGGGCCAGCAGCAGCAGCAGCAAGCGGGGCAGCAGCGGCCCGATGGACCGTCCCGCCAGGGTGGCCGTAGCATAAGCCGTGGCCAGAATCGGCGCAAACTTGTACGCCCACCACTCGCCGGCACGCGCCATGCCAACCAGCCTATGCCCCAGGGCCGGCCGGGTGCCGGGCGGCGGGCCTTCGTTATCTACCATGCATTGTTTTTGCGGACTGCGGCATAAGCGGCTCGCATCTGGCATCAAATGAAAGAAACAATTTACACTTCGCAGTCGCCATTGCAGGCCCCGCGGGCGTTTCTACGAGCCGTGCGCGACGACCTGCGCGTGGTGTACCACATCGGCTGGCAGCTGTTTGTGCGCAACCTCAAGGTGCAAGTGCGCCAGAGCCTGCTGGGCTATGCCTGGATGCTGCTGCCCCCCCTTATTGCCGGGCTGGTCTGGATTTTCCTGGGCCGGGCCCGGGTGCTGAACGTGGAGTCCGGCGCCGTGCCCTACCCCGCGTTTGTGCTGGCAGGCGTCTTTCTCTGGCAGGGCTTTGTGGAAGCCCTGAATGCCCCGCTGCAGCAGCTCTCCTCGGCCAAGGCCACCCTGGCCAAGGTGCGGGTGCCGCACGAAGCATTTGTAGCGGCGGGCGCGGCAGTGGTGGTATTCAACACGCTAATTCGGATGAGCATTCTGCTGGCGGTCATGCTGTGGCTTAAGGTTCCCCTGACGGGCGCCCTGGCGCTGGTGCCGCTAGGGCTGCTGGCCCTGCTCGGCCTGGGCCTGGCCCTGGGCTGGCTGGTAGCCTTGCTCGGGCTGCTTTACGCCGACGTATCCAATGCTCTCGGCGTATTGCTCAACCTGTGGTTTCTGGTTACGCCCATCGTGTACACGCTCCCCGCCGGGTATGGGCGCTGGCTGCAGCTGAACCCAGTAGCCCCGTTGCTGATTACTACCCGAAACTGGCTGCTGGGCGGCCCGCTGGCTCCCACTCCCGGGTTTTGGCTGGTGGCGGGGCTGGCCGGGCTGGCACTGGGCAGCAACTGGCTGGCTTACCGCCTGGCCCAGCCCCACCTTATTTCCCGCTTCTGATGGCCGAGCAGACCCCGGTGGTTACGGTGCGTAACCTGTCCAAGAAATACTGTCGCCAGCTGCGCACTTCGCTCTGGTACGGCCTGCGCGACATTGCCGCCGACCTCTGGCCGGGGCCCCGAAAACCGGCCACGGCCTTGCGACGCCACGAGTTCTGGAGCCTGCAGGACATTTCCTTCGAGTTAAACCGGGGGGAGTCGCTGGCCATTATCGGCGACAACGGAGCGGGAAAAAGTACCCTCCTCAAGCTGCTCAACGGTCTTATCAAGCCCGATGCCGGCTTTGTCCGCATGCGGGGCCGCGTGGGCGCGCTGATTGAGCTGGGCGTAGGCCTGGACCCGGTGCTCAGCGGGCGGGAAAACATTTTCGTGCGGGCGGCCCTGCTGGGCGTTGCCCGGGCCCAGGTGCTGCCGCTGCTGCCAGCCATTATCGAGTTTACCGGGCTGGGCGAAGCCATCGAGATGCCGGTGCAGTTCTACAGCTCGGGCATGGTGTCGCGCCTGGCTTTTGCCGTGGCGGCCCACCTGCACCCCGACGTGCTGCTGGTGGATGAGGTGCTGGCCGTGGGCGACTTCGACTTTCAGCGCAAGTGCATCAACCACATGATGGGCTACCTGGCCGGGGGCGGCTCCATCATCCTGGTGTCGCACGTACCCCACCACATCCAGGCCGTGTGCCAGCGCGGCCTGGTGCTGGAAAAGGGAGCCGTGGCTTTCAGCGGCTCGGCCACCGAGGCCCTGGACTATTACTTTGCCCACCAGCAGCTGGCCCCGGACAGTGCCTCCTCCCAGGCCGCAGCGCGGGAGCTAACGCCGTTGCAGCCGGTTCGCATTGAGCAATTAATCGTAACCAGCGCCTCCGAGCAAATCGCCCCGGGGGCCGACCTTACCCTGCACCTTACTTACCGCGCCCTGCACGAGCTGGAAGGCTGTGGATGGGCCTTTTTCATCTATACAAACGAAGGCGCGGTGTGCATCACCAGCGGCTACTTTCCGGAGTCCTTTTCCCTGCAAGCGGGCGCACATACTTTAAGCTGCTGCCTGCGCCGCTCTCCCCTTACGGCGGGTGAGTACCAGCTGCGCGCCGCCATCTACCAGCGGGATACCCTGCAGCCTCTGGCGCTGCTGGGCTGGGAAGATGCCCCCGTCCCCCTGCGCGTTGAGGCAGCAGCCAGCCTCGAAAAAAATGTGCAGGCCATGGTACGCCAACTTATTTCCGTAGAAATTGTATGGAACCAGCAGCCTCTGTAAATCAAGCCCTCAGCCCTCCCCGCTTGGAGCAGGCCATAGTGGCAGGCCTCGCCTACCTCAGGCAACACCAATATCCTAACGGAGAGTTTTGCTGCTACTATGCCCCCGACGACCCCATGCAGGAGTGGTGCCAGCCGGACAGTGCCCTGTTTCCTACGGCCCTGGTGGCGGGCTGCATGCTCTCGCTCCAGGCCCTGCCGGTGGCCAATGATATGCTTACATCTGCCACCAACTTTCTGCAGTACCAGATGCTGCACGGGGGCCTCTGGACGCATTACGGCCGGGCGCACGCCTGGCATCGACTCTGCCCACCCGATGTGGACGACACCAGCTGCGTCTCGGCCATTATGCGGGCCCGCGGCATCGACTGCCCTCACCCCAGCAATGTGCCCCTGCTGCTCACCAACCGCAACCGGGAGGGCCTGTTCTTCACCTGGTTTCTGCTCCGGCTGCGCTGGAACGCCAACCGCACGTACTGGCGCGTGGTCCTGCCCGAACTGCTGCGCCCGGTGCAGTCCTTCGTGTATTGGCGCGAGGTGGAAGCCCACCGCAATGACGTTGATGCCGGGGTGAATGCCAACGTGCTGTTTTACCTCGGCGACCGGCCGGAAACCCAGCCCGTCATCGCCTGGCTATTGCGCATCATCGCCGAGAATCGGGAAGCCGAATGCGACCGCTGGTACCGGGACCCTTTTTTTATTTACTATTTTTTTACGCGCTGCTACCACGCTGGTATCCAAAAGCTCGAACCCCTCCGCGCGCCCATTATCGCCCGCATCCTTGCTCAGGCTCAGCCCGATGGCCGCTTAGGCACTACCCTGGCCGACACGGCCTGGGCCGTGTGCAGCCTGCTGAACCTGGGCAGCTACCCCATCGAGCTGGAAAAAGCGGTGCAGTACCTGCTGCGCCACCAGAACAACAGCGGCGAATGGCCCCGCTGGCGCCTCTACTACGGCGGCCCCAAAAAGGCCATCGGCTGGGGCTCGGAGGAACTGACCACCGGCTTCTGCCTTGAAGCCCTGGCCCGCTACCAGCAGCATATTACGAGCGGCTAAATAGGCCCGCTGCCGGGTAAGGCTGCGGGCAACGGCGGCGTGAGCCCGACCGTAGGAAGTGGACCGGATTCCCCGCGCCTCATTCCTTTTCGCATTCTATGCGCAGCATTACCCTGCCCCGGGCCAATGGCTTGCTCCTGCTGGCTGTACTTATCCTGGCTACCCTGTACTTCGGCCGCTTGTTTCTGATGCCGCTGGCCTTTGCCGGTCTGCTGGCCATGCTGCTGCGCCCGGTAAGCAACTGGCTGGAGCGGCGGGGACTGGGCCGGGCCCTGGCCGCGCTGCTGTGTTTGCTGGTAGTGCTGGCCGTGCTGAGTGCCCTGGGCTGGATGATAGCAGAGCAGGGCAGCAACATCTCCGACGACTGGCCTCAGCTGAAAAAGCAGTTTTTCGCGGAGCTGGGCAAGGTACAGCAGCAGGTGCAGGAGCGGTTTGGCGTGGGCCCTAAAAAGCAGATGAGCTTTCTGCAGGAACAGATGGCCAACGCTACGGCCGCGGTGAAGAGGTTTGTAGCTGCCACCCTGAAGGGCCTGCTGGGCGCGCTGGGCGGCTTTCTGCTGGTGCTGCTTTACTTGTTTTTCCTACTCTGGCAGCGCCACCGGCTGCGGCAGTTCGCACTCAAGCTGGTCGAGCCCGAAAACCGGGGGGAAGTGGCCCATATCCTGGAGCAGGTCAGCAAGGTGGGTGGGCAATACCTTATCGGGCGCTTTGTGTCGATGTTTTTCATTGCCACCGTCTACGCCATCGGTTTTACCATCATCGGGCTGAAGAATGCGCTGCTGCTTAGCGTCATTGCCGTGCTGCCCACCATTGTCCCTTACGTAGGTGCCTACATCGGGGCCGCGTTTCCGCTGGCCATGGCCCTGGCTGCCGGCGAGCCGGGCACGGTGCTGCCCACGGTGGGCGTCATCATCCTGGCGCAGTTTATCGATAACAACATTATCGAACCCATCGCCATGGGCTCGGCCCTGCACCTCAACCCCTTCTTTACCATCATCGCCGTGGTGGCAGGCGAGCTTATCTGGGGGGTGCCGGGCATGATACTGTTTGAGCCGCTGTTCGCCATCATCCGCATTGCCTGCAGCCACGTGCCGGCACTGCAGCCGTACGCCGAGCTGCTCGGCGACGAAGACGAAGAGCCCGGCTGGCTGAAAAAGGTGAAAGGGCTTTTTAAACGCAAAGCCTGAAACGCGAGGCATGAGACCGGAGACAGCTCTAAGGTAGCGCGGTTCTCCGGTCTCATGCCTCGCGTTTTCTGTCTAAAAAACCTACTCGTGGTCGCTGAGCCGTTCGAGCAGGGCTTCCACTTTGCGCTCCAGCGCGGCCACCCGCTCGTCGAGCAAGGCCGGCGGGCGCAGGTGGGTGGTGAATACCCCGCGCACTTCCCAGATTTCCAAGGCCTGGGTTAGCTCCAAATCCTGGCTGCCGTAATCGGGGTTATCGGCGCGCAGCTTTAGGGTAGTGCCGTCGGGCAGGCGGCCGGCCAGGCGTCGAATAAGAATTTTGCTTTGCGTGACGAAAGCATACACGCGCCCGTTGTGCAGCGTGGGCTTGGCCTTATCTACCCGGCAGCACAGCACAATGTCCTGGTGCCGCAGGCCCTGCCGGTGCAGCAGCATGTCGGCCCCGGAAACCTCAAACGCCCGCGTGGGTCCGCTCAGGTCGTGGGGCATCTGCACCCAGGGCAGGGAGTCGATAAAGGCAGGGTCGTGGTGGTGGACAATGTATTCCAGCGCCCGGTTGCGGTACACCAGCGGGGTGACGTGCTGCTTGCGGTCGGCCTCCGCCAGCACCTCCGGCGCCGGAGCTTCCTTCTGCAGCTGCTCCTTAAAAATATCGAAATGATAGAGCTCATTTACGGTCAGCTCTTTCGTAAGTAGCAGGTCGACGGACAAGCCAAAATGCTGAGCAATCTGTATCAGCGTTTCCATCTTCGGCTCAGACCGGCCTTCTTCATAAGCGCCCACACTGGGGCGGGCCAGGCCAAACAATTCCGCAAAAGCCGCCTGACTCAGCTTTTTAACTGCACGGAGCTTGCGAATATTTTTTCCAACGTAGGACATGTTACCAAAAAATTAATTCGCTCAAACTTTGAGCACATTCAAAACTTTCCTTAATATTGTGGCGTAAAGCTAGCACAACACCGCTGAAAGCTTTTACTTACCGCTACTTTTTTGAGCCAAGCACTTCTCTCACCACCTCGCCTATGCCCAACCCCTACTTTCCTACCGTTCGTGGCTACCTGCTGGAGCTGGGCTTCGACATCTGCCACGCCGACGAGCACGAGGGACTTTTTGTAGTTGACAAGCCCGAGCTCGCCATACGCAACCTCGTCATCGGCTGCGCCGACCCGCTGCTGATTCTGGAGCAGTACCTGCTCGACCTGCCCGCCCCCTCGCTGGAAATCTACCGGCGCCTGCTGCAAAAGAACCGCGACATCATCCACGGCGCCTTCGCGCTCGACGACACCGGCCACCGCCTCATCTTCCGCGACACCCTGCAAATCGAATCCCTCGATTTGGGCGAGCTGGAAGCCTGCATCAACTCCCTGGGCCTGCTGCTCAGCGAGTTTTCTGACGAGCTGATTCAGTTTTCTAAGGGGGACTTGGAGTCTTAAGGTCTTAGGGACTTGGTTTTTGCCAGTTCCTAACTCCCCTCTCCTCTCCCGCCTCCGAAAATGTTTAGAACTCAACCAAGACCCTAAGTCCCCAAGACCCTAAGACCCTAATAGCCATGAACATTCTCAACCGACTCTTTAAAATCGGGCAATCGGAAGCCCACGCCGCGGTCAACCAGCTGGAAGACCCAATTAAAATGACTGAGCAGGGCCTGCGCGACCTGCGCCAGGACCTGGATAAGAGCCTGCACGGCCTGGCCGAAGTAAAGGCCATGGCTATCCGGGCCCGTAACGAGGGCGAAACCGCCCGCGCCAAGGCAGCCGACTACGAAAGCAAAGCCGTGCAGCTGCTGCAGCGCGCCCACCGGGGCGAGATGGAAGCCAGCGAAGCCGACCGTCTGGCCAGTGAGGCCCTGCTGAAGAAAGCAGAAAATGAAGGCCAGGCCGGTCGCGCCGCAGGCGACCAGGAAAAGTTTGAGCAGGCGGCGGCCCAGATGGACCAGAACGTGCAAACGCTCAAGGCCACCATCAGCCAGTGGGAAAATGAGCTGAAGACGCTCAAGGCCCGCGTGACGGTGAGCACGGCCACCATCAACATCAATAAGCAGCTGGCCCAGCTCGACTCCTCGGGTACGGTGGCCCTGCTGGAGCGCATGAAGGAAAAGATTGCCGTGCAGGAAGCCCTGGCTGAATCCTACGGTGAAATTGCCCAGACCAGCAAGAGCATCGATTCTGAAATTGACAAAGCCCTGGGTAGTACAGGTAGTGGCAAAGCGGCTGCAGACCTGAAAGCCCTGAAAACCAAGCTGGGTATTGCCGAATAAAAAAAGCGGGCGGGCAAGCATTGGTATCTGTATAATTTTCCTACCTTTAATATGCCCTGAACATGCCCATGACTGAACTTTTACAAGCCGCCGTATTGCCACCCAATCTGCTGCCTACGGCCCTGCTGGTGTTTGTGCTGCTGTACTGGCTCACAGTTATCGTCGGCCTGCTGGATATGAAGACCGTGGATTTGAGCTTGGACGACCACGGCCACCTGCACTTCGACTCCGATGCTGCGGCCGGCGAGGCAGGCACCTCCTGGCTGAACGGCGCCCTGGCCTTTTTCAACCTGGGCCGCATTCCGCTGATGATATTCCTCAGCTTCGTGATTCTGCCGCTGTGGGTGGGCAGCATCCTGGCCAACTACTACACCGGCAACACCTCGCTGCTGCTGGGCCTGGGCTTCTGCCTCCCGCTGTTCATAGCCAGCCTGTTTGTGGCCAAATTCCTGACGCTGCCTTTCGTGAAGCTGTTCACGGCCATGGAAAAGGAGCACGGCGGCGGGGAAGTGGCCATTGGTAAAGTATGCACCGTGCTATTGCCCGCCACACCCGAGCACCTGGGCCAGGCCTCGGTGCGCATCGATGGCGCCCCGCTCATGCTGAACGTGCGCAGCACCAAGGCCCCGGTAGCCAAGGGCGAAACGGCGCTGGTAATCGACTACGACGCCCACCGCCGCTGCTACCTGATTGAGCCCTTTATAACCAATTAAAAATTAAAAATTGAGAATTGAGAATTAAAAACAGGGCACCTATGCCACAACTTCTCATCAGCACAAAATTTTTAATTTTTAATTCATAATTTTTAATTCAACTCATTGACAAACTTTTACTTCTGAACCCATGCTAGCTTCTCTTTCCTGGGCCGTGCTCTTTATGCTCGGCTTTTTTCTCCTGGGCTTTCTGGCCGTCATCGCCAAGATGTACAAGAAAGCCGTGCAGGGCGAGGCCCTGCTGCGGACCGGCATGGGCGACGCCAAAGTCTCCTTTTCCGGCATCATTGTGGTGCCCATCCTCCACAAGCTGGAGGTGATGGACATCAAGCTCAAGACCATTGTCATTTCCCGGGCCGGGGCCGAAGGGCTGGTGTGCAAAGACAACATGCGCGCCGACGTGAAGGTGAACTTCTTTATTCGGGTGAACAAGACCCACGACGACGTGGTGAACGTGGCCCAAAGCATTGGCACCCACCGCGCCTCCGACCCCGCGGCCCTCGAAGCCCTGTTCGACGCCAAGTTCTCGGAGGCCCTGAAGACCGTGGGCAAGCAGTTTGACTTCATTGAGCTGTACAACTCCCGCGAGCAGTTCAAGCAGGAAATTCTGCGCATCATCGGCACCGACCTCAACGGCTACGTGCTCGACGACTGCGCCATCGACTACCTGGAGCAGACGCCGCTGCACTCGCTGAACCAGGACAACATCCTGGACGCCGAGGGCATTAAGAAAATCATTGCCCTGACCTCGGAGCAGAAGATTCAGGCCAACCAGATTCAGCGCGACCAGCAGAAGACCATTAAGAAGCAGGACGTAGAGGCCCAGGAAACCATTCTGCAGCTGGAAAAGCAGCTGGCCGAAAACCAGGAAAAGCAGCACCGCGAGATTGCCAACATCAAGGCCCGCGAAGCCGCCGAAACTGAGAAAGTGCGCCAGGAAGAACGCCTGAAAAGCGAAAAGGCTCGCATCACGGCCGATGAGGAAATCAAGATTTCGGAGCAGAACCGCGACCGCCAGATTCTGGTGGCTGAGCGCAACAAGCAACGCACCGATGCCGTGGAAACCGAGCGCGTGGAGCAGGCCCGGGCCCTGGAAGCCAACGAGCGGGAGCGCATCGTGGCCCTGGCCCAGATTGAAAAGGAAAAAGCCCTGGAAGAAGAGCGCAAGAACATTCAGGGCATTATCCGCGAGCGTATTACCGTGGAAAAAGCGACGGTAGTGGAAGAAGAGCGTATCAAGGATACCCGCGCCCAGGCCGCGGCTGACCGCGACAAGCTGGTGGCCGTGACCAAGGCCAAGCAGGAAACCGAGCAGGCCACCATTGCCCTGGTGGGCAATGCCGACATGGAGAAGCAGGCGGCTGAGTACCGCGCCAAGCAGGCCCTGATTGACGCCGAAGCGGAGAAAGCCGCCGCCGAGCACCGCTCCCAGGCCATTCGCATTCTGGCCGAGGCCGAAGCCAGCAAAGCCACGGCCGTGGGCCTGGCCGAAGCCCAGGTAATGCAAGCCAAAGCCAGCGCCCGCCAGAAGGAAGGCGAGTCGCAGGCCAACGTGCTGCAGCTGACCGCTGCCGCCGAAGCCCAGGCCATTCAGGCCAAGGCCCTGGCCCAGGCCGAAGCCGACGAGAAGCTAGGCGTAGTAGCCGCCAAGGTAAACCTGGAAAAAGGCTTGTCTGAAGCCAGCGTCATCGAAGCCAAAGCCGACGCCGAGCAGAAGCGCGGCCTGGCCGAAGTGACGGTGAATGAGCAGCGCTTCACGGTGGAAGCCAAGGGCATTGAAGCCAAGGCCGACGCCATGAAAAAGCTCGACGGCGTGGGCAAAGACCACGAGGAGTTCAAGCTGCGCCTCGACAAGGAGAAGTCGGTGGAGCTGGCCCAAATCAACATCCAGAAGGACATTGCCGGCGCCCAGGCGGGCGTGATTTCCGAAGCGCTGAAGTCGGCCAAAATTGACATCGTGGGCGGCGAAACCATGTTCTTCGACCAGATTATCGGCTCCATCACCAAGGGCAAGATGATAGACCGGGCAGTTCACAATTCCGACGTGCTGGGCACGGTGAAAGATGCCTTCTTCAGCACCGAGCACGGCGGCGACTTCAAAACCAACCTGCGCTCCTTCGTGAACCAGTTCGGCCTCAGCTCCGAGGACATGAAAAACCTGAGTGTGTCGGCCCTGCTGCTGCAGATGATGAACAAGGCTGGGGATGAAGCCACGCGCAGCACCATCACGCAGCTGGCCAGCACAGCCACAGCACTGGGTATCAGCGACAAGCAGGTAAAGACGCTGAATTTGAACTAGGGCGGTTACCCCATCCCCCGGCCCCTTCCCCTCCGGGGGAAGGGGAGCCATGGCGGCGTAGATGTTTTGTTCTATTTAGTCTTTTAAGACTGATACCTCTAAGATGGATTCTGAACAAAAATCAGAACAGAGTCGTCAGGCTCCCCTTCCCCCGGAGGGGAAGGGGCTGGGGGATGGGGTGATTTACCCCTACGGCATGTACACTACGGACGCCAAGCGCTGGATAAAATCCTTAAAGGACTATGCCCGGCACAACCGCAAAACCGCCACACCAGCCGAGAACCACTTATGGCACGAGCTGCGAGGTAACAAGCTTGGTGCCCCGTTTCGCCGCCAGCATGCCATTGGCCCCTTTATCGTTGATTTCGTCTGCCTCGCCGCCTGGCTTATTATTGAAGTGGATGGCAGCATTCACGGCGATGCCAGCCAGGCCGAATACGATGGCGGGCGCACCCACGAATTACAGGAGTGCGGCTTCCTGGTGATTCGCTTCACGAACGCCGAAGTTCTTTCCCGAACACCAAGCGTGTTGCAAACAATAAGTGAGCATCTAACGCTGCTCTACCCACACTATGAGCCTTAATACGAAAACGAAAAACGAAAACATAAGCGCCTCCGTGGCTCCCCCTCTCCCGGAGGGGAGGGGGCCGGGGGGTGGGGTAAAGCTCGAAGGCGGCACCTACGAAATCCTGCGCAACCGCCTGCAGAAAAGTGGCGACGACCTGCGCGGCCGCCTGGAAAAGCTAAACTCCGAGCGCAAAGCCGTGTTTGGGGCCATCGACACCAAGCTGATTGGCACCGGGCGCATCAACACCGAGCACAACTGCGTGCCCTGGGACATGGCTACGGTGGGCAGCAACTTTCTCTTTGGCTACAACGTGGTGCTGGGCCTGAAGACGGAAGTGGAGCTGTCGGACGTATTTGGTGCCTACTCCTACCGCGACCACGAGTTTCACCCGCTGCCGCTGGATATTATTGGCAATGCGCAGTTTGCGGAGGAGTTTCGCAACCTCTACAAGTACTACAAGCACACGCAGTTTGTGAAGTTTGCCGTCATCGGCACGCACCTGTTCATGGTGTTTCGGGTGGGGAAGAGCGTGAACGACATCAAGACGTTTAAGTGGCTGCTGCAGGGCGACACACTCACCTACCTCGACAACCGCAGCGACCACGAGTACGTGTTTCCACCCCAGCACGAGTTTAGCTGGAAGCGCACCACGCGCGATATGCAGCGCTCGGGCAAGCACCCGCACATCAGCATCGAGGACAAGGTGTTTGTGGAGACCATTCACGGCGACCTCACCATCAAGGTGGAAAACAACACCGAGACGGGACGCGGCATCTATTCCGAGCCGGTGGCCGACAAAGACCAGACGCTGGACGACTCGGAGATTTACTATGCGGTTGTCGGCAACATCATCCTGCTGAAAATCCGGCCTTACCAGGAGCAGGACTACCGCTACTTCATCTTTAACTCCAAGTTGAAAACGGCCCAGCGCCTGGATGCGCTGGCCGACGCCTGCGTGCTGCTGCCCGACAACCAGGGCCTGATATTTCCGCACGGCTTTTACCTGCAGACCGGCGAGGGCAAGCTGTTCGACAAAGGCCTGCGCGACATGCTGTTTGAGAAGCGCATGGCTTCTCCCAATGGCGAGGACTTTCTGTACGTTTTCTTCAACAAGGAAAATGGCGTGTACCTGCTGCTGTCCTACAACATCATCGCCCAGCGGGTGGATAACCCCATCAGCTGCCACGGCTACGCGCTGTTTGAGAACGGCGAGCTGTGCTACTTCCGCAAGGACGACGAGCCCAAGAAGCACCACGCCGTGCAAATCTGGCAGACGCCCTACGTGGCCCCTAACTTCGAGCTGCCCGTCACGTCCGAATCCTACCTCTACAAGCTGGGCAACAAGGAGATAGTGCGGGCCATGGCCGAAGCCCAGGAAGTGCAGACCCTGCTGAACAAAGACGACAGCTACGCCGGCCTCTACCTCGACCTGATTCGCCTCACCTCCACCCTCACCGACACCTACCACTGGCTGCGCGAGCCGGCCACCTACGCCCTGGCCGAGCCGCTGCGCGACATTCAGCAGGCGGCCAACGCGGCGGTGGAGGAATTCGACAAGGTGCTGAGCATTCGCAAAAGCACCGGGCAGGAAACCCAGCGCGTGCTGGGCAAGGCCGACGAGCTGATGGGCCGCATCAAGCGCACGGCCCCGGCCGAGGTAAACGAATACGTACAGCTGCTGGCTGAATTGCGCACGGTACGCGGCGAGGTCATCTCCCTGAAGGAGCTGCGCTACGTGGAGCTGCCGGCGGTGGAAAAAACGGCTGCCGAGCTGGAGCAGACCAGCAAGGATGTGGCCCAGCAAACGGTGGAGTTTCTACTGAAGCCCGAGGCCCTGCAGCCCTATTCGGTGCGCGTGCAGGCCATTGCCGACGGCATTGAGCAGGTGCAGAAAACCACCGAGGCCAACGAGCGGGAAAAAGAAGCCGCCGCCGTAGCGGGCGAGCTGGAGCTGCTGATTGAGGTGGTGAGCAACCTGCCCATGGAAGACCCCACGCAGACCACGCGCATCATCGACAGCATCTCGACGATTTATGCCAGCTTCAACCAGATTCGGGCGGCACTCAAGCGGCGGCGGCAGACCCTGGCCGGCACCGAGGCCCAGGCCGAGTTTGCAGCGCAAATCAAGCTGCTCGACCAGGCCCTGGTAAACTACCTGGACCTGTGCGACGCGCCGGCCAAGTGCGACGAGTACAGCACCAAGCTGCTGGTGCAGCTGGAAGAGCTGGAAGGCAAGTTTCCGGAGTTCGACCAGTTCCTGAGCCAGATTGCCGACAAGCGCGAAGCCGTGTACGAGGCATTTGAGAGCCGCAAGGTGAGCCTGGTGGCGGCCCGCAACCAGCGGGCCTCGGCCCTGCTGCAGTCGGCCGAGCGCATTCTGAAAGCCGTGCAGAACCGCATTAGCCGCTTCGAGGCGGTGGCCGACATCAACGGCTACTTCGCCGCCGATGTGATGGTGGAGAAGGTGCGGCAGACGGTGCAGGAGCTGCTGGCCCTGGGCGACCCGGTGAAGGCCGACGATATTCAGAGCCGGCTCAAAACCATTAAGGAAGATGCGCTGCGCCAGCTCAAGGACCGCGCCGAGCTGTTTACCGACGGCGGGCAGGCCCTCAAGTTTGGACCCTACGCCTTCACCGTGAACACCCAGCCGCTGGAGCTGACCATGCTGCTGCGCGAGGGCGAGCTGCACTACCACCTCACCGGCACCAACTTCTTTCAGCAAGTAAGCGAGCCCGCCGTGCTGGCCGCCCGGGTTGTGTGGGAGCAGACCGTAGTGTCGGAAAATGCTGACGTGTACCGCGCCGAGTACCTGGCCTGGCGGATGCTGCAGACCGCGCAGCTAGCCGGGCCGGAAAGCGCCGGCCTGTCGCTGGTCGAGCTTTCCCACCTCACCGTGGGCGAGCTCACGACGCGGGTGCAGCAGTTTATGGCCCCGCGCTACGCCGAGGGCTACCTCAAGGGCGTGCACGACCACGACGCAGCCCTCCTGCTCGAAGCGCTGGTGCGCCTTACCCGCACCGCCGACCTGCTGCGCTACCCGGCCGAAACGCGGGCCGCGGCCGCTCTGTTCTGGCAGCTGTTTGCCTCTCACAAGCGCAAAACCGTGTGGCAGCGCCAGCTCAAAGGCATCGGGGTGCTGCTGCAGGTATTTCCCGATTCCCGTGAGTTCGACGCCCTGGTGCAGGAGCTACAGCAGGGTGTGGAGAAGTTTGCCAGCGAAACCGGCCTCTTTACGCTGGCCGAGGTGGCCGAAGCCGGCGAGTACCTATTCCACGAGCTCACGCGCGGCGAGACCTTCATCATCTCCGAAGAAGCGGCCCACCTCTACGAGTCTTTTCAGCACTCGCTGCGGGAGCGCAAGGCCGTGGATGCCTTTGAGAGCTCCGTGGCCAACCTGGCCGAGCAGCCCGCCGCCCAGGTCGCGCTGATTCGGCAGTGGCTGGGGGCGTTTTTGCGGAATACCGGTCAATCCGGCTCCGGGAACCCCACCCCCAGCCCTTCGCCGCTTGATGCGCGGAATCCATTGGGGGAGGGGAGCCCGTCGAGCACTGCTTCGGAGCTGGCTCCCCTTCCCCTCGGGGGGAAGGGGTCGGGGGATGGGGTACACGAGTGCGCTGCCCTCCTCGCCACTGCCACCTTCTCCCCTGCCCGGGTTATTCGCACGCCGCTGCACGAAACCCTCACTGGCTTGCAGGGCAGCCACGCCCGCATTCAGGAGCGCAGCTACCAGCTGAATTTTCCGGAGTTCCGGCGGCGGCTGCTGGCCTATGAGCAGGGTATTGTGCCGCAGTTTGAAGCCTTTGGCGAGCTGAAAAAGCAGCTGCTGGCGGGTTTTGCCCAGGAGCTGCGGCTGGAGGAGTTCCGCCCGCGGGTGCTGTCGTCGTTTGTGCGCAACAAGCTGATTGACGAGGTATACCTGCCGCTGATTGGCGCCAACCTGGCCAAGCAGATTGGTACGGCCGGCGAGAACAAGCGCACCGACCTGATGGGGCTGCTGCTGCTCGTATCGCCGCCGGGCTATGGCAAAACCACCCTCATGGAGTACGTAGCCAACCGCCTGGGTTTGATTTTCATGAAAATCAACGGGCCCGCCATCGGGCACGCCGTCACGAGCGTAGACCCGGCCCAGGCGCCCAACTCCGGCGCCCGCGAGGAACTGCTCAAGCTGAACCTGGCGTTTGAGATGGGCGACAACGTCATGATTTACCTTGACGACATTCAGCACTGCAACCCGGAGTTTCTGCAGAAATTCATTTCCCTCTGCGACGCCCAGCGCAAGATTGAGGGCGTGTACCAGGGCCGGGCCCGCACCTACGACTTCCGCGGCCGCAAGGTGTGCGTGGTGATGGCCGGCAACCCCTACACCGAAAGCGGCGAGCAGTTCCGCATCCCCGACATGTTGGCCAACCGGGCCGACATCTACAACCTGGGCGACATCATCGGCGACACGGCCGCCACCTTCCGCCTCTCCTACCTGGAAAACGCGCTGGTGGCCAACCCCGTGCTCAACCGCCTGGCCGCCAAAAGCCAGACCGACGTATACCCGCTGCTTCGGCTGGCCGAGTCGGGCGCCAGCGAGGGCCTGAGCTTTGAAGCCAACCACTCGCCCGAGGAAATCCAGGAGTACGTGGCCGTGCTGCAGAAGCTGCTCAGCATTCGCGACGTGGTGGCCAAGGTAAACGAGGCCTACATCGCCTCGGCTGCCCAGGCCAACGAGTACCGCACCGAGCCGCCGTTCAAGCTGCAGGGCTCCTACCGCAACATGAGCAAGCTGGCCGAAAAGGTGCGCCCGGTGATGAACGACGCCGAAATCCGCAGCCTGCTGGCCTCCCACTACGAAAGCGAAGCCCAGACCCTGACCAGCGGCACCGAGGCCAACCTGCTGAAGCTGCGCGAGCTGCTGGGATGGCTGCAGGAATCCGAAGCGGCCCGCTGGGAGGAAATCAAGGCCACCTTCCGCCGCAACCTGCGTAGCAGCAGCGGCGGGCAGCTGCAAAGCGTGCTCACCCAGCTGGAGAATATCTCGACCGGATTGGGCGGGATAAAGCAGGTGCTGGAGAAATAATACGTGCCGCCCAGTGCAGCAGAAAGCCCGGCTCGTTACCACACCAGTCGGACTGTTTCGAGAAGAAAAAAGGGCCGCTCCATTAGGAGTGGCCCTTTTCAATTCGACGCTACGAGCTATTATTCGAGCACCACTTTGCGGGTGAGCACCTCGCTGCCTAGCTGCACGCGCAAGGTGTAGACGCCGGAAGCCAGACCGCGGGTGCTCAGCGCCTGCTCAGCCGTGTGGGCCGATACCGCTTTGCGCAGCACTTCCTGGCCCAGGGCATTGAGCAGGGTGGCCTGGCCGGCAATGTGGCCAGCCATCAGGCGCAGGGTAAGCTGGCCGCTGCTGCTGGGGTTGGGGAACACCAGCAGGGCGTTGGTTTCGGCCTGGGCGCGGCTGCTCAGGGCGGTGCCGCTCACGGTGAAGGTGCCCGGGGTATCGGAGCTGCCGAAGCCCGAGACGGCCACGTAGTAGCGCTGGCCGGGGGTCAGGCCGGTCACATTCACTGTGCCCACGCTCTGGTTGTTGCCCGGGCTGGCGCTGCAGGCTACGGAGGTGAAAGGCCCATTGCAGCTGGGTGCGCTGTACACGCGCACCATGCCCGCCGAGTTACCCGAGAACGAGAGGGTGGTACTGTTGCCGGTGGGCGTCATGGTGAACCATACGTCCTTGGGCGCAGCTGCGGGCGAGCAGGCCGGCAGGGAAATGCCCGGGTGCAGGCTGGTGGTGGCCCCCACGTTGTTGCCCGTCAGGCTGTTGCCCGATAGGGAGATAGCGCCGCAGGGCTCGTCGTTGTTAGGAGCCGAAAGCGGCGTGGTAAAGCAGGTGGGGCCCACAAAGGGACTGCTGCCGGTGCTGGGGCAGTCCTGGCGCACGTAGAAGCAGTAGTTGGTGGCCGGCGACAAGCCGCTGAGCGTGGTGCCGGTGCTGGTAATGCCCGTAATAGTGGTGCCGGTACCGGGGGTGAAGCCCATGGGGCCGTATTCCACAGTGTAGGTAGCGCCAGCGGGCGGGTTGGTACCCGGCGCCCAGGTTAGCTGGGCCGTGGTGTTGGTAAGGGTGCCGGTACCGGGCGCCGTGGGCGACGAACAGTTGGAGGGCGAGGTGACGCACACGCCTACCGGGCCGAAGGTGTTGTTGTTGAAGCTCCACACCCGCACGTAGATAACCTCGCCGGGGGTGCGGTTTGTGAGGGTAAGCAGCGAGTACAGCCCCACGCCGGTGCCGTTGTCGTTGCAGCCCAGCTCCACCAGGCTGCCGCAGGCGCCCGAGTACAGGGCCATGCCCGTATCGGTAACCGGCGAAATCGGCGAGGTCGCTACCGTGCGCACCGTCACGGTGCCCGTGGCGGGCACTACCGTGCGGAACCAGATGTCGGCCCCGCGGTAGGAACCACAGACCGGGTCGGCCGCGCCGTTGCCGGTGCTGGCCGTAGCCGAGGTGATGTCGCCGGCGGTGTAGCCCTGGCAGGTGGTGCCGAACTGCACCGGCACGGTGAAGGCGCCCGCGCAGTCGTCGTTAGCCGGAGCCGGCGGGGCCACAGTCACGCACAGCGAGAAGGTAGCGCTGCTGCCCGTGGGGTTGGGCAGGGTAGTGGCGTAGATGCGCAGGAAGTAGGTCTGCCCTACCGTGAGGCCGGGCACAATGGCCAGGCGGGGCGCCGTAGCCGTGGCCGTATTGCAGTAAATGCTGGTCGAGCTGGCGCAGGTGCCGCTGCGCAGGTCAATAACCGCGCTGAAGGCGGGCGCGAAGTTGAGCAGGTGGGCCGTGCTGGTGGCCGTGAAGCTGTACCACACGTCGTTGGCTACGGTGCCAAAGCCGCAGCTGGCCGTAGGCGCCAGGCTTTGGCTGGCTGCTGCTACCGTGCCCGTCGTGGGCGTGCTGCAGTTGGTGGTGACGGGCAGCGGCGTAGCCGACGCGCACTCGTCGTTGGTCGGCACGGCCGGGCCGGGGTTGAGGCAGAGCGTGAACGTGGCGTTGGCCGCCGTGGGCTGCGCGGTGCTGTTGGCATACACCCGCAGGAAGTAGGTTTGGCCGCTGCTGAGGCCGGTGAGGGCTATTCCGTTGGAGCTGTTGGCCACGATGGTATTGCAGCTCATGGCCGTGGACGCGGCGCAGGTGCCCGAGCGAAGCTCCAGTACCGCCCCGAAGCGGGAGTTGAGCGTTACCAGCTGGGTAGCGCCGGTGGCTACAAAGCGGTACCACACGTCGACGGCAGCCCCCAGGGTGCCGCAGGTGCTGGGCAGCAGGCTCTGGCTGGCGTTCAGCACGGTGCCATTCAAGGGGTTGGTGCAGTCCATGGTAACTGGCAGGACCGTAGCGCCGGCGCACTCGTCGTTGGCCGGCGGCATGGCGGGGCCGGCGGTCAGGCAGAGGGTAAAGGTGGAGTTAGCAGCCGTAGGGGCCGTAGCGGAGTTGTTGTAAATCCGCACGAAGTAGGTCTGCCCCACCGTCAGGTTGCCCGGGAGCGCGGGGGCTGTATTGCCGCTGAAGTACGTGCCGCAGAATACGGTGGTGGCGTTGGCACAGGTGCCGGTACGCACTTCCATCACAGCCGAGAAGCGCGGGTTCAGCAGCAGGGTTTGTGAGGTGCCCGTGGCCACGAAGGAGTACCACACGTCGTGGGCCGGGGCCGTGCCGGCGCAGGCGCCAGGGCCATAAGCCGAGGTGGTGGCATTGAGCACAGTGCTGTTTACCGGCGAAGTGCAGTTAGCAGTGACGGCCAGGGCAATGGCCCCTGCGCAGTCGTCGTTGGCCGGGGGCGTCGGCCCGGGGTTGAGGCAGAGCGTGAAGGTGCTGTTGGCCACGGTGGGCACCACGGCGCTGTTGGCGTAGATGCGCACGAAGTATGTTTGCCCACTGGTGAGGCTACCCACCACGCTGCCGGTGGTGTTGCCGCTGAAGGCCGTGGTGCAGTAGATGCTGCTGGAGCTGGCGCAGGTGCCGCTGCGCACTTCCAGCACGGCCGCGAAGCGCGGGTTGAGGGTGAGGAGCTGGGTAGCGCCGCTGGCCACGAAGCTGTACCACACATCGTTGGTAGCGATGCCGGCAATGCCGCAGCCGGCAGTAGCCGTCACCCCGGCCGACTGCGTGGCGCCGGCTACCGTGCCGGTCAGGGGCGTGGTGCAGGCAGTGGTTTCGGTCAGCGCGGCGGCGCTGGCGCACTCATCGTTGGCCGGCGCCGGCGGGCCCGGGTTCAGGCACAGCGTGAAGGTGCTGCCCTGGCCGGTAGGCTGAGTAGCCGAGTTAGCGTACACCCGCAGGAAGTAAGTCTGGCCCGCCGTGAGGTTGGAGACGAGCACGGGCGTGGTGTTGCCGCTGAAGGCCGTGGTGCAGAACAGGCTGCTGGAGTTGGCGCAGGTGCCGCTGCGCACTTCCAGCACGGCCGCGAAGCGCGGGTTGAGGGTGAGCTGCTGGCTGCGGCCGGAGGCCACAAAGCTGTACCACACGTCGTTGGCCGCGATGTTGGCCGTACCGCAGCCGGTGGTAGCGGGCAGGCTTTGGGTAGCGCCCAGCACCGTGCCGTTGAGCGGCGTGGTGCAGGCCGCCGTTTCGGGCAGGGCAATGGCCGTGGCGCACTCGTTGTTGGTGGCCGGCGCCGGGTCGGTCGTAAACGAGCCGGGGTTCGACTGGGTGCTGTTGCCGTTGGTGCCGCCGCAGTTCTGGGTTACGTAGAACTGGTACGTGGTATTGGGCGTGAGGCCGCTAATGGTGGTGCTGGTACCGCTAACCCCGGTGATGGTGATGCCGCCGGTGGCGGGGTTAAAACCATTTGGGCCATACACGATGGTAAACGGGCCGGAGGGAGAGTTGGCTACTGTATAGCTCACCGTGGCCGTGGTGTTGGTAACGGTGGCGGTAAGGTTGCGCGGGGCCGGGCAGGGACTGGGCGCCGGTGGGGTAAACTGGTAAATCTGCCCCGTGGCCGGGCGGTCGGCAATCTGGTCGGCCTCCGTCACCGAGCTTACGCCGGGCGTGGCCGTGGCGTTGCTCAGGCTCAGGAAGGAGCCGCTGCCCATGCCGGCCCCCGACAAGCCAATGGAGGCCGAGGCCCCGGAAAAGGTGCCCGCGGGTTCCTGCCGGTACACGAAGCGCACCACGTTAGTCCCTTCAAACAGCTGCACCTGCATGGAAAGCGTGGGCCCGCCGGTGTTGCCGAAGCGGTACCAGTTCAGCCACTCAAAGGTGAACACGCGGTTGGGCGCCGTGCCCGTGGTGAGGTAGCTGGCCGTGCCCTGCCCGCCGTGCATATCGTCCCAGTAGGGCGCTACGCGCGGACGCTCCGCGGCAGCGCCGTTGTCCAGGTCGTTGGTGAGGCTGTTGCCCGTGGCGGCGGTGTTAAACGTCAGCCAGCCGTTCGACGAGGCCTTGATGTCGGTGTAGGGCGTCCCGTCGAATACAAAGGTGAACCCGATGGGAATAACCCCGGAAAGGGCATCGTCCGACTGAATGGCTGCCACGTTCGTTGCCGTGGCCGGCAGCGGCGTAAACATGCCCGAGGAAGGCGCAAACTGGTAGTTGTCGACCTGCGCCCGGGCTTGCAGGCTGCTCAGCAGCAGTACGGCGGCCAGCAGCGCCCGCCCTGAGCTGAAAAGCCTCGCACATGTTGTCTGGAAGAAGTGCATCATAGAATGGAGGGTAAAGTGAGCAAAATGGGAATACGCCAAACCGGGTTCGACGGGTTGTCTAATCTAAATGTAAAGCATTGTCACGCAAATTGATACTCAGTGAAGCTGCTCTTTCTGAATACTTAGTTAAAAGCTGAAAGGTAAAAGCAAAAAACCAGGAGGCCTGCTCTTTAACTATGAGCCCTCCAGTTTTGCCTGTCTGAGAAACAACTCAGCATTGGTAAAGCTGCTCTCACATCATAATGCTGTTCCAGCCCCGTGGCCGGCGCCTCAGCGCGGCCGGCCTGGCCTGGAGGCCTCGCCCCCAGCCCTCTTGCCAGCTGCGATGTCAATGTCGAGGCCAGCTTATGTTGAAGGCTTAGCCCAGGCCACAAGCGCTGGTATCAGCTTACTCCAACGCTGCCACCTTCTGCTCCCGGGTAAGCCATAGGCCCAGCAGTGGCCCCGGCGCCAGGAGCAAAAACAGGTAGCGCGGTTCCACCCAGGCCTGCAGCACGGCAAAGCATTGCAGGCTCACAATAGTTAATGCAAATCCCAGGCAGGTGACCAGCGTGAGGGCGGTGCCCTTGGCAGCGGCCGGGGCCCGCTGGGCCACCAGGGCCGAAAACTGGGGCGAATCGGCCACCACGGCCATGCCCCAGAGCAGCAAGGCCGCCGCGAAAGCTGGCCCGGGCAGGAGCAGCAGCCCCGGACTCAGCAGGCAGGCCGCCGCGGATATAGCCAGGGCCAGGCGGGCAGTGCGCAGGCTGCCCCAGCGCTGGGCCAGGTAGCCGCCCGCTACGCAGGCCGGCCCGCCCGCCGCGATAATGGCAAACGACCAGCCCGGCCCGAAGCTGCCAGCCCCGGGATGCAGCGCGCTGTGCGTGGCCAGCAGCAGCGGCACAAAAGCCCAAAACGTGTACAGCTCCCACATATGCCCGAAGTAGCCCAGCGCTGCCTGCCGGAACGCCCGCGCCCGGAATACCTGCCATAACACGCCGGGCTGCAGTCCGGCGCCGGGTCGGCGGTAAGGGCCGTCGGCCACCAGCACCCAGAGCAGGACGGCGCCGGCAAGCGCCAGCACCGAAGTGGCCAGCACCACCGCCTGCCAGCTGGCGCCCACGCTCAGCCAGCGCAGCAGGTGTGGCAGGGCCGTGCCCAGCACCAGGGCGCCCACCAGGTAGCTCAGGGCCCGGCCCAGGCCCTGCTCGTAGTAGTCGGCCGCAATTTTCATTCCCACGGGGTAGATGCCAGCTAGGCACAGGCCTGTGGCGCAGCGCAGGGCCAGCACCGCGGCCGGCGCGAGGCCGGGCAGCAGGCCGGCGTTGGCGGTGCTGCCCAGCACGGCACAGAGCAGAAACAGCCGCACCGCCGCTACCCGGTCGGCCAGGCGCAGCAAGGCAAACCCCAGCGTACCCAGAATAAAGCCCAGCTGCACAGCCGACACCACCGAACCGGGGTCGAGCCCTGCGAAACGCTTTTCCCGCAGCATGTCGGGCAGCACGGCATTGCCGGCAAACCAGAGGGCGGTGCCGGCAAACTGGGCAAACACGATGGCCGGCAGCACCCACCAGGGACGCCCCGCAGCCGGTGTCGGCAGGCTCATGTTAGCGTAAGCAGGATAACCCTTGGCATGGCCAAACCTACCGCCGGATGCGGCCGAAACCAAACGCCCGGCGCGAAGTGGCCCTATCCCTGGCGGGCTGCCTCGGGACCGAACAGGCCCTGCGAGTGCAACAGGGCTTCGCGGCTGTGCTCGAAGTAGCAGGTGGGCACGCCAGCAGCCTCCACCTCGGCCAGGGCGGCCAGGGCTCGGGGCCGGCCCCGGGGGCTGACGTGCCGCAGGTACACGGCCCGGATGCGGCCCGGGTAGTGCTGCACCACCTGGGCATAGATGAGCGGGTCCTGCTGGGAGTCGTCGCCGAGCAGGGTGAAGCGCTGCCCGGGGCAGGCGTCGAGGATGCGCGCAATGCGGTCGAGCTTGGTGGCGTGCTTGTTCTGCCCGGTTTGCAGCAGCTGGCCAAGGCCCTTGAGCTGGCTCAGCTGAAACACGCCCTTGGGCAGCTGCTGATGACTGGTAAACTCCAGCAGAAAGTCGTACAGGTTCCACTCGCTGCTCGACACGTAGAAAAACGCGTGGGCCGGCTGGGCGCTGCCGGCCCCGGCCCGGGCCAGCCACTGGTAGTGGGCCGCCACATCCAGAAAGGCCGCGCGGCTGCGGGCGTTGCGGCTCAGCAGCACCCACAGCCGCTGAAAGCGGGTGGCCGAGTGCGACACCAGAAAGGTGTCGTCGATGTCGGAGATAAAGGCGTACGGCGTTTCGTAGGGTACCTGCACCTCGGCGCTGGCCTGAGCCAGCACGGCGCCGCTGCGGGCATCGAGCAGCTCGGCCGTGGCCGGGTGCCAGCCCGGAGGCAGCGGCGCCGGCAGCTCCACGTCGAGCCGAAAAAACCCGTCGGCATCGGTGCGGGCGCCCGCGGTTTGGCCACCCACCGTTACGCGCACCGGTGCTTCGGGCCAGGGCCGCACCACAAACAGGCGAAGCAGGCCCCAGGCATTGGCCCAGAAGCCCGCGCCAAAGCGGCGGCGCGGCAGCGGACTCAGCCGGAAGGCATGGCCCTGCAGCACCAGGCGGCGCGGGCTGCCAAACCCGCGGTACAGCTTCAGGGTGGGCTGCCGGCTCAGGCGCAGCCAGGCCAGGATTTTTTCAAGCATCAGGGGGAAAGTTCGACCGTAGCAGCCTGAAAAACGTTAGGCCCAGAAATCAGTTGCCTGGCGCATTGCCCTCCCCGCTTCAGGCCTCCCTCCTGCCATGTCTGCCTCCCCTGCCCTGCGCTTTTTGTTTGCGGTAAACCCCGCTTCCGGCAGCACCGAAAAAACGGACTGGGAAAAAACCATCCGCGCATTTTTCGAAGGCCTGCCGCATACCGCCGAGCTGCTGACACTAACCGGAAAAAACGACGAACAGGCCCTGCGGGAAAAGGTGGAGACCCTGCGCCCCCACCGCCTGGTGGCCGTGGGCGGCGACGGCACGGTGAAGCTGGTAGCCGAGCAGGCCCTGGCCGCGGGCCTGCCCCTGGCCATTCTGCCCGCCGGCTCGGCCAATGGCATGGCCCGGGAGCTGGACCTGCCCCTGGCCCCGCAGCAAGCGCTGGAAGTGGCCGTACACGGTGAGGAAAAAGCCGTGGACGTGCTTTACCTCAACGGCCAGGACTTGTGCCTGCACCTGAGCGACATTGGCCTGAACGCCCAGCTGGTACGCTATGCCCAGCACCAGAACTGGCGCGGCATGCTGGGCTACGCCCGGGCTGCCTGCTGGTCGCTGCTGCACAAGCGCCTGCTGCAGGTACACATTGAGGCCGACGGCCAGCAGGTGGAGCGGGCTGCCTTAATGGTGGTGCTGGCCAATGCCCGGCTTTACGGCACCGGCGCCGCCATCAACCCCGACGGCGACGTGGCCGATGGCCACTTTGAAGTAGTGGTGCTGCGCCGCCTGCGGGGCTGGGAATTGCTGAAGATGTTCTGGCGCTTCCGCCCCTTCGACCCCGCCGTGGTCGAAACCTTCAGCACCACGGCGGTGCAGCTGGAAATCCGGCGCCCGGTCGATTTTCAGGTGGACGGCGAGTACCGGGGCAAGACCACGCACGTGGAAGCCAGCATCCGGCCGGCCGCGCTGCGGGTGCTGGTGAGCGCGCCGAAGCCGGCCGCGGCATAAGCACCCGCTTGCTTCAACACCATGGCGCGTCAGGCAAGCTCCTGCTTACGGGCCAGAAAGCACATTGGCTCAAAGGCCGATGCTGGCCTTCCCGCTTCTTTTCCCCAGGGCAGCCTTGCGGCCCTCTAGCTCCCCCATAGTGGGTGGCTAGCCAACAAAGCCCGGCCCTCGACAGTACCTACTCGTAACTTGCTGCTGCCAAATTCCAGCCTTAGCCCCCATGATAGCCGCCGTGAATGAAGTAGAACGCTCTTTTGACTTATTGTATGGCAAGCTGCTGGGCTGGTTCCGGCAGCTGGTGGTGATGCTGCCCAACCTGGTGGTGGCGGCCCTGCTGCTGGTGCTCACTTTTGTGGCGGCCCGGCTGGTGCAGCGCCTGGTGCGGCAGCTGCTGCCGCGCGTGTCGGCCAGTGTTACGCTCAACAACCTCGTGGCCACCCTGATTTATGTGTTCACCCTGATGGTGGGCATCTTTTTCGTGCTCACGGTGCTCAACCTCGACAAGACGGTGACCTCCCTGCTGGCGGGCGTCGGCATCATTGGTCTGGCCCTGGGCTTTGCCTTTCAGGATATTGCGGCCAACTTCATCAGCGGCGTCATCATTGCCGTGCAACGGCCGTTCAACGTGGGCGACGTCATCGAAACCGACAAGTTTTTCGGTACCATCGAGCGCATCAGCCTGCGCACGCTCAACATCCGGCAGACTACCGGGGAGCTGGTGATTATGCCCAACCGCAAGGTGTTCGAAAACCCGCTCATCAACTTCACCCAGCAAACCATACGGCGCGTCGACCTGGACTGCAACGTGGCCTACAGCTCGGAGCTGGAGCACGTGCGGCGGGCCGTACACGAGGCCATCAGCACCATTCCCGAGCTGATTTCGACCCGGCCCGTGGAAGTAATGTTTACCACTTTCGGCGAGAACGGAATCAGCTTCCAGGTACGGTTCTGGATGCCCTACCGCCGGCAGTTCGACTACGTGAACGCCCGCAGCGAGGCCATTATGCGCATCAAGCGCACCTTCGATGCCGAGGGCATCGTGATACCGTTCCCCATTCGCACACTGCACCTGCCCGCCGAAACCGCCAGCGTGCTGGCCGGAAAGCAGCCGCTGCACCCCACTGGCCCGGGCTAACCGAGCCAGCAGCCTCTCAACTGCCAGGGGCCCCGCCTTCTTGAAAAGCGGGGCCCCTGGTATTCTAATTTAATATGGTTTCTCTTCCTATGGATTGAGTTAACAGTTAAGAGTTATACTCGTCACAAAGTGAATTGAGAAAATAGGCTGGCGGATGTAGAGACGCAACATTTTGCGTCTCGTCGTTGAACGATGAAAAATAGAACGTTGTAACGGCACAGTCCCGGAGACGCAAAATGTTGCGTCTCTACATCGTTCTCGCAAACCACTTCGCGACAAGTCTAAAAAGCAGCACCCAGCCTTGAAAAATGCCCTTACGGCGGGGCAGGCTAGGGATTCGTGAGCTGCCCCATGAAGAGAACGGCGTTGCTGGCTTTCTCGCGAATGAGGAAAAGGAAGGGCCGGTTGATGTACACGGCCGGCGGCAGCGAGGTGGTGCCCACGCCCACCGACGTCACGGCGGCGGCCTCGCTGCCTTCTTCGTTTACTTCCAGCACCGCCTTGTGCTTCACGCTGCTAATCGCCAGGTTAGTGGCCCCGTTGGCCAGCATCTGGCTGAAGTTGGCCTGCCCGCCGAAAGCCACGCCCATGCCCAGCTGGGTGAGGGTCTGGTTCAGCTCCTGCTCGTAAGCCAGGCGGAACTTGGGCAGGTGCAGATGCCAGGTGGTGCTGTCGGCCCGGGCCAGCCAGGTAGCCAGCTGCCCGGCACTGAGGCGGCCGGCTACGTCGGCCAGGGTAGCCGTGCCCTGGGGCACAATCAGCGTCATGCTAAACTGCTTGTTGCCGTAAGGCAGGTCGATTACCTGCTGCTGGCCATCCTGGTATTTGAGGTATTTGCCGCGGGTCATCATCATCATGTCCACCAGGGTGCTGCCGCCGCCCTCCAGCTGAAAAGGCTCGCGGCGCGTCAGCTGGGGGTCGAAGCGGTACGTCCAGTCGCCCTTGAAGTACAGGGCATTGATGAGGTACATCACGTCATCGGCGCTGGTCCCGTCGAGGATGGTGGGAATTTTCCCCTGCGTGCTGGCCGACACCCAGCTGTTGATGGTGTTGGCTGTAGTGGGGCTGGCGAAGTTGACGCCCCGCACGCTGGCGTTGAAATAGGTCTGGTTTTTCTGCACGAAGGGTGCTGCCAGCTGGTACTGCTCGCCGTGCCAGATGGAGTTGGCCACCGTGAACCGCACGCGGTTGTCGAGCCCGCCGAGCAGCCCAAAAAGGCCCTGGTAGGCTTGGTTGATTTCCAGGTCGGTAAGCGGCGTAAAGCCCAGCGTGCTTTTCATGGCCGTCTTGGTGCTGCCGTCGGCCCCGTTGTAGGCCATGGTGAGCGCCGCCGATATGCTGAGCGGCGAGATAAACAGGTTGGCGGCCGGGGCGCCCTGGCGCAGCGCCCCAAAGGCCCGGTAGGCGAAGTCGTTGGCGCTGCCTACGGTCTGGCGCTCGGCCGCAGTGAGCGGGCGCAGGTTGGGCACGTTGCCGGTGGGCGGGGGCGCCACGGTTTCTTTCTGGCAGGCAGTGAACAGGGCAGCCGCGCCCGCCAGCCCCAGGAGGGTGGTTTTTATTCGGGTCAGAAACATAAAAAGCAGGGTGAGGTGAATGGAATAGCCCGGCACTCCGCGGCTGCCGTGCTGCCTCCCTGACCGCCCACCCCCGCCGATGGTTGCAGCCCCGGCCGGCCCTACAGCAGAATGTCGTTGAAGGGCTGAATGCGGGGCGGCAGGTCGGTTTCGCCCAGCATCTCGCGCAAATCAATTTCGATGTTGCGGCAGATGGCCGTCATGGGCACATCGTTTACGTAGTTTTCGAACGGGTCCTCGGAGTTGTCGCCTACCACTTCAATGGTGGCGAAAATCCAGGAAATCAGCACCGAGAACGGCACCGCCAGCCAGGTAGAGCCGCCCGTGCCCAGCTTGCTGAACTCGCCCACCAGCCCAAAGGGCAGCAGCAGAATGAATATCCAGACGAAGATGGTGCTGAAGTAGGCGTACTGCCGCGGGAAAGGCGTGTTTTTGATGCGCTCGCAGGCGCCCTGCAGGTTGTAGCACTCCCGAATGGTTTGCATCAGGTCCAGGTGGCGGAAGCTGTCGAGCAGGCCCGCGTCGAAGAGCTGCTGCAGTGCCAGGCTTTGGCGGTGCAGCAGCTGGGCCGGCGGGCTGCCCTGGCTCATCACCTGGCGGCACTCATTGTCGGGCAGGAAGGTGCTGACCAGCGGCTCGCCGGGCTTGCCGTCCGAGAGCTGCACGTGGGGCACGTAGGAGATGTTGTGCCGGTCGTGAATGGTGGTGCGGCGCAGCTGCAGGCGCAGAGCATTAAGCCAGGCCAGCTGCCGGTAAATCAGCTCCCGGTGCTTGTCTTTGAGAGCGGCGGCCGTCAGCGGCGCGGAGGGGTTAAAATGGTTGGAGACGTAGCCGCTCACCTGGCTGGCCCAGGTGCGGGAGTTGTTGACGATGCCACCCCAGGTTTTGCGGGCTTCCCAGAACCGGTCGTACGACTGGCTGTTCTTGAAGCCCATGTAAAAGGCCACGGCAATGCCGATGGTGCTCAGCGGCAGGAAGGGCAGGCGGATATCAATGCCCCGGGGCAGCAGGTAGCAGTAGCAGCCCGTTACCAGCAGCGACCAAAAGGTGAAGCCAATGAGGTTGCGCCAGGCAAACTGTAGAATCAGCCCGGCCCGGATGTTCCGGCGTACATACATAAGCGCAAATCAGAAAAGCAGACAGCATGGAAAGCTGCCGCCGCAGCAGCTTTTCCACCGCTTGCCGTCAACGTTAGCCGCGGCGCAGGCCCAAGCGCTCGACGGTTTCCCCTTCAAAGTCAAACTCGATGAGGACGGCGGGCTCCTCGCCCACCACCCAGCCGTCGTGTCCTGGTGCAATGGCCACTACCTGCGGCGCCTCAAAGGCTTCCTGCGTGCCATCGGCATACTGGATAGTGAAGCGCCCGGCTGCCAGAAAGCCCACGTGCGCGTGCTGGCACAGGTCGGTGCCCACCACGGGCCGCATCTGCTCCGACCAGCGGAAGCCGGCCGGGTACACCACGCGCTTTACCCGGGAATTGCCGGTGCGCACAACATCAACTTGCACGCCGCCGACTTCGCGGCGCTCGGCCCCTTTCAACGGGGCCAGTAAGGAGTGGAGGTCAGTCATAGAACAAAGCAGTAAGTGCTGAAAGTGGCTTTAAATATAGGCCATTGCTTGTGGAAAACACGGGCTTGCTGGGGGCGCATCCTTTCCCGGCTTGCATCGGTATGATGAAGGCGCTGGCCACTGGCTTCGGGTATGAAGAAATGGTAGTTGCGAAGGCGGGTTTCACGCAGTGTTTCGCACTGGCAGGCAGAGTAATCAGCGCTGTTATTCTGCCCGTTAAAGACCACCGCAACCACAGCCTTAAAAGACCACGCTGCTATACCCCTTGTCTTGTTATCCTCCCAATTTCATCAACGCTCTTAGGCGCGCATCGTAGCCCCGCAGCCCTTCCACCTCGGCCAGCTCAATGTGCCGGAAGCGGTAGGTAGCCGCCAGCGTGTTCATGGTTTGCAGAAAGAAGGGGCAGGAGTCGGCCAGGGTGCCATCACAGTCGAAGATGACGAGCTTGTACTTCATGCTGGGCTGGCAAGTAAAACGCCGCGCAGCGGGCCACCAGGGCTCCGCTACGCGGCGTTTTTTCTGGGTTGAATCCGGCTATTAGTTGAGAAATACCCGGTGGCGCACCTCAAAGCGGTGCGGAGCGAAGGCATTGTAGTAGGGAGCCTCCCCACGGAATTCCAGCACGTGGAGCAGGGGCATGCCTTCGAGGCGGCTTTCCACTACGCGCACGGCGTAGGTCTGGCCTTCCACGGGCCAGTCGCCTGCGTGGTTCAAGGGGCGGTTGTCGGCGTCTACGCACACGGCGTAGTCGAGGTAGGGAGCGCTGCGGGTCGCTTCGGCGATGGTGTGGGCGGTTACTTCCATAAGGCAAAGGTAACAACGGGTTTTTCGGTTCGGTTCGAATCAGGGCTGCACCAGAATCAGGGCCGTAGACGCGGGCAGGGTGAGCGGAGCTCCGGCTGCCAGCTCCAGCTTTTCGATGCCCTGCTCGTTTAGCTGGTCACCGCGCAATACTAGCGAATAATTCCCGGGCGGTACGCTCACCGGCGTTGCGCTTCGGTTCCCATTGAACAGCACCACGATGGTGCCCCAGGCATCGCCGCCGGCGTGGCCCAGCAGGCGGTAGCCGATGGTGCCGCCGGGCAGGGCGGGCAGAAACTCCAGGTGCTTGGCAATGAGCTCCTGGCTGGGCAGGCGGAACGCCGGGTGGGCCTTGCGCAGGGCAATGAGGCGGCGGTAAAACTTGTTGATACTCAGATACGCCGCCTTACGGGCCCAATCCAGCTGGTTCACGCTGTCGGGCTGGTTGTAGGAGTTGCTGGAGCCGCCCTTGCTGCGCAGAAAGTCGTCGCCCACCGGCAGGAAGGGAATGCCCTGCGACGTAAACACGATGGTGTTGCTGAGCAGGTCCATCTTTATCAGCTCGGCTTCAGTAGCGCCGGGGTTGGCGGCAATGAGCTTGTCCCACAGCACCCGGTCGTCGTGGCAGGCCACGTAGTTGATGGCCTGCGTGGGCGACCGGGCCCAGGGCGCTTTGCTGTAGTTCACTTTGCCGTAGTCGAGCTGCGGGTGCTGGGTGGCGGCCACGATGCCGAACTTCACGCTTTCCTCCAGGCCGGGCTTGCCGCTGGCGAAGCCGGGCTCGCGCTGCTCGGCGTAGTGGCCCTTCACGCCGTCGCGCAGCTCATCCCCGAAGGCCGCCACGCGGTCGAGCTGGCCCACATTGGCCTTCACGGCCCGCTCCGCTTCCGGCAGGGGGCTGGGCCCGGCCGCCCAGCCCTCGCCGTACACCAGGATGCTGTGGTCAATCTGGTCCAGGGCCCGGCGCACGTCGCGCATGGTGCGCAAATCCAGGATGCCCATCAAGTCGAAGCGGAAGCCGTCGACGTGATACTCGCGGGCCCAGTAGGCTACCGACTCCACGATGAGCTTGCGCACCATGGGCCGCTCCGAAGCCACTTCGTTGCCGCAGGCCGAGGCGTTGGACAAGCGGCCGTCGGCATTCTGGCGGTAATAGTAGCCGGGCACCAGCTGCTCGAAGGCGCTGCGGCCGGCGTCGGCGGTGTGGTTGTACACCACGTCCACCACCACGCGCAGGCCCTTGTTGTGCAGGGCCTGCACCATCTGCCGAAACTCGCGGATGCGCACGGCGGGCTCGGCGGCGTCGGTGGCGTAGGAGCCCTCGGGCACGGTGTAGTGCAGCGGGTCGTAGCCCCAGTTGTAGCGGGCGCCGGGCTGGCTTTCGTCGATGGACGCGAAGTCGTTGGTGGGCAGCAGGTGGGCGTGGGTGATGCCCAGCTCCACCAGGTGGTCGAGGCCGGTGTGTACGCCCTTGGGGCCGCGGGTGCCGGTTTCGGCCAGGCCCAGGTACTTGCCCTTGTGCCTGATGCCCGACTCGGGGTGCATGGAGATGTCGCGCAGGTGCAGCTCCCCGATTATCACGTTGCTGGGCGCTTTCAGCCGGGGGCGCAGGTCGTCGGCCCAGCCGTCGGGGCTGGCCTGGCGGGGGTCGAGTATGGCGCCGCGCTTGCCGTTGAGGCCCACGGCGTGGGCGTAGGGGTCGGCCACCTCAGCCATCTGCCGGCCGTTGATGGTAGCCTGCACGGTGTAGAACGAGCCGGGCAGCTTCGCGGGCAGCTTATACACCCAGGTACCGTCCTTGTCGGCCTGCATGTCGTAGCTGGCCACGTAGTCGCCGCCGGTTCCCTGCTTATACAGCCGGAGCTGCAAGCCGGAGGCCGTGGGCGCCCACACCCGCAGCGTGGCCTGTCCCGCGTTGAATGTCAGGCCCAGGTCGGGGCCATAGTAGGTAGGATAGGTGGAGTACTGGCTCAGGGCCGGCCGCCGCGAGCTGGCACAGGCAGTGGTCATCAGCAGCATACCTATCAAAAGCAGGTCTTTCATGGAAAACAGGACGCCAGGTGGCGCGGGGCAAGTTCCGGAAAATTGCCGTTATGGAAAATCCGCGTTTTCATTTTGAAAAAAATTAAGGCGCATCCAGGTGGCCGCCCTCATTACTGCCTGCATTCACTTCTTGATTTCCAGTTTTTTATGCATAAATCTGCCAGTACCCGATAAAATGGGCACTGGAGTTGGCATCTGGCAGCCGTCACCAACCTACACGCTGCCATGCCTATTCTGGATAATCTCGCCAAAGCGGCCAAAGACTTTTTCGTCGAGGACGAGCACCGGGCGGCCCCGGCCACTCCCCCACCGGCCGTACCCGCTGCTTCTCCGTCTCCCTCGGCCGCCCCGGCTGCTGCCGGCCTGCAGCAGCCCGAGCAGCGCCACCTCGACCACATTGCCAGCCTGCTGGCCGGCGACGGCAAGGACTTCATCGCCTTCACCAAAATGGTGAAAAGCATGGCGGCCAGCGGCATGAGCGGCCCCCTGCTCTACCAAACGGCCTTCAACGCCTTTGCCGCCGTCACCGGCCAGGACCTGCCCGCCCTGCTGGCATCGGCCGAGCAGTACGAGCAAAAGCTGGGCGACGACCGGGCCCGGGTGCAGCAGCGCCACCGCGAAAAGCAAGGCCAGGCCGCCCCGCTGAAAGGCCCGCCCGGACCCGTCGTGCAGCTGCAAAGCCAGGAAAAGCAGCTCCAGGCCGACGTAGCCGAGCTCACCCGGCTACTGGCCGACAAAACCCAGCAGCTGCAAGCCACCCAGCAGCAGCTGCAGGCCGAGCGCCAGAAAGCCGACGCCGCCCTGGCGTCCTACGAGCTGGCCAACGCCGCCGCCCTGGCCGACCTCCACGCCCACCGCCAGGCCGCTCAGTCTTTTCTGGCGAAGTGATGAGGTGATGAGGTGATGAGGTGATGAGGTCAAAAAGTCTTCTGACTGCCTCCCATCCTCTCACTTTTCACGCTTCCCCACCTTCCACTTCATCCCTTCATCACCTCTTCCCTTCATCACCTCATCACCTCCTTACCTCATCACCTCCTTACCATGAATACTCCCCTACTCAGCACCGATTCCGATACCGGCTTGCCCAAGTGGCAGCAGCCGGAGAAAGTTGCCGGCCGCATCGTGCTGCTCGGCCTGGTGGCCGCCGGCGTGTACTTCTGGGGCCAGATTGTGCCCTACCTCGTCGACATTGTGTTCGACACCGTGAAGCTGGGCATTGGGCTCGGCACCTTGTTCGTCCTGTTTCTGCTCGTCACCAACAAGCGCATCAAGGCCGGGCTGTGGTATGCCGGGCAGCGCATCCTGCGCACGGCCGCCGGCATCTTCGTCAACACCGACCCCATCGGCATCATGGAAGACTACATCCAGAACACCGAGAAGGAAGCCCGCAAGATGGAAGCCGAAGTGGGCCACATCGAAGGCGCCCACGAGCTGGTGAAGCGCAAGCTGGCGGCCAACGCCACCCAGATGAAGGAGTACCTGGCCCTGGCCGACTCCGCCACCCGCCAGGGCGAGAAGGACGCCGCCGAAAGCTACGCCTCCCGCGCCGCCCAGCTGCAGGACTACAACCAGCGCCTGCAGCCCATGGCCACCACCACGGCCAACGTGACGGTGGTGATGCGCCAGATTCTGAAAGCCGCCCTGCGGCAGATTGACGGCAGCAAGTTCAAAGTCAACCTGCTCAAGGACGAGTACGAGCTGGTGAAGCGCACCAGCTCCGGCATGCGGGCCGCCATGAACATCCTGCGCGGCGACCCCGACAAGAAGTACTTCTTCGACCTGGCCACAGACCGCGTGGCCCAGGACATGGCCCAGCAGCTTGGTCAGATTAAGCAGGCCATGCGCTACTCCCAGGAGTTTGTGAAGGAGATGGACATCCAGAACGGCGTGATGAGCGAGAAAGGCCAGCGCCTGCTGGAGAAGTACCAGAAAGGCGACTTCAACGCCGTGCTCGACCAGCAGCCCCGCCAGCCCCAAAGCATCCAAGCCACCCGTCAAGCCACCAACGATGCCTATTCTAGCCTGCTTGATTAGCTTTTTACTGGCCGGCTGCGTGCTGTAGCGCGGACTCTGCGAGTCCGCGCCTGCCCGAACAAGAGCCTCAGCCGACCCTGCGAAGCGCAGTGGAAGCAACAGTACTAAAACCATTCAAAGGGTCCGGGAAAATCGTTTCAGCAAGCAGAAGCTGACGCCACCCTCTGGGAGAATACCCGGGCCATTCAACCTTTTTCAATTCACCTTTTAACCATACGCGGACTCCCAGAGTCCGCGCTACTTAATCATGACAACCCGTGGTAAAATCGTAATTGGGGCCATTATCGTGGCCATCCTTTACTTCGGCATCAACAAGGTCGTTTCCTCTGGTGCCATCTTCAAGAAAGCCGAAACCCAGTCGGTACTGCTCAACTCCATTGAGCTGCCGGCCGTGGCCGCCGGCAGCCGCGCCACCACCGTGGTGCCGCTGGCCCCGCTGCCCGGCACGGCCCCGGCCGACAAAGGCACCCCCGTGGTGTGGGAAGTAATGGCCTGGAACTCCCAGATGGCCGGCATGCTGGCCAACGGCGGCCCGCGCAGCACCATGGGCTCGGCCATGGCGGCCAATGGCCTGGACCTGCAGATTGTGCGGCAGGACGACGTGGCCAAGATGCAGGCCGACCTGGTGAAAAACGCCCTGGACCTGCAAAACAACCCCGACACGCCCGGCCTCATCGTAAGCATCATGGGCGACGGCCTGCCCGGCTTCTCGGCCGTGCAGGAGCAGCTGCAAAAGGCCGGCACCGGCCTGCAGATTCTGCCCTACAGCTGCGGGAAGTCGTTTGGCGAAGACAAGCTGATGGGCCCCAAGGAGTGGCTCGACAACCCCAAAGCGGCCCTGGGCAAAACCATTGCCTGCTACCTGCGCGACGGCGACCAGAACATTGCCCTGAAGTGGTGCGCCGACAACGGCCTCAAGGTCAACCCCGACGAGACGACCTACGACCCCGAAGCCGTCAACTTCATGGCCTCGTCCGACTTCCTGGTGGCGGCCGAGAAGTACATCCTGGCCAAGCCCGAAGCCCGCACCAAAGTGGTGAAAGGCCACAGCACCGGCGTCAAGGTTGACATCATTGCCGACGCCGTAGCCACCTGGACGCCCGGCGACGTGAACATTGCCAAGCAGAAAGGCGGCCTGGTCAACATCGTATCCACGAAAGACTACTCCAACCAGATGCCCAACATCATGGTGACCACCAAGCGCTGGTACGACGCCCACCCCAAAGAAGTGGAGGGCATCATGACGGCCCTGGCCGTGGCCGGCGACCAGGTGAAGTCCCACCCCGAAGCCCTGAGCCGCGCCGCCGACATCTCGGCCCAGGTGTACGGCGACCAGGACAAGCCCGGCGCCTATTGGCTGAAGTACTACAAGGGCGTGAGCGAAGCCGACCGCAACGGCGAAGTAGTGGAGCTGGGCGGCAGCAAGGCCTTCAACTTCGCCGATAACCTGACACTGTTCGGCCTCGACAACGGCGGCACCAACATCTACGCCGCCGTGTACAAAACCTTCGGCGACGTGCAAAGCAAGCTATACCCCAAGGAGCTGCCCAGCTACGTGCCCCTCACCGAGATGCTGGACCTGACGCCCCTGAAAAAGCTGCAGGCCAAGTACCGCGACAAGGCCATAGCCCCGGCCGAAGCCCCCAAGTTTGCCGCCGACGATGAAATCCGCCAGAGCGTGAGCAAGCGGGCCTGGAACATCGAGTTCAACACCGGCCAGAGCAGCTTCACCCCCGCCGCCCAGCGCGAGCTGAGCCAGCTGTTCGACGACCTCATCGTGGCCGGCCGCCTCAAAGTGGCCGTGCACGGCCACACCGACAACCAGGGCGACCCGCAGCGCAACCAGCAGCTGTCCGAAGACCGCGCCATGGCCGTGCAAAAGTGGCTCGAAGCCAAAAGCTCCAGCGCTTTCCCCGCCGGCCGCGTGCAGGTGTACGCCCACGGCCCCACCGAGCCCATCGCCAGCAACGCCACCGACGCCGGCCGGGCCCAGAACCGAAGGGTGGAGATTGTGCTGGGGAACTAACCCCACCCCCGGCCCCTCCCCAAAAGGGAGGGGAGCCAAACGACTGATAGTAGCATCTCATTAACTATACATCTTATACTAACTCCTTCGCCAGGCTCCCCCTCCCTTTTGGGGAGGGGGTCGGGGGGAGGGGTTGGTCATGCGCCCATGAAACTCCTCTTCTCCCCCAACGCCCAGCCGCCCCGCGCCACCTTCCTGCTGATGGTGGCCGGCCAGGGCCTGGTGCTGCTGCTGCTCTGGCTGTTCTACCCGCTGCAGATATTCCCCCGCCTGGGCGAGGTGTTCCAGGCCCTGGGCGACCTTATCGGCAGCCAGGGCCTCATCCAGGAGCTGTGGGCCAGCATGACCACGGCGCTGCAGGCCCTGGGCGTGGCGACGGTGCTGGCCCTGGGCATCTCTTACCTCACGGCCCTGCCCTTCTTCCGGCCCATTGCTTACGCGGCCAGCAAGATGCGCTACCTCACCCTCACCGGCCTCACCTTCTTCATGGCCCTGATGCTCAGCTCCGGCCACCAGGTGAAGCTTTCGGTGCTGATTTTCGGGGCCACCGTCTACCTCGTCACCGGCATGACCAGCGTGATTCTGACCACCACCCAGGAGGAAATGGACCACGCCCGCACCCTGGGCATGAGCGAGTGGCGCAGCTTCTGGGAAGTAGTAGTGCTGGGCAAGCTCGACGAGATGCTGGAAGTGGTGCGCCAGAACTTCGCCATCATCTGGACCATGATTACGCTGGTCGAAACCCTCTACCAGTCGGAAGGCGGCATCGGCCTGCTGCTCTACAAGCAAAACCGCTACCTGCACCTGGACGGCGTGCTGGCCATTCAGCTGGTGATTCTGACCACCGGGGCAATTCAGGACTACGTGTTTGTGCTGCTGCGGAAAGTGTTTTTCCCTTACTCGACGCTAGGGCAAGCGTAGCGTGGACTCTGAGAGTCCGCGCCTGAGCGAACGACAGCGGTTATGCGCGGCAGGGCGCGGACTCGCAGAGTCCACGCTACATCGGGGCGAGGTAGGTGTTTGGCCACTGCTCCCAGGTTTCTACCAACCCCGCTTTTACTGGATTTTCAACTACATAAGCCACTACCCGCTCCAATTCTCCTTTTCGCACGACATGGTCGTAGCTCTCAGCCTGCCAGAAAGGGCCTGTTCGCCCAAGCAGCTTGTTCGCCTGTGTGGCCGTGTAGCTTTTCAGTCGTTGCAGCGTTTTCACCAAAGGCGGAGCTTCTTCCAGTATTCTCACCACCAAGTGTACGTGGTTTGGCATCAGGCAATAGCATCGCAGGTCGTAGCCCGTGCCATCGAAGTAGCGCAAGGACTCTGCCACCAGCGCCGCGATGTTGGTTTGCCGCAGATAAGTAGGGCCGTACCCGCCCTTGTTTAGCTGCTCGTCGAAACGACCGAAGTAACGTTTCTGGGCTGCGTACAGCTGGTCTGGCTCTAACTCAAAGCGTTGCCGGGCCAGCTCGGTTTCGGCCTGGAGCTGCTCTACGACTGTGCGCGGCAGCGAGCCCGCCAGCCGAAATGTGAGAAACACTACATCGCCTGGCGGCAAGCGGTGCGGCAGGTTGCGCTCATAATAAATCAGGTTCGACACAGGCGCAATGTAGTGTGGACTCTGCGAGTCCGCACCTTACTGCGCAATTCCTAACCCTTGAACGCGCGGACTCTCAGAGTCCACGCTACACATCACCATGAATCCGCTTCCCCACACCTACCAGGAGCCCATCCTCACCCTCAATAAGGTATCGATGCAGTTCAACGGCGAGCTTATCCTGCGCGACATCGACGCCCAAATCCGCAACGTGGTGCGGCCCGGCCTGAGCCAGGGCCAGGTGCTGGGCTTCTACGGCCGCTCGGGCATCGGCAAGTCGGTGCTGTGCCGGATTATGGCCGGCCTGCTCGCCCCCAGCCAAGGCACGGTGCAGGTGGGTGCGGCGCAAAAGCCCGTGCTGCCCGGCGCCGTGGGCTTCGTGCAGCAGCGCTACCCCCTGTTCAACCACCGCACCCTGCACGACAACCTGCTGGTGGCCGCCCTCCGCAAATACCCCGAGCCCGAGGCCCGCGAGCAGGTCGAAACCTACCTGGAGCGGTTCTGCCTGGGGCCCCACCGCACAAAGTATCCCGCCCACCTTTCCGGCGGGCAGCGTCAGCGCGCCGCCATTGCCCAGCAGCTGCTCTGCTCCGAGCACCTCATCCTGCTCGATGAGCCCTTCTCCGGCCTCGACGTGGCCATGATTGACGAAGTCAAGAAAATCATTGTCGAAGTCACCACCATGCACGAGCTCAACACCGTCGTCATCGTGTCGCACGACCTGGCCACCACCACCGCCCTCGCCGACCGCCTCTGGCTGCTGGGCTTCGAAAAAGACGCCAGCGGCGCCAGTATCCCCGGCGCCACCATCACGCAAAAGCACCAGTACAACCTCGCTGAAATGGGCTTCGCCTGGCAGCCTAATCTGGAGTCAGAAGCTGAGTTCGCCCAGTTCGTGGAGCATTTGAAGGAGGAAATTCGGGGAGGGTAGAAGTAGAAGCAATTAGTAATTCAGTCCAATGCTACTGCCCCAGCCAATACTTTTACCCATAATTCATAACTCCCTTCCACCCATGCCCACCGGCACCCTCCTGCTCATCGACGACGAAGCGCGCCTGCGCCAGCTCCTGGCCCGGGTGCTGGAGCTGGAAGGCTACACCGTGCTGCAAGCCCCCGATGCCGCCCGCGGCTTTGAGCAGCTGCAGCAGCACGCCGACGACATCCTGGTCATTCTCTCCGACGTGAAGCTGCCCGACGCCCACGGCGTAGACCTGCTGCCCCGCTTCAAGGCCAAGGCGCCCGATGCGGAAGTGGTGCTGCTCACGGCTTACGGTACCATTCCCGACGGTGTGAAAGCCATGAAGCTCGGCGCCTTCGACTACCTCACCAAGGGCGATTTCGAGCAGCAGCTGGTGGTGGTGGTGGACCGGGCCGCCGAAAAAGCCCGGCTGCGCAAGCGCGTGGCCGAGCTGGAAAAGCGCGTGGGCCAGCACTACCGCTTCGAGTCCATGGTGGGCCACTCGCCCGAGCTGCTGCGTACCCAGAACCTGGCCCGGCAGGTGGCGCCCACCGACTCCACCGTGCTGCTGGAAGGGCCCACCGGCAGCGGCAAGGAGCTGTTTGCCCAGGCCATTCACCATGCCAGCAGCCGCAGCGGCAAGCCCTTCGTAGCGGTGAACTGCAGCGCCTTTCCCAAGGATTTGATGGAGTCCGAGCTATTCGGCTACCGCAAAGGCGCCTTCACCGGGGCCCTTACCGACAAGAAAGGCCTGCTGGAAGAAGCCCACGGCGGCACCTTGTTTCTGGACGAGATTGGGGAGCTTGAGCTCAACGTGCAGGCCAAGTTCCTGCGGGTGCTGGAGATGCAGCAGTTCACCAAGCTCGGCGACACCAAGACCAGCAGCGTGAACGTGCGCATCGTGGCCGCCACCAACCGCAACCTCAAGCAGGAAGCCGCCGAAGGCCGCTTCCGCCCCGACCTCTACTACCGCCTGTCCGTGTTCACCATTGCCGTGCCGCCGCTCAAGGAACGGCCGGCCGACATCCTGCCCCTGGCGGCGCATTTCCTGCAGTACTTCGCGGCCCGGCTCAGCAAGCGCTTCCCCGGCCTGGCGCCCGACTGCGCGCAGCTGCTGCAGCGCTACCCCTGGCCCGGCAACGTGCGCGAGCTCAAGAACGTGCTGGAGCGCGCCGCCATCCTCGCTCCCAGCGGCGAGGCCCTGGCTGCCGACTTCCTGCCCGATGAGTTCCATGCCCACCGCGTCCTCAGCGACCCCGGCGATGAAAGCCTGCGGGCCCTCGAAGCCCGCCACATCCGCAAGCTCATGCAGGAGCAGGAAGGCAACAAGCCGGAAGTGGCCCGCCGCCTCGCCATCGGCCTCACCACCCTGTACCGCAAGCTGCAGGAGTACGGCATTGAGAGCTGATTTTTAATGTGCTGATGTTTTGATGTGCTGATGTGCTGGTCGTCGAGGCCTCCGGCCTCGCAATGACACGCTCCGAAGGCTTGCTACAATCAGGACAAACCGCCACCAGAACGAGCTGACAATTGACAACGAACAACTGACAACGAAACCCCGATGTCGTTAAAGCTTAAAATTCGCCTCAGCATCATTTCCCTGTGGGTTTTGCTGATGGCAACCGGCCTGTATGCCCTCTACGCCACGGGGCGGCCCCAGGCCAGTGCCGCCGATGCCCGTTTGGAGCAGCAGCTGCTCATTGGTCTGCTTTCGGGCAGCACCTTGCTGGCCCTGCTGCTGGCCGTGCGCCTGCCCCGGCAGGTAACGCGCCCGCTACGCCGCCTGGTGCACGACGTAGAGGACGTAGCCGGCCCCGGCCCGGCCACCCGCGTGTCTATCCGCAAAAACGACGAGGTAGGCTCCGTAGCTGCGGCCGTCAACCGCGTGCTGCGCCAGGCCCAGAACGAGCAGCGCGCCACCCTGGCGGCCCTCATCACCGAGCGCAACCGCATGGACAGCCTTGTCAGCAGCCTCGACGAGGGCCTGCTGGTGCTGGATGCGCAGGGGGTCATTGTGCTGGCCAACCCCGTAGCCTGCGACCTGCTCGGCCTGCCGGCCACCGGGCTGCTGGGCCAGCCGGCGCAGCTGCTGGCGGCCAGCCATGCCTCGCTGCGCGCGTGGATGCAGCCCCTGGCCGAAGCCAACCTGGCCGGCGACGACATACCGGACCCCGTGTTTACCTACCCGCACAAAGGCCCGTCGTGCCACTACCAGCTCAGCATCAGCGTCATCAAAAGCCAGGACCACCGCGGCGAGCTGGTGCCCGATGGTCACATTCTGTGCCTGCGCAACGTGTCGGACTTCAAAAAGCTTGATGAGCTGAAGTCCAATTTCCTGGCCACCATCTCTCACGAGCTCAAAACGCCCCTTTCCAGCATCAACCTCAGCCTGATGCTGCTTCAGGACGAGCGAACCGACGCCGAGGAGCGCCAGCGCATCGCCGCCGGTATCCGCGAGGAAACCCAGCGCCTGCTGGGCATGGTGGGCCAGCTTATCGACGTGTCGCGCCTCGACGCCGGTGCCGGCATCAAGCTCAACGTGCAGGTGCTGCACCTGGCCGAGGTAATCCGCTACGCCACCGACACTGTGCGCCCCCAGCTCGAAGACAAGCAGCTTCAGCTGGCCCTGGAAGTGCCCGAAAACCTGCCCCCCGTACAGGGTGACGTGGAAAAAACCACCTGGGTGCTCACCAACCTGCTGGCCAATGCCATTCGCTTCTCTCCGCCGGGTGCGCCGCTGCTTATCCGGGCCATGCAGTGGGGCGAGATGGTGCGCCTCAGCGTGCACGACCAAGGGCCGGGCATTCCCACGGAGTACCACAAGCGCATCTTCCAGCGCTTTGCCGGCGTGCCCACGCCCAGCGGCCACAGCGGCGGCTCGGGCCTCGGCCTCAGCATCTCCCACGAGTTTATCTCAGCGCAGGGCGGCCTGCTTTGGGTAGAAAGCAAGCCCGACTTGGGCAGCTGCTTCCTGTTCACCCTGCCCCAGGCAAATTGAGCAATTTGTAGCGTGGACTCTGCGAGTCCGCGCGTGTTGAACGTTCACACGCGCGGACTCGCAGAGTCCACGCTACATTTCAACCAACAAGGCCCCGACAACTGGATTGCCGGGGCCTTGTATTGGTACGACTGACGACCAGAATCTATTTACGCCGTAGCGGATGGTCTTCCAGCTGGGCGTAGCTGAGCTTCCAGGTAGCGTCTTTGCCCTCGCCCACCTGCTTCCAGACCATAATGTAGTTGCCTTCGCCAAAAGCGGAGGGCTGGCCGGGGGCTTCGGGCAGCACGTCGACGGAGAAGGTGCCGGCGGCGTAGGCCAGCTTGGAATCGGCGCCGGAGCTTACCACGCTGGTTTTTAGGTTGGCGATGGTGCCGCTGGTGGCGCGCACCCACTTGTCGCCCACCTCGCCTTTGCCGCTGAAGTGGGAGTTGCCCTGCAGAAACTGCACGTCATCGGCCAGGTAGCCCAGGGTCTTGTCTACTTCCTTGTTGTTCCAGGAGGTAATAAACTGCTTGTTCAGCTCCTCAATGTTAACCGCCTCGGGGGCTTTGGTGCAGCTGCTCAGCAGGGCGGCAGCAGCTACCGCAAACATGAAAGGTTTCATGGAATCAGGTTTTAAGATGGTGTAGGGTTGAGTGAAAAAAAACCCAAGCCGGAGCTTGGGTTTTTGAAAAAGCCAGGGGCTCAATTACCAGCTCTTACGCTTGTACTCCGACTCCGAGTAAGGCTTGGAACGGTCTTCGGGCGTGTTGTTCACGATGTACATGGAGGTCGGCATGGCCGTCTGGGCATCGGCGTAGGCCATTACGGCCGGGATGGCAGCGGCATCGGGGGTAGCGGCGTTCTTGGCAGCGAGGGCCTCGGCGCGGGCATTGGCAGCTTTGGCCTTGCGCTCGGCGGCAATGGCGCGCTGGTTGGCACGGTAGGCGGCATGACGGGCTTCGGCGGCGCGGGCCTCGGCGGCTTTCGCCTTGTTCTTGTTGTCGATGCTCTTACCTACGGCATAGCCGCCGGCACCACCCACAACACCCCCGACTACGCCACCCACTGCCCGGTTGCGCTTGTTGATAACAGAACCAAGTACGGCCCCGCCGGCGGTACCAATAACGGCACCCTTAGCCTGGGGGCTCCAGCCTTTACGCTCCTGGGCGTACACCGAAGAAGTGAGCGTGAAGGACAGCAGGAGAATGAAGCAGATGAAATTGATGGCAGTTTTCATGATTGTAGAAGTTAGGCGGTTGGATAAAATCACAAGCTCTGAACAGCCGTTTTGCAACCACCGTGCCATAACGATGCAAACCGGGCCGGAGTTACAGGCGCTCCGGCTACTGCGAGACGGACTGCGCTTGGGAATCAGTTTGGCTTATTGCGGCTCCCACATTTCCGCTACTGCCGTGGAAAGCCTGACCTTTTAGGATTTCTGCTTCATCCATTGTCTTTCAATTTGCACTGGGCCAGTATTGATAAATCCGGCTACCCTTCAGGAACTCCAAACATAAAAAAAGGCCCCGCTACCCAGGCCTGGGCAGCGGGGCGGTAAAAAGCGGAAGCCGGCAAGGCTATTCCACCGCCAGCTTTTGCTGACAGCTGCGGCCACCACTTTCGAGCTGCAGCAAGTACAGACCGGCGGCCAGGCCCGTGGTACGGAGGTCGGCCTGCCCCGGGGCCAGGCGGGTGCTTAGCACCTGCCGCCCATCGGTACTGAACAGGCTGGCCCTGGTTTCCTGCCCGGTGGGCAAGCCAGCCAGCTTTACGAGTCCACTTGCCGGATTGGGGTATACCCGGATGGCGGGCTGGCTGCCTGTGGCCGTTCCTGATACGGGTGAGTTGTACTTCACTACCCGGGCGCGGGCGCCGGCATCGCTGCCCACGGCATACCCAACCTGGGGAGTGGGAAAATACACGGCCGCGTAGGTGTCTACCGAGTTAAGGGACTGATTGGTCCAGGTACCGCCGCCGTCGCTGGTGCTGCGCAGGTTGCCATCATACCCTACGCCGTGGCCATTGAGGGCATCGGTGAAATGCATGCTGTAGAAGGAGCCAAACGTGCGATGGGCCACGATGCTCCAGGTTTGTCCACCATCGCTGCTTCTGAACAGCCGGTCCTGCACGTCGGCCACGTAGCCGGTCTGAGGGGTAGGGAAAGCCACGGCAGCCGCGCCGCCCATGGGTGCACTGCCGGACAGGCTGGGCAGCAGCTGCCAGGTCTGGCCACCGTCGGTGGTTTTCACTACCTGGGCCACGTTGCCAAACGAGCCCGAGTAGCCGCCCACGGCATAGCCCACCTGCGGCGAGGCAAACTCCAGAAAGCGAAAGGTGAAGATGCTGAGCGGGCCATTGTAGGTATAGATGGGCGACCAGGCGCTGCCGCCGTTGGTGCTCGCAAAAATCCGGTCGCCCTGCGTCACCAGCACCCGGTTGCCGGAATGGGCATACACGCCGTTGACCGAGGCGCCGGTGTTGAGCAGGTCGCGGCGCTGCCAGCTTTGCCCGCCGTTGGTGGTGCGGATGATGACGCCGGCGTTGCCCACCACGTAGCCGGTGTCGGGCGTTACAAAAAACACGTCGCGCAGGCTGCTTTGCACCCCGGTGGGCAGGTCCTGCCAGGTTTGCCCGCCGTCGGCCGTTTTCATAAAGCCCCCGATGGAAGCCGAGGCAAAGCCCTGGCTGGCATTGAGAAAGTGGACGTCGGTAAGGGAATACAGGCTGGCGGGTGGGCGCTGCACGGCCCATTGGGCCGAGGCCGGGGCGGCTGACAACAGGGCGCCCAGCACAAGCAAGGGCCGCAACGAGGTGGGTAGTGCAAGCTTCATAGCATTGAAAAGGTAAATGGAAGGAAATAAGGGGTGGAAACCGGATTTCTCTGCCCGGCCACTGCTGTGACCGTTCTGCCCGGCCCGGCGTTGCCTCCAGGCATAAGCTTTTGCCCGTACTGCTGGCCGGACAATGCCTTGTTATAACTTGCCTTGGGCATTGGCGCACTACAAAGCTCAGTAAGGGTAGTGCTGGCAAACCCCAGACTAAACGCATTCGGAATGGAGCGCTAAATTGGGCGCTTTGCGCCGATGTCGCTGCTCACTCACCTAGCCCAAGTA
>NZ_BAABGZ010000068.1:0-72259 GCF_039541835.1 Hymenobacter saemangeumensis | reverse complement strand
CGAAAGCGCGTCACCTCTTTGTCGAGAAACAGCTTCTTGCCTTGCATCTTCCCTCTACGAAAACTGGTTCTGCAACAGCCACGCTCCTTAAGCTGAATCGAAGGTTTACCTTCCGACCGTTAAGGTGAACACCGAGGCCTCCTGTTAGCGTGTAAGGAGGCCGACGCTCTTAGCTATTTCAGTAAAGGCGCAGTTGAGCAAGCGGACCTCATATCATGAACCGCCAGATGCGCGCAAACAACAAAACGCCCACGCCACAGGCAAGGAAAATGGCCAAGACGGAAGGCCTTTTATTGCTGTTCCGTATGTAAACGAGCAACCCTAGTAGGAGAGCGGAAGCGAGGGGAATCAACAGACAGTACTGGCCGCTGTAGGAGAACTCAATTATCCCAAAGAGCATTTTTGATTTGCCGTCTGCGCGTTGATACACCGCCGCAAGATTACGATTCACACCTATTATCAACACGATGCAAAGCGCACTGAGCCCATAAGACACGGTCAACAATCTCTTATCAGGATTTTTGAACGGCATGGGGTGCTTGACTTGACAAAAGCGGTTGGATGCGATTAAAGAAGGTGCCCGCTTACGCAGGTTCTTTTAGCCGACCTCAGTCGAGCCCGAAGCTAAGCACGTTGTTTATGGGACAGACCGGCACTAAATTGCGAAGGGGCTTCGAGCCATTCTGGGATAGGAAAAAACACTGCTTTTTCTAGAAGCAGCCTGGTTTACCTTGCCTGCCACCGTTTGAATGAACTGAAAGGTGAAGATAAGGAGCCCCCGATAATAGAAGCCGTTCCGTTGTCATTAGCCTGTTCAGCAGCGTTCCTCCAAAATCCACAGCCAGTTGCAACTGCTACCCCATGAACCCGAAACTGATGCTTTTTTTCGTTCTAACGCTATTAGTTGGGTGTGGTCCGAAAAGCGGTGCTGCCGTCGGGGAAGAATTTTGCGCGTGTATGAAGCGCCACAAAAACGTGAGTCTTGACCCCAAGGTAAACTACCAGACTAAGTTTAAAATATGCGACGGCCAAATGATTGAAAAGTATCCATTGTACCGCGTCTTTGCCGTGGATATGAGCTATGCCGATTCCGCCTTGGAGGTGGATTGGGCCGAGCGCGAGAGGTCACGGCTGTTCATGCTTGACTTTTATGAATACATGAATGCCAATTGCAAAGAGTTCTAGTTTGCTTACGTGAAACCCTCTTTTTCCTAAACTCCTGGCACCCGGCCCGCTTAAGAAACCAGTTGGCCACTGCAGCACCGTTCGAACCTAAGAAACTCGTCTACGAATCAAAGTTTACGAAACTACCACGGTAGATGAGTTTCGTAAACTCAAGCAAATAGTCCTAGCATCAAGTCAAAGAAACTGATGCATGGCGTGGCAAACTGCATAGCTGGTGCTGCCCGTATGTGAGCAACACATTAGCCGGATTGCAAGGTGATGAGCGCAAAGTGGTTTCCAGGCGGGGTAGTAATGGGCCTACTGGGTCTGTTCAATAATTGCCCGGCCCAGGCTGCGCCGGCTACGGACACAACCAAGGTTCAGCTTAGCTCCGACCGCCTTATCAGCTACACCTTCGCCAACGACGCCTTTTTCCGCACCGACTACTACTTTACCCAGGGCATGAGCCTGACGCTGGTGCTGCCCGCGCTGAGCCGGCTGCCCACGCGGCACGTGTTGCCCGGGCCCCGGGAGGGCACCCTAAGCCACTACGGACTCAAGATTCTATACGACGGCTTTACGCCCCTGCGCATTCAGGACCCGGACATTCGCTACGGTGACCGGCCGTATGCTTCCTACATCTACGCTACCTTCTTTCACGCCCAAACCAGCGGGGCGCGGCGCTGGCGGCTGAGCTCCGGCCTGCAGCTGGGCGTAATTGGTCCGGCGGCCGGAGCCAAGGGTTTCCAGACCGCCGTGCACCGCTGGCTGGCCGCGCCCACGCCCCGGGGCTGGGACTATCAGGTGCAAAACGACCTGGTGCTGGGCTATGAGCTGGGCGGTGAGCGGCAGCTGCTGGCTATCGGCTCCGCTGCCGAGGTAGTGGGCACGGCCGGCGCCGCGCTCAGCACCATGCGCAGCTACGGCAGCGGCGGGCTGCTGCTGCGCCTGGGGCGCTTTAACCCGTATTTCGAGACCATGACCGGCGTGGCGGCGGCCGAAAACAGGGGAGGGCTGCGCCGCTTGCAGCTCTACACCGAGCTGCGGGCCGAGGCGCGGGCCGTGGGCTACGACGCGACCCTGCAGGGCGGCCTTCTCAACCGGGACTCGCCTTATACCTTACCGGCCGGCGCCGTGCGGCGCGGGGTATTGCAGGGCGCAGCCGCGGCGGTGCTGGCCTATCAGGGCTTCAGCGTGCGGACGGTGGCAGGCTGGGTTTCGCCCGAGTTCGCGGGGGCCCGGCATCATGCCTGGGGGCAGCTGGATGTGCGAGTGGCTTTTTAGCTGGGCTTACTTGCTGCTGGCTTTGCGCCGCGCCGCTGCGCGGGCGGGCTGCTTTTCAGGCAGCGGGGCCGCCAGCAGCAAGGGCAGGCGCGGGGCAACGTCCTCTTCCTCCACCAGCTCTACCCCGGAGCCCGGGTCGGGCACCAGCATTTTCCAGGCGGCGTGGCGCAGCTCGTCGAGCTTCTGCAGCGAATCACTCACGGTAGCGTTGGCCTTGAGCTTGTCGAAAAGGCCGCTTTTGGTGCCCGCCATTACCAGCTTTTCTACCACAAAGGGCAGCACCCAGCCCACTACGCTGGTGGCCAGGCTGCCCCGTAGCCCCAGGCGCACCAGCAGGCGCACGGTCATCTTCTCTAGCAGCAGGGCCCGGGCGGCCGGGAGGGCCGTATCGGCCAGGAAGTCGGCCACCAGCCGCAGGTTGCCTTTCTCTACTTCGGCCCGCAGCACGTCCTGCACCGCATCGAGCGCGCGGCTCACCAGCTGCCGAAACAGGCGGCCGGTTTGCCAGGCCGCCAGCCCCGTAAGCCGGGCGGCACCGAATAAAGCAGGGGGGATTCGAAGTTTTTTCATGAGGCGAAAAACAAAACTACCTGCAGATTATTATCTGCAGCGGAACGCCGGGCACGAAGCAAGGGTTAGGAGTGCTGGCCTACTGCTGAGCCTGGGGCGTATATGGTAATTTCTGGACGCTGGTAAAAAAGCAGGCTCCCTTTGTTTTGCAGCCTTGCGGCTGTTGCTCCCTTACTGCATGTCAGATTTGCTGTTGGATATAAACTTACAACAACTGCCCGATGAATACCTGGCCGGCGCCTGGCGGGTAGCCAGCCGGGTGTTGAACCAGAACAGCCCGGCTAGTCCGCTGGCTTTGGCGGTGCGGCTGGTGCTCTCGCCCGGGAAGCTGGTAGCGCAGGCGGCGGACGAGCAGGCCCTGGCCCAGGGCAGCTGGGCCGTGCAGCGCGACGAGCTGCTGAAGCGGCCCTACCTGCGCTTTGAGCTGCCCCAGGAGCAGGTAAATGCCTTGGTTACCCGGCTGCGCCGCTCGCCCAATGGCGAGCAAAGCCAGCTCAGCCTCTACTTCGCGTCGGGCATGGAAATGCAGCTCGAGCGCGTTTGACTTATTTGTGAATCTTTAACCTTTTCCGCCCGTGACCTCCCTCGATTCGGCCGCCGCTGTTCCCACCCCGGCCCGCTCAGCAGATTCTGCCAACCCCACGAGCTGGCAGGACCAGTTTGCCTTTCTGGCCGACCTGATTCCGCAGCTGGTGTGGATTACGGACCCAACCGGCTTTCATACTTACTTCAACCAGCGCTGGGTTGACTTCACCGGCTACACCCTGGAAGACAGCATTGGGCCGGACATGTGGAACAACCTGCTGCACCCCGACGACCAGGAGCGGGCCCGGCAGGTGTGGGGGCATTCGCTGGCTACCGGCGACGACTACAACATCGAGTACCGCTTCAAGTCCAGGCAGGGCGGCTACCGCTGGTTTCTGGGCCAGGCCCTGCCCCGGCGCGATGCCTCCGGGCAGATTGTGGCTTGGTTTGGCACCTGCACCGATATTGAGGAACAGCGGAAACTGCGCGAGCAGCTCGAAGCGGCCTATTACGACCTGGAAGCAAAAATCACCTTTCGAACCTTGGAACTGGAGCACCAGGTGCAGGAGCTCAAGCGCCAACTGGGGCAGGCCTGAGCCGGCAACTCCCCATACCTTATTTTTGTTGAATGAATGCCCCGCCGCCGTGGCGGGGCTTTTATTTGCCAGGTAATGAACAAGACCTATTGCCCCAGCCTCACCGAGTATAAGCGCCGGGTGTCCCGCATCGTGAACATTGGCGGCTTGCCGCTGGGTGGCCACCACCCCATCCGGGTGCAGAGCATGACGACAGTGGATACCATGGACACGCTGGGCTCGGTGGAGCAGACCCTGCGCATGGTGGAAGCCGGCTGCGAGTACGTGCGCATCACCGCGCCCAGCGTGAAGGAGGCCCAGAACCTGCTCGAAATCAAGAAGGAGCTGCGCAAGCGCGGCTGCGAGGTGCCGCTCATTGCCGACATTCACTTCACGCCCAACGCCGCCGAGCTGGCCGCCCGCATCGTGGAAAAGGTGCGCGTAAACCCCGGCAACTACGCCGACAAAAAGAAGTTTGAGGAGATTGAGTACACCGACGCCAGCTATGCCGCTGAGGTAGAGCGCATCCGCGAGCGGTTCCGGCCCCTGGTGAAAATCTGCAAGCAGTACGGCACGGCCATGCGCATCGGCACCAACCACGGCTCCCTGTCCGACCGCATCCTAAGCCGCTACGGCGACACGCCCCTGGGCATGGTGGAGTCGGCGTTGGAGTTCCTGCGCCTCTGCGAAGAAGAAAACTACTACGACGTGGTGCTGAGCATGAAAGCCAGCAACACCCAGGTGATGGTGCAGGCCTACCGCCTGCTGGTACAGAAGCTCGACGAGGAAGGCCTGCAGCCCTACCCGCTGCACCTGGGCGTGACCGAAGCCGGCGAGGCCGAGGACGGCCGCATCAAGTCGGCCGTGGGCATCGGCACCCTGCTCGAAGACGGCCTGGGCGACACCGTGCGCGTCAGCCTGACCGAAGCGCCGGAGGCGGAAGCGCCGGTGGCCCGCATGCTGATTGATAGGTACACGAACCGGGCGGCAGAGGCCAAGCCTATCCGGCCTTTGGCCGGGGAATTAGTAATTAATAATGAAGAATTAAAAATTGATGCTGCCGATTCAGCAGAAATCAATTCTTCATTACCAATAAACCCCTTCCAGTACTTCCGCCGCGTAACCCGCGAGGTAGAAAACCTGGGCGGGCAGAACGTGCCCCGCGTCATTGCCGACCTTTCGCGCCTGGCCGGACTGGAGTATGCCGACCTGCGCTGCGCCGGCCACCTGTACTCGCCCTTCCTGGATAAATTCCAGATGAGTGACCTGGGCGCCGACTATATCTACACCGGGCAGACGCCCGCGCCCTTCATGCTGCCCAATGGCCTGAAGGAAATGGTGGACTACAGCGCCTGGCTCGATGCCGGCCAGCGCTCCGACCACTACCCGGTGCTCACCCAGGCCGAGTACGCCGGAGCCACAGCCCGGCACCCCACGCTGAACTTCGTATTCCACAACCTGGACTCGCTCACGGAGCCGGCTCTGGACCAGCTGCGGCACGACAGCACGGCCGTGGTTATTCTCTACACCGACAATGCCCACGCCATGCCGGAAATCCGGCGGGCCTTTTTCGAGCTGCTGAATGCGGGCGTTACCTGCCCCGTTATCATCAACCGCCAGTACCCGGCGCTGAAGGATGAGCAAACCCAGCTCTACGCCGCCACCGACGTGGGCGGCCTGCTGCTCGACGGCCTCGGCGATGGCGTGGTGCTGAGCACCGAGCTGCTGCCCGAGCGCCCCAAAGCCGAGTGGCTGCCGGTGATTGACGGGCTGAACCAGCTCAGCTTCGGCATTCTGCAGGCGGCGCGCACCCGTATGAGCAAGACCGAGTACATCAGCTGCCCGAGCTGCGGCCGCACCTTGTTCGACCTGCAGGAAACCACGGCCATGATTCGCAAGCGCACCGACCACCTCAAGGGCGTCAAAATCGGCATCATGGGCTGCATCGTGAACGGCCCCGGCGAGATGGCCGACGCCGACTACGGCTACGTGGGCGTAGGCAAAGGCAAAATTGCCCTCTACCGCGGCCAGGAAGTTATCAAGAAGTCGGTGCCCGAAGCCAACGCCGTGGATGAGTTGATTGAGCTCATGCGCGAGGATGGCAAGTGGTTCGAGCCAGTGCGGCTGGAGGAACCGGCGGGGGTTTAATATTATCCAGATAGAAAGTGGTAAGTACTTTAAGAATATGACTCCCTTTCATTGGCGTTTACCAAATAAGTGGGCATTCCCTTTATGCGGGATAATATTTCTTGCGGCAGGGTTTATTGTTGTTAGGGGATTTGTTACGACACCAAAGTTTTTATTTGGTATCAAGGATGAAATGATTAAAAATCACAATTTTAACAAACTAGTTGGTGAGCATGGAGGATATTCTATTTGGTTTGATAGAGATAAGAGTGAAAGAACAGACACCGTCGATTTTAAGGTGACCATGCTTGGTCAAAATGACAGTGCTTTTGTGCAGATTCTTGGTCATTATTATAGCTCTGACGGTGAGGTTTTTTACGAGAAAACAGATACAATTTTTAATAATTAACTACTTGACCGAAGGGTCAATTATTAATTTAAAATGGTAGAATGATTCGCACCGTCATTTTCGACATGGACGGCGTGCTCGTCGACACCGAGCCGCTGCACCACGATGCCTTTTTTCGTCACTTCGCCGAGCTGGGCATCAACATGACGGCCGAAGAGTATGCTACTTTTTTGGGCTCCTCCACGCGCAACGTGTACCAGCAGCTCAAGCAGGAGTTCGACCTCAGGGAAGACGTGGAAGTGCTGGTGGGCCGCAAGCGCGAGCACTTCGGCAAAGCCTTCGACGAGTCGACGGAGCTGGAGCTGCTGCCCGGCGCCCGGGAGCTGGTGGAAGACCTGCACCGTGCCGGCGTGCCGCTGCAGCTGGCTTCCTCGGCTTCCAAGGAAACCATTGCCCGCGTGTTCAGGCGGTTTGCGCTGTATCCCTTTTTTCAAAACCTGGTCAGCGGCGAAGACTTTCCCAAGTCCAAGCCCGACCCGGCTATTTTCCTGCATGCGGCCGAATTAGCCGGCGTGGAGCCCGCGCAGTGCCTGGTCATTGAGGACTCGGCCAATGGCGTGGCCGCGGCCAAGGCGGCCGGCATGTACTGCATCGGCTACCGCAGCGAGCATTCGGAAGGGCAGGACTTGCACCGGGCCGACCGCGTGGTTACTCATCTCGGCCAGCTCGATGCAGCTGCCATCCAGGGTATTGCCGGTTGAGTGACTGGTGCCGGAGTGGTGCCACGAACCGAAGGTCAGCGTAGCTAATTCCGCGCAGCGGTTCGTGGCACCACTAATAGCTAGAATGATGACCAGGTAGAATGTTCAGGTAGTAGTGGTACCACGAAGCCCTTCGGGCAATTCGTGGCACCACCCCTGTTCGGCTACTTACAGCCTTCCTTGCACCGCGTGTCGATGATGTGGGCAATTTTCCAGCCCTCGGCCAGCTTTATCAGCTGAAAGGAGTTGTAGCCGCAGTGGCTGAATTTCGGGCCCACATAAAACTGGTAGGGCGTCCAGACGCTGGCCAGGCTGGCATCGATGAGCACCTGTTCGAAGCTGATACGCTCTTCCCATATTTCGGGGTGGGGCGTGCCCACGGCCTTGAGAAACTCCCGGTGGCTTTCGATGGCCAGCGCGGCCTGCCCGCTGGCTTTATCCTTCTTAATGACGTGAAACACGACACCGGGGGCCAGCGTGCGCCGCACCTTGGCACTGTCGCCCTGCCGCATGCCGTCAAAAAAGGAGGTGATAACCTCACGCACGGCCGCGTTTTCGGAATTGGAGCTTTGGGCCTGGGCCGGGGCAGTGCCCAGGCAGGCCAGCAGGAATAGGAGGGAAGCACGTAGCATTGGAAGGGGAAGCCAATAAATCAGGCATAAAGGTGGCAAGGCGCCGCTTAGGTTGCGCGGCCAGGCCAGAGCAGCCAGCGGCCGTAGCTTTGCTTTGATGAAAAGCACTGAAAACAGCTGGGAAGCCCGGCTGCAGACCGAAGGCTTTGCCCTGGTACCGGAGCTGTATCCTGCTGGCCAGATTGCGGCCCTTATTGCCTGCGTGGAAAGCGCCCCAGCCACTGGCCCGAACTTCCGGCGCAGCCAGGAAGTCTTTGCCATTCGCAACCTGCTCGGTGAGGTAGCAGACCTGTGGCCCCTGCTGAATACCCCGGCGCTGGCAGCCCTGCTGCAAGCCTTGTTTCCGGCCGGGGGCCACCTGGTAAAGGCCATTTATTTTGATAAGCCCGCCCAGTCGAACTGGCTGGTGGCCTGGCACCAGGATTTGATGATAAACGTGAGCCAGCGGGCCGAGCTGCCCGGGTTCGGGCCCTGGACCAGCAAGCAGGGCGAAACCGCCGTGCTGCCCCCGGCGGAGGTGCTGGAAAACGTGGTTACCATCCGGATTCACGTTGATGACTGCGACGCCAGCAACGGCGCGCTGAAAGTGGTGCCGGCCTCGCACCGGCACGGCGTGCTGCCGCCGGCAGCAGCGGCGGCCCTGACCACGGAGGGCCAGGTGTGCGCGGTGCCGGCCGGCGGCGCTATGCTGATGAAGCCCCTGCTGCTGCACGCCTCCAACCGCAGCACCAGCCCCCGCAGCCGCCGCGTCATTCACCTGGAGTTTGCCTCCGTCGAACTGCCCGCGCCGCTGCAATGGCGCGAGCGGCTAAACCTGGGATAGCAAGGACTAGAGCCTGCTGGAAGGCGGAAAAGGAGCCGTCTACAAAATCCGAAAAATCCGCGTAAATCCGTGGTTCAGACAAATCTTTCTGCCCCGGTGGGTGTTACCTTTCCGAACCCAAGCTGCCTTATCATGAACGGTAAAGACCTTTTCAACTTCGGCCCCGTGTTCGGCTATTTCTTCCGCAAGCACGACCCCAGCCGCAAGACCAACTTCAACCTTAAAACGATGCACTTCATCAACAAGCTGAGCATGGCCATGTTCCTGGTCTGCCTGCTGGTGATGCTGTTCCGCTACGTGCTGTAATACCTGGCTCGGTGAACATCGAGGATTTCCGCGACTACTGCCTGGGCAAGCCCGGCGTAACCGAGCACACGCCCTTTGACCCCGTGACGCTGGTGTTTAAGGTGGGCGGCAAAATGTTTGCCCTCACCGACATCGACACCTTCGCCAGCGTCAACCTGAAGTGTGAGCCGGCCCGGGCCGTCGAGCTGCGTGAACAGTTCGACTTCGTGCTGCCCGGCTACCACATGAACAAGCAGCACTGGAACACGGTCCTTATCGGCACCGGCGTTTCTGATGCCCAGCTGCGCAGCTGGACCGATGACTCCTATAACCTGATTGTGGCCTCGCTGCCCAAAGCTGTGCGGGCGGAGTACCAGCTGTAGTGCGCTCGCATTGCCCTGAGTATGCAAGACATAGCTGCCAGTCTTCTTAAGAAAATGTCAGTACAATGCCCCGGCCTGTAACGCCGGGGCGTTTGTTTGTAGCTGAGTAGTTAGTGGGAAGGCGACCGGCCAACTCATGCAACGTTCTGCCGCATTACCTTCCGCGAGGGCCGGGCTTGAGGCGTCGCTGCAGGTCGGCAATAGCCAGCTGCACGGTTTTATGGACGGTAGTCCGGTAGGCAACAAAAGCGGGAGTGGGCTTGCCCGCCTTGTACGAAGCAGGATTTTGCAGCACCTGCTCCAGGGGAGTGGATGCGGCAGGAGCCGGGGAAGCTGCTTCGGTTCCGGGCGCCGGCGCGGGGCCCGGTGCGGCCTTGCTTTCAAAATCCGACAGCTTGTACTGGTAGCTTCCGTCGGCCACTACCACGCCCAATTCATAGCGGATAAGGCGGCCGGAGCCAACCGGACGTTCCCACACGCCGGTAACCGTCTTCTTTTTCTCGTTAATAACCGGAGGCATCAGCGAGGTCTTGGCAAAGACCCGGGCCCGCTCAAATACCACGTCGGCCGTCTCATTCGGCACGGGCACCACGCCGCGGTAAGTTACCCGGCCCGAAGCCGAGTCGACCGGCAGGGGAGAAGCCTGCCCGGCTGCCTGTAGGGCCCCGCCGAGGAGGCAGAAAAGCAAAAGGTTCTTCATGCTGCCAAACTACGAAAGCGCAGCGTTGTGGCACGGGTGCCAGCCTGGATTTTCAAAACTGACCAGACATAGCAAGCGGCCGAGGCCGGCGGCGGGCATGCCCGCCGGGTTCGCCCAAGTAGGCAGTACCCCTGGCTGGGCTGGCTGCTTAAATGGGCGCTGAAAAATTTTCTTGGTTTTACCTGTAATGTTTTCCACTTGGGTGAGTATTAACTGCACACCCAAAGTGGAACAGGGTTTAACCAAAATTAACAATTCACCAGGCAACCCGAAGCAACCCTTCCTCATCAATGGGCCGAGTTTGCGAGTGTGACAAAAACGGTAAAAATTATTGTTCTGTAAATCACCGCAAAAATTGGCCTATGGTAGAAATCGAATAAAATTTTCTTAAAGGTACCTTGCTTTACAAAGTACCTGTTTCTACCTTTGACCCGTCGACTTCACCTAGCGTGGCTTTTCTCTCCTTCTTCTGCAACTAGTACCACCCTCTTCTCTTTCTCTCCTCCTCTTTTCTGCAAAACCCATGAAAACCTCCCTCTCCACCCGTTTCCTGTCCGAGGACGAACTTGTAGCCGAATGCCGCCTGGGTAACCCCCGGGCGCAACGGGTGCTCTACGACCGGCTGTCGGGCAAGATGCTGGCCGTGTGCAAGCGCTACCTGCGCAGCACCGAAGACGCCGAAGAAGTGCTGATGCTCGGCTTCGTGAAAGTGTTCCGCGGCCTGGAGCAGTACCGTCACGAAGGCAGCCTCACCGGCTGGGTGCGCCGCATCATGACGAACACCGCCCTGAGCTACCTGCGCAGCCAGCGCCCCCAGCACGTCGACATCGAGGAAAGCACCGCCTGCCTCACGCCGGTTGCGGCCATGGCCGAAACCGACCTGGCCGCTGCCGACATCATGCGCATGGTGGAAAAGCTGCCCAACGGCTACCGCAAAATCTTCAGCATGTACGCGGTAGAAGGCTACTCGCATGTGGAAATCAGCAACCTGCTGGGCATTTCCGAGGGCACGTCGAAGTCGCAGTTTTCCAAAGCCCGCGCTTATTTGCAGCGCCAGCTGGCCTGCTGCGAGGTAGGGCTGGGGCAGAACTAGCCCCACCCCCGGCCCCACCCCCGACCCCTCCCCGGTAGGGAGGGGAGCCTGATGATGAAAAGAAAAGGGGCCTGCTGCGAAAGCAACAGGCCCCTTTTCTTTTTTATTATTTTGACTCTTAGCGCCTGAACAAGCGGAATAGGCTCCCCTCCCCATCGGGGAGGGGCCGGGGGTGGGGTTACACCACCACGTTCACCATCCGACCCGGCACTACAATCACCTTCTTCGCTGCCTTGCCTTCGCCGAAGCGGGCCAGGAAGTCGGAAGCCAGCACGGCGGCCTCAATATCAGCTGCGGTGGCGGTGGCGGCGAACTGGAACTGCTCGCGCACCTTGCCGTTGATGGCCACGGGGTAGTTCACGCTGTCTTCCACCAGGTATTCCTCGCGAAACTCGGGGTAAGAAGCCGAGCTGATGCTGCCGGGCTGGTTACCCAGCTCCGCCCACAGCTCTTCGGCCAGGTGGGGCGCGTAGGGCGACACCAGCACCACCAGGGGCTCCAGAATGGCGCGCTTGTGGCAGCTGAGGGCCGTCAGCTCGTTCACGGCAATCATGAAGGTGCTGACCGAGGTGTTGAAGCTGAACTTCTCAATGTCTTCCTGCACCTTGCGGATGGCCTTGTGCAGGGCTTTGAGCTCGGCCGGGGTGGCCGGCTCGTCGGTTACGGCCAGCGCGCCATCTTCGGGGTGGAACAGGCGCCAGAACTTCTTGAGGAAGGAGCCTACGCCCGTGATGCCGTTGGTATTCCAGGGCTTGAACTGCTCCAGCGGGCCCAGGAACATCTCGTAGAGGCGCAGGGCGTCGGCGCCGTAGCGGCTGATGAGGGTATCGGGGCTTACAACGTTGTACTTGGACTTCGACATCTTCTCGATTTCCACGCCGCACACATAGGTGCCGTTGTCTTCAAGGATGAACTCAGCTGTTGCGTACTCGTCGCGCCACTTTTTGAAGGCTTCAATATCCAATACGTCATTGTCTACGAAGTTGACGTCGGCGTGCAGGGCCGTGGTTTCGTACTGGTCCTTCTTGCCCAGCGTCACAAACTTATTGGTGCCGTTGATGCGGTACACGAAGTTGGAGCGACCCAGAATCATACCCTGGTTAATCAGCTTCTGGAAGGGCTCATTGCCGTTTACCAGGCCCAAATCTTTCAGAAACAGGTACCAGAAGCGGGCGTAGAGCAGGTGGCCGGTGGCGTGCTCGGCGCCGCCCATGTACAGGTCTACGTTGCCCCAGTACTGCTCGGCTTCCTCGCCTACGAAGCGGGCCTCGTTGGTGGGGTCCATGTAGCGCAGGTAATACCAGCTGGAGCCGGCCCAGCCGGGCATGGTGCTCAGCTCGTAGTCGTACTGACCTTTATATTTCCAGTCCTTGGCGCGGCCCAGGGGCGGCTCGCCGGTTTCGGTGGGCTTGTACTCGTCGATTTCGGGCAGCACCAGGGGCAGGTCGGCCTCGGCCACGCCGTAGGCCGTGCCGTCCTTGTAGTAAATGGGAATGGGCTCGCCCCAGTAGCGCTGCCGGCCGAAGATGGCGTCGCGCAGGCGGTAGTTGACCTTGCCGCGGCCCAGGCCGCGCTCTTCGAGGAAGGCAATGAGCTTTTCGGTGGCGTCGGCGTAGCCCAGGCCGTTGATGAGGTCGGAGTTGATGTAGCGGCCTTCCTTGGTGGGGTCGGCCTGCTGGTCGAGGCCCTGCTGGGCGTCGGAAATCTGCAGGATGGGCAGGTTGAAGTGGGTAGCGAATACCCAGTCGCGCTGGTCGCCGCTGGGCACGGCCATCACGGCGCCGGTGCCGTAGCCGGCCAGCACGTAGTCGGCAATCCAGATGGGCACGGGCTGGCCGCTCACCGGGTTCTGGGCATAAGCGCCGGTGAAGGCGCCCGACACGGTTTTGGTGTCGGCCATGCGGTCGCGCTCGGAGCGGCGCTTGGTGGCGGCGATGTACTCGGTTATGGCTTCTTGCTGCTCGGGCGTGGTGAGCTGGGCCACCAGCTCGTGCTCGGGGGCCAGCACCAGGAAAGTAGCGCCGTAGATGGTGTCGACGCGGGTAGTGTAGACCTTGATAACCGGGCCGGCTGCCGTCGTTTCTTCCCCGGAAATGGCAGCCGAGTCGTCCGAAAGCACCGGGAAAGTGACTTCGGCCCCGATGCTCTTGCCAATCCAGTTGCGCTGCATCTCCTTGATGGGCTCGGGCCAGTCGATGGTGTCGAGGCCCTGCAGCAGGCGGTCGGCGTAGGCGGTGATGCGCAGGTTCCACTGCGGCATGAGGCGGCGCTCGACGGGGAAGCCGCCGCGCTCGGAGAGGCCGTCCTTCACCTCGTCGTTTGAGAGCACCGTGCCCAGGCCGGCGCACCAGTTCACGTAGGTGTCCTGCTGGTAGGCGAGGCGGTAGGGGTGCACGGCGGCCAGCTTCTGCTTTTCATTCATCATGCCCCACTGCCCGGCCGTGAACTCGTGCCGCTCCTCGGGGTCGCCGGCGGCGTTGATGCCCTGGCTGCCGTTGTCGGCAAACTTGTCCATCAGGGTTTTGATGGGCTCAGCGCGGTTGGTGTCGAGGTTGTACCAGGAGTTGAACAGCTTAAGGAAAATCCACTGCGTCCACTTGTAGTAGCTGGGGTCGGAGGTGCGCACCTCCCGGCTCCAGTCGTAGCTGAAGCCCAGGGCCGAGAGCTGCTCGATGTAGCGGGCAATATTCTCGCGGGTAGTTTTCTCGGGGTGCTGCCCGGTTTGAATGGCGTACTGCTCGGCGGGCAGGCCGAAGGAGTCGAAGCCCATGGGGTGCAGCACGTTGAAGCCCTGCAGGCGCTTGTAGCGCGTCACGATGTCGGAGGCGATGTAGCCCAGCGGGTGCCCTACGTGCAGGCCCGCCCCGGAAGGGTAGGGAAACATGTCGAGCACGTAGTACTTGGGCTTGGCGGAAGCGTTGTCGGCCTTAAAGGTCTGCTGCTCTTTCCAGTGGGCCTGCCACTTCTTTTCAATTTCTTCGGGACGGTATGCGGGCATCTTGCGCGGAGTTTATTCAAGGGCAAAGGTAGGCCGTAAGCGAAAGTTGGCACTATGCCTTTAGCTTTGCTGCACTGTGCGGTAGTCTCCCGCCGCCACGGCACTTTTTTCAGTTTCGGCTGAAAAAGGCGAAGCCCGTGGCTGGCACCACGGGCTTCGAAAGTGGGTGATTTGTTTCCCCTCATTCTTAGACCAATGAGAAACAAACCAAACAGTGGCGATGATTACGTGGTAATCACCGTCAGGCTCCCAGTCCGGCTGCTTTCGCAGCTTGGACGGTGGCTGGTGCTGGCTAGCAGCATTTACGTGCTGCTCCGTCACTAACCGTAGCCGGCAGGGAGGGTGTAAGCCCTTCCTGCTTGGGAGTTTAACTCCTGTGACTCAACAGAAGTTGCGCAAAGATGCAAACATTTCGGGAATGTAGTAGGGGAGGCGGGATTTGCCGCGCTTGCCTTTTTTCGCCTGAAATAGCTCGCTTGGTCTGATGGGGCTTGGTCAAAGTAGCGCGAACTTTGTAGTTCGCGTGCCTGCTCCTGCCGGAACTGTTCGGCTGGGCTTTAGGTGCGTAGTATCAAGTTGGCGCCCCCACGCTACTTATTATGGCCCGTATTCCCAAAGAGTTAGTTGACCAGATTATCCAGACTGCCGACATCGTAGAAGTCGTCGGCGACTTTGTGCAGCTCAAGCGCAAGGGGCAGAACATGTGGGCGCCCTGCCCGTTTCACCACGAAAAGTCGCCTTCTTTCTCCGTAAACCCGGCCAAGTCGCTCTACAAGTGCTTCGGCTGCGGCAAGGCCGGCGGCGTGGTGCAGTTCATCATGGACGTGGAAGGCACTTCCTACGTGGAAGCCCTGAAGTACCTGGCCAAGAAGTACGGCATTGAGATTCAGGAAGAGGAAAAAACACCCCAGCAGCAGCTGCAGCAGAACGAGCGGGACTCGCAGTTCATCCTTTCCGACTGGGCCAAAAGCCACTACCACCGCCTGCTGCTCAACTCCGAGGAAGGCATGAGCATCGGCTACGGCTACCTCAAGGAGCGGGGCCTGAACCTAAGCACCATCCAGACCTTCGAGCTCGGCTATTCCCTCGATAGCTGGGACGACCTGATGAAAGCCGCCGAAGGAGCCGGCTTCGAGAAGAAGTACCTGGAGAAAACCGGCCTCATCGTGACCAAAACCGACGAGCAGGGCCGCGATACCGGCCGGCGCTACGACCGGTTCCGGGGCCGGGTGATGTTTCCGATTCACAACATCAGCGGCCGCGTGGTGGGCTTCGGGGCCCGCACCCTGAAGCGCGACGACAAGATGGCCAAGTACCTGAACTCGCCGGAGTCGGACATCTACCACAAGTCGGATGTGCTCTACGGGCTGTTCCAGGCCCGGCAGGCCATCCGCACCGAGGAGGTTTGCTACCTTGTGGAAGGCTACCTCGACGTGCTGAGCCTGTACCAGGGCGGCATCAAGAACGTGGTGGCTTCGTCGGGCACCTCGCTCACCGAAGGCCAGATTCGGCTGATAAAGCGCTACTCCGACAACGTGACGGTGCTCTATGACGGCGACGCGGCCGGCATCAAGGCCAGCCTGCGCGGCACCGACCTGCTGCTCGAAGGCGGCCTGAACGTGCGCGTGGTGCTGTTTCCCGACGGCGACGACCCCGACTCCTACATCCGCAAGGTGGGCGACCAGCGCTTTGCCGACTACATCGAGAAAAACTCCCAGGACTTCATCTCCTTTAAAACCACGCTGGTGGCCCGGGAGGCCAGCAACGACCCGGTGAAAAAGGCCGAGGCCATCCGCGACGTGCTCAACAGCATTGCCCGGGTGCCCGACGCCATCAAGCGGCAGGTGTTTCTGCAGCAGACCTCCACCACGTTCAACATCGACGAGCAGGTCATCATCACCGAGTACAACAAGCTGGTGAAAAACGCCAGCGCCAAGGCGCCCGTGCAGCAGACTCCCGCCGGCGGGCAGCGCCCGGGCCAGGCCCCCGCGCCGGCCCCGCGCCCGCTGTCGGATGAGGAAGAAGCCGAGATGCTGATGTACGGCGGGGCCGAGGCCGCCGACCTGCTGGGCCAGGTGCAGCCTGGCGCCCGGGCGGGGGAGGCCCAGGGCGCGGACAGCGCTGACACCGAAGTGGTGGATTTGCTGCAGGTATGCGAGCGCGAGGTGCTGCGCCTGCTGGTGCTGTACGCCGGCCGCGAGGTCGATACCGAAGTTAGCGTGGCAGCTTACCTGTTCAGCCAGTTTGAGGAAGCCCCGCTGCGCACCCCGCTCTACGCCGAAGTGTGGGCCATGTGCCGACAGGAGCTGCTGGCCGGCCGCTTCCCCGAGGCCCGGCAGCTGGCTCAGCACGAGCGGGCCGAAATCCGCAGCCTGATTACCGACCTGGCCACCGAGCGCTACGAGCTCAGCCCCAACTGGCGCACCAAGGAAATCTACGTGTTCAACGAAGTGGACCTGCCCAAGCTGGCCTGCGACAACGCCATTCTGCGGCTTAACAAATGCCACGTGCAGCGCGAGCTCAACGCCTGCCTCGACCGCCTGCGCGAGCCGGTGGAAGACGCCGAGATGTTTGAGATTCTGGGCGACATCAAGCGCCTCAAGGAGCTGGATAATGAGCTGGCCAACCTGCTGGGTACCGTGGTGCCCCGCAGCGCCTAGCCCCTGGGCTTTGAGTCGATAGGTGTTATTTAGAACGTCCTGCTCATCTGGCGTCCGCGCAGGCTAAGCATCTTGCCCGCAGCAGTAGCTCATCCGATTGGATTACTTCCCCAAGCAAGATGCTGCGCTCAGCATGACGTGCTTGCACTTAGATACCCATGAAAAAACGCTTCAACCTGACCCGCCTCTACATTGCCGTGCTGCTCACCATGAGCAGCATCGTGCTGGGCGTGCTTGGTTTTATGGGCTCCGCCGATTATGGCTTTGTGGATGCCCTGTACATGACGGCCATCACCATTTCCACGGTGGGCTACGGCACGGTAGGGGAGCTGGGGACCAGTGGCAAGCTCTTCGTAGCTTTCTATGTGTTGCTGAACCTGGGCGTAGCGGGCTACGTGGTGTCGGTACTGACGCAGTATATATTCGACGGCGAATTACGCCGCATGTTCAAAATGTATCGGACCAATCAGGAGATAAGCAAGTTTACCGGGCACGTTATTGTGTGCGGCTTTGGGCGCAATGGCAGCAAAGCCTTCCACGAGCTGCGGCAGGGCGGCACCGAATGCGTTGTGGTGGAGCAGGACGAAAACCTGCTGCGAATCGAGGTGCAGAATTCCGGAGGGGGGCGCGTGGCCGCCATCTTCGGCGATGCCACCGACGAAGCGGTGCTGCGGCAGGCCGGCGTGCTGCGGGCCCGGGCCCTTATCACGGCACTGCCCAAGGATGCCGACAACGTTTTTGTAGCCCTTACGGCCCGGGAAATGAACCCCAAGCTGAAAATTATTGCCCGGGCCAGCTCGCGCTCCAGCGTCAGCAAGCTGCACAGCGCCGGCGCCGACTCGGTGGTGATGCCCGATGAGATTGGAGGGTCGCACATGGCCAACTTGGTTATTCGCCCCGAAGTCATTCGTTTTCTCGACATGATTTCCGGCCTTGACCCCGAAAAGCTACGGCTGGAAGAAATGCCGGTAGTGGAAATGCGCCCGGCGCTACAAGGCCAAAGCATTCGCGAGCTCGACATCCGCTCCCGCGTGGGTGCTACCGTTATTGCCCTGCGCCTCCACCACGGCGAGCTAGTCGTAAGCCCCGCCGCCGACGTGCGCCCCGCCCCGGGCGACGTGCTGCTGCTGCTCGGCACCGAAGCCCAGATTGCCAGGCTGGTGGAGTATTACAAGCGGTAAGAAGGTGATGGGGTGAGGGAGAGGAAGTACTAAGAACGTCATGCTGAGCTTGTCGAAGCATCTCTACCACGAGAGTAAACCCAATCAAAAGGGAATTACTGCTGCGGGCAAGATGCTTCGGCTTCGCTCAGCATGACGTTCCTAGTACCTCCTCACTTCCGCACCTCCTCACTCCATCACCTCTTCACTTTATCACTCCTAAAAAGGCGCCCCGGCTGCTACCTTTGTGGCCTGCATGCACATTCTGCAACTCTGCTTCCGCGTTCCCTACCCGCCGCACGATGGCGGGGCCATTGCCATGTACGACGTGGCTGCCGGCCTGGCCCGCGCCGGGCACCGGGTTACGGTGCTGGCAGTAAACACGCCTAAGCATAACCAGCCGAGCACAGTTCTGGACCATCTGGGCCCGAATGTGCGACTGGTAACGGTGGATGTAAACACCAACCTTTCCCCGACCAAAGCGCTGAAAAATCTACTCTTCAGCCGCATGCCGTATAATGTGGAGCGCTTCATCAGCCCGGCCCTGGAGGCCCGGCTGCTGGAAATTTTGCGTTCCGAGAAAATCGACATCATCCAGGTAGAGGGCACTTTCGTGGCTTGGTACGGCGCAGCAGTCGGCCGCCTGGCCAGCACCCAGACTGGCGTGCCGCCGCTGGTGCTGCGGGCGCACAACGTAGAGCACACCATCTGGCAGATGCTGGCCAGCCGCGAGCAAAACCTCCTGAAAAAGCGCTACCTGCGCAATATGGCCGCCCGCCTGGAAAAGTTCGAGCGCCGCTACCTGCCGCAATTTGATGCCGTGGCAGCCATTACCGAAGACGATGCCGCGCGCCTGCGCGCCCTGGGCTGCCCCGAGCCGGTGGTGTTCGTGCCGGCTGGCGTCGACCTGACCCGCTTTCAGCCCGACCCGGCCATACAGCCCAAGCCGCGCACGCTGTGCATGATTGGCTCGCTGAACTGGCTGCCCAACCTGGAGGCCCTGGAGTGGCTGCTGCGCGAAGTATGGCCCACCGTACACGCCGAAATGCCCGATGTGGAGCTGCACATTGCCGGCAGCGGCACTCCGGAAGAGTTGCTCCGGCCCCGCACCGACAAGGTATTCGTGCATGGCTTCGTGGAGTCGGCTCCGGCGTTCATGCAGCAATACGAGCTGATGCTGGTGCCCTTGCTCAGCGGTGGCGGCATGCGCATCAAAATCATTGAGGGCATGGCCCTGGGCAAGGCTATTATCAGCACCCGCATCGGCGCCGAGGGCATTGCCGTGCGCGATGGGCACGATATGCTGCTGCGCGACAGCCGCGAAGGCTGGCTGGAGGCTCTGCGCGCCTGGTACCGCGGCGATATTCCAGTTGGCCCAATAGGAGAGGCCGCCGCCCGTACTGCCCGTGAGCTGTACGACAACCAGCGGGTGGTGCGGCGTTTTGAGGAGCTATACCAGCGGCTGCGGCCGGCCACCGACTGATGGTGCTGGCCTTGTCCCTGATTTTCTGGCTGAGCCTGCTGCTGGTGGCACACACCTACGTGCTGTTTCCGCTTCTGCTGGACCAGCTGGCGCAGGGGCGACGGCAAAACGCTGACATATATGCTCCGGGCGCCGCTGATTTGCCGGCCGTCGACATCCTGCTGGCCGCTCACAACGAAGAGTCGGTGATTGAAGAGAAAGTGCGCTCCACCTTCCAGACCAGCTATCCGCTCGACCGTGTGCGGCTGTTGGTGGGCTCCGATAACTCCTCGGACCAAACCAACAGCCTGCTGGAAAAGCTGAGCCGCCAGTACCCGCAGCTGCACTTTCAGGCCTACCACCAGCGCACCGGCAAGCCCACGGTAATCGAGAACCTGGCCCGGCACGCCACAGCGCCGGTGCTGGTGCTCACGGATGCCAACGTCTTTTTTGCGTCCGACACGCTTTACCACCTGGTAAAGCATTTCCACAATCCCGCCATCGGGCTGGTGGGCGGCAACATCCTCAACCCCGAACACCGGGCAGAGGGCATCTCCGGCCAGGAAAAGGCCTATCTGGAGCGCGAAAACCAGATAAAGTTTCAGGAAGGCGTGGTATGGGGCGCCATGATGGGGGCCTTTGGCGGCTGTTTCGCGGTACGCCGCAGCTGCTATCACCCGGCCCCGGCAGCCTTTCTGGTCGACGACTTCTACATCACGCTGGCCGTGCTGCGCGACGGCTTGCAGGCCATCAACGAGCTGGAGGCGGTGTGCTACGAAGATGTATCGGACCGGCTGAAAGAGGAGTTTCGGCGCAAAGCCCGCATATCGGCTGGCAACTTCCAGAACTTAAGGGAATTTCGCTCCTTGCTAAGCCCCCGATATGGCGGCGTGGCGTTTGCGCTCTGGTCGCACAAGGTGCTGCGCTGGTATACGCCGCTGCTGCTGCTGCTGCTGCTGGCCGTCACCCTGGGGCTGGTAGCCCTGCAGGCAGGCTGGCTGTACCAGCTGGCCCTGGCCGGGCAGCTGGCGTTGCCGCTGCTGCTGCTGGCCGACGTGCTGCTCAAGCGCATGGGCCGGCACTCGCGCCTGCTGCGCTTTGTTACCCATTTTTACAGCATGAACGCCGCGCTGCTGCTGGGCTACTGGCGCTACCTGCGCGGCATCAAAACCACCGTCTGGCAGCCTACCCAGCGTTTTCAACAAGCCAAGTGAGTTTGCTGTTAGCTGATAGCCATTAGCTTTTGTTTTACTTCCCGTACTCTCCGGTTTTACCTTACAAAAAGCTAATAGCTAACAGCTATCAGCTAAAAGCTTAAAAAAATGCTTGACTCCATCGAATCCGCCATCGAAGACATTCGCGCCGGCAAGGTTGTCATCGTCGTCGACGACGAAGACCGCGAAAACGAAGGCGACTTTATCTGCGCTGCCCGCTGCGCCACGCCCGAAGTCATCAACTTCATGGCCACGCACGGGCGCGGGCTGGTGTGCACGGCCCTCACCGAGGAGCGCTGCGAAGAGCTGGGCCTCAACCTGATGGTGGGCCACAACACTGCCCTGCACTCTACGGCCTTCACCGTATCGGTCGACCTGCTGAAGAATGGCGTGACCACCGGTATCTCGGCCTCCGACCGCAGCAAGACCATTCAGGCCCTTATCGACCCCAGCACCCGGCCCGATGAGCTGGGCAAGCCGGGCCACATTTTCCCGCTCAAGGCCCGCAAGGAAGGCGTGCTGCGCCGCGCCGGCCACACCGAAGCCACCGTGGATCTGGCCCGCCTCGCCGGCTTCGAGCCGGCCGGCGTGCTGGTGGAGATTTTGAAGGAAGACGGCGAAATGGCCCGCCTGCCCGACCTGCAGCTCATCGCCAAAAAGTGGAACCTGAAGCTGATTTCGGTGCAGGACCTCATCAAGTACCGCCTGGAGAAGGAGAGCCTGATTCACCGCGACATCTCGGTGAAGATGCCCACGCAGTGGGGCGACTTCGACCTCTACGCCTACTCCCAGCGCTCGAACGGCGCCCAGCACCTGGCCCTGGTGAAGGGCGACATCGGCAACGGCGAGCCCGTGCTGGCCCGCGTGCACAGCTCCTGCGTGACGGGCGACATCTTCGGCTCCTGCCGCTGCGACTGCGGCCCGCAGCTGCACCGCGCCATGGAGCAGATTGAGCGCGAAGGCCGCGGCGTCATCATCTACATGAACCAGGAAGGCCGCGGCATCGGCCTGCTCAACAAGCTTAAGGCCTATAAGCTGCAGGAGCAGGGCCGCGACACCGTGCAGGCCAACCTGGAGCTGGGCTTCCAGAGCGACGAGCGCGACTATGGCGTAGGTGCCTCCATGCTGCGCGACCTGGGCGTGACCAAGATGCGCCTGCTTACCAACAACCCCCGCAAGCGCACCGGCCTCATCGGCTACGGCCTGGAGATAGTGGAAACCGTGGCCATTGAAATTGCCGCCAACGAGCACAATGAAAGCTACCTCACCACCAAGCGCGACAAGCTGGGCCACGACATCATGCGCCCGGCCATTGTAGAGGAAGACAAGGCCGAGGCGGCCCGGGTGATTTAACTAGCCCTGGCGCTATCGCAAAAAAGGCCCGCTGCATTATGCAGCGGGCCTTTTTGCTGATAGCTAGGCTGTATGCCTCACGGCTGCCAGGTGTCGTTGCGCGTCATACTCGTACCGCTGGGGGTGAAGCTGCGGTTGGCGCCGCCTTCCCACAGCACGTTGCCGGCGCCGTCCTTGCGGATGTACTTGTACTGCACGGAGGTGCCACTGGTCAGGTTGATGGTTTTGGTCCAGGCTGGCCAGGGGTTGGTGCTCATCTTAATGGCATTGGCCGTGTTCCAGGCGCCCAGCTGGGCCGTGCTGCCAATGACGTACAAGTCCTGGCCCGTCACGGTGTTGCTGTAGTTGATGTTGAAAGTCACGTTGGTACCCGTGCCGGTAGGAGGAGGGGTCGTGCTGCCGCCGGTAGGCACCCACACCGCGTAGCTGCGGGCACCCACAGGGAACACGGCATAGCCGCTGGAGTTGGTGGTGATGGTGCCGGCATTGTTACCGGTGGCATCGGTCAGGCTGACGCTCTTGAAGGGCGTGGTAATGCCTTTGGAGGCCGATGAGCCGCCGTCGTTAAGCAGCACCAGCAGGCCGGCGTGGGTGGCGTCGCCGGCCCGCGAGTAGGCATACACGTTGGCGTCGTTTACGCTGGTGTACTCCGTGGCGGGGCCAAAGGCGTTGGCCTGGCGAATCTGGATAAGCTTTTTAATCTGCGGGCCCAGGCCGTAGTTGAAGTAGTCCTTGTAGAACACGCAGGGGTAGCCTTTCTGCCGGGTCAGAATGTAGGCATAAGCCAGCATCTTCAGGTTGGTAACCGGTGAGTACAGCGCGCCGGGGTGGTCGGTGTCGTGGTTGTCGACGAAAGACACCGAGAGGGCGCCATTGGCTTCGGTGAAGCCGGCAAACTGCAGGCCGCGCATGTCCCAGGCCCCGTTGCCGTTGCTCATATCCTGAAAGGTGTAGTGCAGGGGCACGTCGAACAGGCTGGTGCGGCCCCCCGTGGCGGCGGCGTAGTTGTTGAGGTCGGTGAGGTTGCGGAACCAGGCTTCACTTACGGCGAAGCGGCCGGATGAGCCTTTCACTGCGTCCAGCCACTCATTCACGTAGCTGGTCTGAATGTGCTTGGTGGCGTCGAGGCGGTAGCCGTCGAGGCTGAGCTTGGCCGTAATCCAGTTGCCCCAGTTCTTGGTTTCGGTGCGCTGGTTTACGTCGGCGTAGCGTATCTCCGAGCCCAGCAGGTTGTCGTAGGCGTCGTTGTTGGCGTAGGGCTGGAAGTCCCAGGCATTCCACTGGTACCAGCCGTTGTTGGGGGCCTGCTGGGTGCCGTTGAAGTTGTACCAGTGCCACTTGTACGAGCTGTAGGTGTTGCCGCGGCCGGGATAGGTGAAGCTGCTGTACACGTTGTAATTGGTGCCGCCCACGTTAAACTGCTCCTGGGCATCGGCGAAGGTGAGGTGGTTCATCACCATGTCTTCGTACACTTGAATCCCTTTGCCGTGCAGGGCCGATATGGCCGAAGTGAGCTGGCTTACCGTGCCGTAGCGCGTGGGCACGGTGCCTTTCTGGTTGAATTCGCCCAGGTCGTACCGGTCGTACACGCCGTAGCCGACATCGTTGACGTTGCCGCCTTTATAGGCCGGGGGGAGCCATACGGCCGTAATGCCCGCGTCTTTCAGCTCCTGCGATTTGCTTCCCAGCACCTGCCACCAGCTTTGGCCGTTGCTGTTGATGGGTACATCCCAGTAGAAGGCCTGCATCATTACCCCGTTGGGAATAACGGCGTTGGCGGCAGCCGGGGCCAGGGGCTGCGGGGCTGTCGGCAGCGCGGTGTCTTTGGCACAGGCTCCCAACAGGAGCGAGGCGGCTAACAGAACACGACTGGAGTCGCGTAGGTTTATTTTCATAAAAAGGCGGGAATGGTTATTGGATTTGCAAATTGACCACCTTTTTATTGAAATAGTTATGTGCAATGTTCGGGAATTTACAATATTGGTAAAATTGCACAGGTTTTTAAGCCTTTTATTGCACTTATCATAATAATTCTACTTGCCTATTTGTTAATGCACTAGAAAAGCTGCACATATTTATTTGCAAACGATTGAAAATCAAAACAATCGATTGCGGGAACGATTGTTTCTTCTTCACTAAGCATTTGTTTTACCTATCGGTATAGACCATTCAGCAGAGCCTCAGATTATTGCAGTAGTTGGCTCTTGTTATATGCTGCAGCAACCTTCTGTGGAGTTGGCCGACGCACTCTGCTTAGCTGACCTTACTAGCGGCAAAGTTGGGCCGGTAGGTTTGGCAACGGGAGGAATCCCCTGGCCGGGGTAGATGCGCTACCGCTCGACCAGGGTATTCTTACCAAGGCTACGATGTAAGACTTGTGCACCGGCCTAAGCTGCAGCTGCGGCAAGCCCTTGGGCGGCTCGTCAAAATGAGATTACGCTTGCTACCGGTGAGTACGGTGTTGTATTACTGGGCGCCCCCGATGCTGCGGGGCTCGACGAGCTTGACCCATACCAGGCAGCGTTCTGTTTAATAAATCTATAGGGCCGCATAAGTCAGTCCGGCAGCCCTGCTAAACAATCCCATAGTTTTTCAGCATTCTATGACTTTTTTGTTCTGGCCAGGCAACTCCTTCCAGCTGTTTTGCATCTGGTCGCTATCTGCTCAGGCCGGCTGTCTGAACAACAGCCGGCTGAAGCATAATGCCAATGCTTCCTTCCCGCAGGCCGAGCTTTTTCGCTCCCAGAAAAAGCCCGGAATAAGTTGCCGCACCCTCTTTGTTTTCACATTAGCCGCCTCTTGCGGCTTGGTTTTCCGCACCTGGGCTTCCGGTGTTTAAGCTTGGCTTCTGCTGCACGGAGGCTGCCTGGAAGATTAGGCCCCTGGGGTGGTATCATCTCCACCATATTCTGCATGAAAGCACTTCTTACGCTTTGCATAGCTGCCGCTCCCACTCTCATCAGCCAGGCCCAGACAAGCAGGGCCGTGTCAGGACGCCTGCTCGACGAAAAGCAGCAGCCCTTGCCTTTCGCCACCGTGCTGCTGCGCCCCGTGCAGGACAGCACCCAAACCACCGCCGAACAGTCGGGCGCCGATGGCAGCTATAGCTTCCGGAAGGTGGCTTCCGGGAGCTACCGCGTTACGGTGATTGCGCTGGGCTACCGCACGCAGCGCTCGGCGCCGTTTGCCGTGGGCGGCACCGCCGTAGTGCTGCCCACCATGAAGCTCGCGCCGGCGGCGCAGCAGCTGAGCGACGTGCAGGTAGTGGGCCGCAAGCCGCTGCTGGAAATGCGCAACGGCAAGATGATAGTAAACGTGGAGGGCAGCGTAACGGCCGGCGCGACGGCGCTGGAAGTCCTGCAGCAGGTGCCGGGCCTGCTCGTGATGAACGACCGTATCAGCATTGCCGGGCGCGAGGGCGTGGTTATTCTCATCGACGGGCGCACCACCCGCTACACCGACGTGACCAGCCTGCTCAAGGATTTCCCCAGCAACAGCATCGAGCGCATTGAGGTGATGAACCAGCCCGACGCCAGCTACGACGCGGCCGGCAACGTGGGGGTTATCAACATCATCCTGAAGAAAAACGTGGACCTGGGCACCAATGGCACCGTGGCCGCCAGCGTAGGCTACGGGCGCTTTGCCAAGGCCGCGGCCAACATCGACCTGAACCACCGGGCCGGTAAGCTCAACGTATTCGGCAACCTGGGCCTGGCCCGCCGCAAAACCTACGAGCAGCTCAACACCGAGCGCGATGCCAGCGAGCCCGGCTCCCGCTACCTGCAGCGCAGCTACCAGCCGCGCACGTCCACGCCCGGCAGCCTGCGCCTGGGCGCCGACTACAGCCTCAGCAAGCGGCAAACCCTGGGCGTGCTCGTCACCGGCTACTCCAACCGCATCAGCACCGAGGCGGAAAATGGCGTGACGGCGCCCAACAACATCGAGGTAGCCACCCTGAACAGCACCCGCCGCCGCACCGACACCTACGCGGCCAACCTGAACTACCGCCTGCAGCTCGACTCGCTGGGGCGGGAGCTGACGGCCGATGTCGACTACTCGTACTACGAGCTGGGCAGCCTCGGGAAAGTGCGGAACGATTTCAATACGGGGACCGACGAAAACCTGCGCAACGACCAGAAGGTGGGCATCGGGCTGCGCTCGGCCCAGCTTGACTACCGCTGGCCGCTGCGCCCCACCCTGAAGCTGCGCTTCGGGGCTAAAACCAGCCAGGCCGATATCCGCAGCAACCTCGACTTCGTGGGCGGCAGCAACGACCGGATTGAGAGCTTTCAGTTCGTCGAAGGCATTCAGGCCGGCTATGTGCAGGCCGAGGGCGAGCACCTGGGTTTTAGCTGGCAGGCTGGCCTGCGGGGGGAATGGACCAACAACCGCGGCCACAGCACCAAAAACAACAGCAACGACTTGCGCTTCACCCGGGAGTACGCCCAGCTCTTCCCGAGCTTCAACGTCGACCGGGTGCTGCACAAGGCAGTGGGCCTGAACGCCGCCTACAGCCGGCGCATCGACCGCCCCAGCTACCAGGACCTGAACCCCAACATCATCTACCTGGACCCTTACACCCAGCAGCGCGGCAACGAGAACCTCACGCCGCAGTTTACCAACAACTACAAGCTGGCGCTGACTTACAACAAGCAGCCTTTCGTGGTTCTCAGCCACAGCCGTACCAGCGACGTCATCAGCATGGTGACCAAAACCGACGGCCCGCTGATTTACTCCATCTCGGAAAACCTCGATTTTCAGAACAGCTACAGCGTAGCCGTCAACGCGCCGCTAAGCTTCCTGAAGCAGCTCACCGGCTACGTTGGCGTGAACGTGGCCCGCAACGAGTATGTCTACCTCGACGGTGGCGTCAGCACCCGCGCAGCTCGTACGGCCGCTACCTTCTACGGGCAGGCCAACGTGCAGCTGCCCTACAAGCTCAAGCTTGAAGCCTCGGGCTTCTACCAAACAGCGGGCCTCAGCGGCATTGTGCGCTTCCAGGCCTTGGGCAGCCTCAACCTGGGCGCCCAGAAAAGCCTGCTCAACGACCGCGCCACCCTGCGCCTGACCGTCAACGATGTGCTCTTCACCAACAAGCAGCGGGGCAGCGTCGGGTTCCAGGGAGCCGACGTACAGTTTCTGAGCTACTACGAGTCGCAGCAGGTGCGGCTGAGCTTTAGCTACAAGCTGGGCAACCAGCAGCTCAAAGCCGCCCGCAAGCGCGCTACCAGCCTCGAAGAGGAGCGCGGCCGGGTAAAGACCGAAAAGGAGTAAGCCCCGGGACGCTGCTGGCTTCTGTCCGGCCGCAGGCGCGCAATCCCTGCCGCAGCGCCATCCCGCATTTCTGCGTGATGGTATTGTGGATAATCCTTGCGTCGGCCATTGCATCCGGTCTCAGCACGTCCATCAAGAAACTTTCATTCCGGTATAACTAGTGCCACACGCCGGACTGTTCATCCAGTGCGAAGTGTTCCTCCAAGGTTTAGCGTCGCTGGTAGATGGAGTCGGCGGGGTGCATGGTATGCGTGTAGTTAATACAGCTCTAATTCGGGAATGTCTTCCGCATTTAACGTTCCATAATCGGATATCGTGACGGAAGAAAACTTGTCGAAACAAATTTTCTTCCGGCCTTTAAAGCGGCTTTCCGGGTCACGAATGATAACCACGTTATTGAATTCCGCCATCCCGTGGCCGAATATGTACACTCTTCGGTGAATACCAATTCCAGCCTTGTTTCTGATGTCAAGGTAGATTCTCTCGCCTCCGCGGTTTATGTCATCACGGGACTGCAACACTATTCCTTCAATGGGGCCATAGCATTCATCACGTTTACAACCAGAGGTAGCCAGCAAGAAAAAGCTCAGCACCATTCTTAGTGCTTTGCAGTAAGAATGGTGCTGAGCAAAATCAGACATAGCAGGGCAGTCTACACCACCGAGAAGTCAAACGACTCCAGAAACTTGGTAGTGAAATTCCCCGCCTTGAAGTCCTCGTTGTCCATCAGGGCCAGGTGGAAGGGGATGGTGGTCTTGATGCCTTCCACCACAAACTCGCTCAGGGCACGCTTCATTTTTACGATGGCCTCCTCGCGGGTCTGGGCCACGGTGATGAGCTTGGCAATCATGGAGTCGTAGTTCGGCGGGATGGTGTAGCCAGCGTACACGTGGGTGTCGACGCGCACGCCGTGGCCGCCGGGAATGTGCAGCGTGGTGATTTTGCCGGGGGTGGGGCGGAAGCCGTGGCGCGGGTCCTCGGCGTTGATGCGGCACTCCATGGCGTGCAGCTTGGGGTAGTAGTTCTTGCCCGAAATGGGGATGCCGGCCGCTACCTTAATCTGCTCCTTGATGAGGTCGTAGCTTACCACTTCCTCCGTTACGGGGTGCTCCACCTGAATGCGGGTGTTCATCTCCATGAAGTAGAAGTCGCGGTTTTTGTCCACCAGAAACTCGATGGTGCCGGCGCCTTCGTAGCCAATGCTGGAAGCGCCTTTGATGGCTGCCGCGCCCATTTTCTCGCGCAGCTCGTCGGTCATGAACGGCGAGGGCGACTCTTCCACCAGCTTCTGGTGGCGGCGCTGAATGGAGCAGTCGCGCTCCGACAGGTGGCACACCCGCCCGAACTGGTCGCCTACCACCTGAATCTCGATGTGGCGGGGCTCTTCCACGAACTTTTCCAGGTACATGCCATCGTTGCCGAAGGCCGCCTTCGACTCGGTACGGGCGTCGTCCCAGGCTTTCTGGAACTCCTCTTCGGAGTTGATAACGCGCATGCCGCGCCCGCCGCCGCCGGCCGTAGCCTTCAGCATCACCGGGTACTTGATTTTGGCGGCAATCTTCTTGCCCTGCTCCACCGAGTCCAGCAAACCATCGGAGCCCGGTACGCAGGGTACGCCGGCCTTTTTCATGGTATCCTTGGCCGTGGCCTTGTCGCCCATCTTGTTAATCATCTCGGGCGTGGCCCCGATGAACTTGATGCCGTTTTCGGCGCAGATGCGCGAGAACTCCGCGTTTTCCGACAGGAAGCCGTAGCCGGGGTGAATGGCGTCGGCGTTGGTGATTTCGCAGGCCGCAATCAGGTTGGGCATGCTCAGGTAGGACTTACTTGATACGGCCGGCCCGATGCACACGGCCTCATCGGCAAACTTCACGTGCAGGCTCTCTTTGTCGGCAGTCGAGTACACGGCCACCGTCTTGATGCCCATTTCCTTGCAGGTGCGGATGATGCGCAGGGCAATTTCGCCCCGATTGGCGATGAGTATTTTTTTGAACATTGCTGGGGTCTTGGGGACTTAGGGTCTTAGGGACTTGGTTTTTGAACTGGATGAGCTACGTGCCAAAAAGGACTTGGGAACCCGGGAAATAGGTTTGCGCCGGCTGGCGTGAAACCAAGTTCCCAAGTTCCCAAGTCCCCAAGACCCTACTATTCAATCAAAAACAGCGGCTGGTCGTACTCCACGGGGCTGGCGTTTTCTACCAGCACCTTCACGATGCGGCCGCTTTGCTCGGCTTCAATCTCGTTGAAGAGCTTCATGGCTTCGATGATGCAAATCACCTGGCCTTTCTCCACCATGTCGCCTACCTGCACGAAAGCCGGGGAGTCGGGGCCGCTGCTGCGGTAGAAAGTGCCAATCATGGGCGCTTTCAGGGGCGTGTAGTTGCCACCGGCGGCTTCGGCTGCGGGGGCGGCCGGAGCTGCCGCGGGGGCCGCAGCGGGGGCTGGCGCCGGAGCAGCGGCAGGCGCCGGGGCGTGGTGTACCGGGGCGGGCGCATGGCTGCCCATGCTCATCACCTGCTTGGTGCTGGGGTCGCGCTGTACCGAGATTTTGAACTCTTCGGTTTCGATGTTGACCTTGTTGAGGCCCGACTTGGCGATGAAGTCGAGCAGTTCCTGGAGTTCTTTGGCTTTCATGGCAGCGTCCTTTTTTTGCGAGTTTGGCATATTGTTTAGCTGCTAGCTTTTAGCTGCTAGCTGTTAGCTTTAATGGTGAACATCAGCTAACAGCTTAGGGCCACATCCAGGCACCCGCCATTAGCCAACAGCTTAAAAAGCTATTTCACGCGCTCAACGTAGCTGTAGTCGCTGGTTTTGATGCGGATTTTGGTGTCCGTGTCAATAAAGAGCGGCACCTGGATACGAGCGCCGGTTTCTACCGTAGCGGGCTTCAGCGTGTTGGTGGCGGTGTCGCCGCGCAGGCCGGGCTCGGTGTAGGTCACTACCAGGTCCACGGTGGTGGGCAGCTCGGCGGTGAGGGGCTGCTCGGTTTCGGCGTGGAAGAGGATGGTCACGTCCTGGCCTTCCTTCATCAGGTCGGCAAACGGTACCATCTCCTCGGGCAGCACCACTTGCTCGAAGTCGTCCTTGTTCATGAAGGTGTAGCCGTAGTCGTCCTTGTAGAGGAACTGGTGGGGGCGCTGCTCCACGCGGGCCGTTTCCACCTTCACCCCGGCGTTGAAGGTGTTGTCGATGGTGCGGCCGGTTTTGATGTTGCGCATCTTGGTGCGCACAAAGGCGGGGCCTTTGCCCGGCTTCACGTGCTGAAAGTCGGTGATGACGTGCAGCTCGTTGTTGTAGTTGAGTACGAGGCCGTTGCGGAAGTCGGCAGTAGTTGCCATAAAGTGAGTTAAAAGTTAAAAGTGAAGAGTTAACACCAGATGGCTAGCTCCTGACTTCTAAAATGAGGGTGGGACAAATAAGGGTTGGGGGCGGGGTAAAAGCAAGTTGAGTTAAAATGCGGGCTTAAAGTTAAGCCCGCATTTTAACTCATAACTTTTAACTTCTAACTTTTAACTGAATTCCCGTCATAGGCCCACTTCAGCAGGATGGAGCCCCAGGTGAAGCCGCCGCCGAAGGCCGCAATGACGATGTTGTCGCCCTTATGGAGCTGGCTTTCGTAATCGGACAAGCACAGCGGGATGGTGCCATTGGTGGTGTTGCCGTAGCGCTGAATGTTGAGCATCACCTTTTCGGGGCCCACGCCCATACGGTTGGCGGTGGCATCAATGATGCGCTTGTTGGCCTGGTGGGGCACCAGCCAGGCCACGTCCTCGTTGATGAGGCCGTTGCGCTCCATAATTTGTGCGGCCACGTCGGCCATGCTCTTCACCGCAAACTTGAATACGGTAGCGCCTTCCTGGTACACGTAGTGCTCGCGGTTGGCCACGGTTTCGGCTGAGGGGGGGCGGCGGCTGCCGCCGGCTTTCTGATGCAGGAATGCTTCGCCCATGCCGTCGGAGTGCAGCTCAAAGTCGAGCATGCCCAGGCCTTCGGTGTTGGGCTCGAGCAGTACGGCCCCGGCGCCGTCGCCAAAGATGATGCAGGTAGAGCGGTCGGTGTAGTCGACAATGCTCGACATCTTGTCGGCGCCTACTATCACCACCTTTTTGTACATGCCCGTCTGAATAAACTGGGCGCCGGTGGCCATGGCGAACATAAAGCCCGAGCAGGCCGCCTGCAGGTCGTAGCTGAAGGCGTTGCTGGCCCCTACGGCCGCCGAGATGATGTTGGCCGTGGCCGGAAACACCAGGTCGGGGGTAGTGGTGGCGCAGATAATCAAGTCGATTTCTTCAGCCCGCAGGCCGGTTTTGGCCATCAGCTCTTCCACGGCCTTGATGCCCATGACGGAGCTGCCCTGGTTGTCGCCTTTCAGAATGCGGCGCTCTTCGATACCGGTCCGGCTCAGAATCCACTCGTTGGTGGTATCCACCATGGTTTCCAGTTCCTGGTTGGTGAGGCGGTATTCGGGCACATAAGCGCCCACTCCGGTAATTGCAGCGGTAATCTTCATGCGGGCAAAAATAGGGTTTGGCAACGTGAGAACGACGAGCTTGGCGCGGAGAATTTTAACAAATCCAATCCGGAGGCCGGGTTGCGTCCTTTTTTCGGGGCGCGCGTTGGACTCACTACTTATAAAAAATCCGGCCGGAGCCGGACTTTTCGCAAATTAAAGGTACGCTTAGGACTTGAAGGTGTCCTTAATCTGGTCGGCGATGCCAGACTGGGCCATGTGGTAGCCCTGCAGCAGCATGTTGCTGATGGCAAACGGCGTGCTGCGGCCGTGGCCAATAATGGCGTTGTCGTTGATTCCCAGGATGGGGGAGCCGCCCACGGCCTCGTAGTTAAACTTGTCGAAGAAGGGGTCGTGGATTTTTTTGTCGTCCATCATGTCGTAGATAGACTCGGCCATTTTCAGCAGGATGTTGCCCGTGAAGCCGTCGCAGACGATGACGTCGGCCTTGTCGTTGAACAGGTCGCGGCCTTCGATGTTGCCTACGAAATGGATGTGGGGGTTGACTTTCAGGAGCTGGTGGGCAGCCTGGGTCAGGGGAGTGCCTTTGCCTTCTTCCTCGCCCAGGTTCATGAGGCCCACTTTGGGGCGCTCAATGCCCAGCACGTACTGGGCGTAGAGCGAGCCGAGCTCGCCGAACTGCTCCAGCATTTCGGGCTTGCACTCGGCGTTGGCGCCCACGTCAAGCAGGATGCCGAAGCCGTCGTTGAGCTTGGGAACGAAGTTGGCAATGGCCGGGCGCAGCACGCCGGTCACGGCTTTCACCGTAAACACGGCTCCTACCAGCATAGCGCCGGTGTTGCCGGCCGAGCAGAAGGCGTCGACGGCGCCGCTGTGCAGCAGCTTGTAGCCAACGGCGATGCTGGAGTCCTGTTTTTGCTGGAAGGCTTTGGCCGGGTGCTCGCCCATGTCGATAACCTGGGAGGCAGGCACAAATTCGAGGGCGTCGGCAGCTGAGCCGTGTTCTAGCAGGAGAGGCCGGACGGCTTCTTCCTGGCCAATGAGGACGATGGTGGCTTTACCAGCGAGTTGCTCGGCGGCCAGTACGGCCCCTGCAACGGCAGCCTGAGGGGCGAAGTCGCCGCCCATGGCGTCCAGGGCTATTTTCATGAACGAGGTGTTAGGGGAGGTCAGCGGATAGGGTGTTCACCAAAAAGCCGGCCTCGCTGGCTAAAAAGGAGCGAAGCCGGACTTTGTGGTGCCGCGAAGTAACAACCTCTTGGGTTATTCCTCGTCGCCGGTGGTGTCAGCCGCGGGCGCAGCGTTCACCGGAGCGTAGTTTTTGATGGTCAGCTGGCCGTTGTGGTACAGGTCGCCGTCTACCACGTAAGCCTTGTGGCGCAGGTGCAGCTCGCCCGTGTTGGGGCAGATAGTCACGGCCTTAGGCGTGAGCTTGTAGTGCGTGCGGCGCTTGTTGCGAACGGCAGAGGAAGTGCGGCGCTTAGGATGTGCCATTTCAGTAGGGAATTATGAAGTATGAGTTATGAATTCAGAGTTGGGGCAGCGACTCGGGCGCTCGGAAGTTTAATTCAGGTTTTTGAGAGCCGCCCAGCGGGGGTCAGCGGGCTCGTCGTCGTCGGGCTCGTCGGAGTCGGAGCGGGTCGAGAAGATGAGCTTGGTTTCGGCGTCGGGGTTTTCGTCGGGCTCGTTCTGGAAGCGCGGGTGCAGCTTCTTCATGGGCAGCGCCAGGCCGATGTAGTCGTACAGGTGCTGGGCCAGGGGCAGGCTCTGGGTGTCGGGCGTAATCTGCAGCACGTTGTCGTCGAGCTCCTTGTTCTCGTCGCCAAAGCGCACCAGCAGCTGTTCCTGCACGTCCAGGGGCTGGTCGAACTCATCCAGGCTGCGGTCGCAGGTGAGGCGCACCGTGCCGGTAATGTGAAAGTCCAGCGTGAGCAGGCGCTCGGTTTTGTGCAGGTCTACGGAGGCATGCAAAGAGCCTTCCTGCACCAGCGGTTCCTCAAACAGCGCGAAAAAGTCACGCCCGAGCTCAAAGTCGAAGCGGTGCGTTTTGGACGCAAGCTTCGCTAGATTGATGTCAAATTGGCTTTCTTTTTTCACGGCTGGCTGAGTAGCAGGGGGCAAAAGTAGTGAAATTTCGGCTTTTGGCCAAAATTCCCGGCCACTTTTCCCGGTGAGGGAATGGGTTTTAGAATGGAGACCTTAGACGTTAGACAGGAGACATTAGAAATGTTCTGCTGATTTCTAACGTCTCCTGTCTAACGTCTAAGGTCTCAGAGTTACTGGGCAGAGCGGGGCTGGGCGGCTTGCTGCCGCTTGCGCCACACCTCCGCGGCCATATACACGGCCTGCCGGAAGGAGGTTTCATCGGCCTTGTACTGCCCGGCCAACCCGTAAGCCGTGCCGTGGTCGGGGGAGGTGCGCACCACGGGCAGGCCGGCGGTGAAGTTGACGCCGCGCTCGAAGGCCATGAGCTTGAAGGGAATCAGGCCCTGGTCGTGGTACAAAGCCAGGGTAGCGTCGAACTGCCGGAACTGCCCGGTGCCGAAGTAGCCATCGGCCGGGAACGGGCCGAATACGAGGTGGCCGTCGTGCACAAACTGCTTGATTACCGGCACCACCAGGTCGGCTTCCTCGCGGCCCAGCAGGCCGTTTTCGCCGGCATGGGGGTTGAGGCCCAGCACGGCAATGCGCGGCTTCAGGATGCCGAAGTCCAGCTGCAGGGACTTAAGCAGCAGCCGGATTTTGGTGCGCAGCAGGTCTGAGGTCAGCTTATTAGAGACGTCTTTCAGGGCCATGTGGCCCGTAACGGTAGCAATGCGCAGCTCGTCGTCGGCCAGCAGCATGAGGCTGTCGGCGGCGCCGAAGTAGCTGGTCAGAAACTCGGTGTGGCCGGGGTAGCGGAAGTCGTCGGCCTGGGTGTTTTCCTTGCTGATAGGCGCTGTCACGAGGCCGTCGAGCTTGCCGGCCTTCAGGTCGCGGCTGGCCGCCAGCAGCGACTCCCGCGCCGCCTGCCCCGTAGCCGGGGAGGGCTGGCCGGGGGCCAGGGCAAAATCTTCGTCCCAGCACGTTACCGCGTTGAGGCGGCCCGGGGCGATGTCGGCCACGTCGCGCAGCTGGCGGAAGGTGAGGTGCTCGGCATCCGGGGCCGCCGGGAAGTCGTCGAATAAGGCCGTGGCCGTGCCATATACTACCGGCGTGCAGATTTTCAGCAGCCGCTCGTCGAGCAGGGTTTTGTAGATGACTTCGGGGCCGATGCCGGCCAAGTCGCCGACTGAAAAGCCGAGGCGGGGAAGGTGTTGGGGCATGTTTGTAGTGCTCAGTGCTTGGTGCTCAGTGCTCAGTTTTTAGCAGGTAAGAGGGATTTGTAGTGATTGATAAAGCCCTGGAGCAGCTTTTTACAGGTGTTGAGGTCTTTAAGTAGAAGGTCGCAGTCGGAGATGGTAAGGTAGGACTGGTCCAAGGCTACATAAAGCTGCGTTTCCAGCTCGTAAAGCGAGCCACGCGCAATAAATAAAAAATTGATGGTGTCGCGAGGTGTTTGCCGGCCGCAGCCTTCGGCAATATTGGAAGGAATAGATACGGCTGCACGACGCATTTGACTGCTGAGGCCAAACAGCTCCTCCTTAGGGAAGACTTTAGTCAGTGCATAAACAGAGCTGGCTAAACGTCGGCCATGCTGCCATACCAGCAGCTCTGTGTAGGACTTGTTATCCATTTCCCTGTTCGGTTAAGCTGCGTGAACGAGCGTAGCTCAGCATTGATAACTAAGGAGCATCAAAAACTGAGCACTAAGCACTAAGCACCGAGCACTGAAGTCAGGAACTCATACAGCAACCGCACGCCCATGCCGGTGCCGCCTTTGCCGCGGTAGCTTTCCGGCGCAGTGAGGAAGGCGGGGCCGGCGATGTCGAGGTGAATCCAGGGGTAGCCTTCGGTGAAGCGCTCCAGGAACTTGCCGGCCGAGATGTGGCCGGCTTCGCCTTTACCGAGGTTTTTGATGTCGGCGATGTCGGACTTGATGTGGTCGGCGTACTCATCCCAGAGGGGGAAGGACACCAGGCGCTCGTGCACACGGTGGCCGGCCGCGTCGAGGGCCGCCATGGTCTGCTCGTCGGCAGTGCCCATCACGGCGGAGGCTTCGGTGCCCAGGGCGCGCACGGCGGCACCGGTAAGGGTGGCCAGGTCGATGACCAGCTCAGGGTCGTACTTCTTGGCAAAGCTCAGGGCGTCGGCCAGGATGAGGCGGCCTTCGGCGTCGGTGTTGAGCACTTCCACGGTGAGGCCGGAGTGCATGGTGAGCACGTCGCCGGGCACGTAGGCCAGGCCGCCGGGGCGGTTGTCGGTAGCCGGCACCAGGCCGATGACGTGCAGCGGCACCTGGTTTTTGGCCAGGGCGTACAGGGTGCCGGCCACGGCGGCGGCGCCGGCCATGTCGCACTTCATCATGTCCATGCTGGCCGGCGTGGGCTTGAGGCTGAGGCCGCCGGTGTCGAACACCACGCCTTTGCCTACCAGGATGTAGGGCCTGGCGTTGGTGGCGTTGTCGGGCTTGTATTCGAGGATGCTGAAGGTGGGCGGCTCGGGCGAGCCCAGGTTGACGGCCAGCAGGCCACCCATGCGCAGGGCCTCAATTTTGGCCAAATCCAGGATGTCGGTGCTGTAGCCGGCTTCGTCGCCGGCGGTGGCCATGCGCTCGGCCAGCTGGGTGGCGTTTAGCTTGTTGAGCGGGGCGTTCACCAGGTCGCGGGCCAGCGTTACGCCTTTGATGATGCCGTCCAGCTCCTTAATGGATTCCGCCGTGGCGGCATCGCCTACCAGCGCCACCTGGGTGAGCGTGGGGGCCTTGCGCGACTTCTCGTCGGTTTTGTAGCCTTCAAACTGGTAGGCCGTGAGGGCCAGGCCTTCGGCCAGCAGCAAGCCGGCATCGCCGCGCCCGCTGAGGTTGTGAATGTAAAGCTCGGCTACTTTTTCGGCTTTCAGCTGGGCGTGCAGGCTGTGGCCGCTGCGGCGCAGGGCTTCGGCCACGCGCTCCGGCGTGGGCTTGTTGGTCAGCACCACGTAGTAATGGTGGTGGCTAAAGTGGTTGAGGTGAATCAGCTTCTGCTCATCGGCCAGAGCCTTTTCCACGTAGGCGCGGGCTTCGGCGGGCAGGTCGCCGGCGGCTGGCGAGGGCAGGGCAGTAGTGCCGTGGGCCAGAATGAAAACCTGGGAAGACTGGGCCGGCGCAGCGGCCACGTGAGCAAGGGAAAGGGGCATGGGAGAAGTAAGGCTGAGGTAATGCAGGCGCGAAGGTAGCCCCAGCGCCGCAACGGGACTAGTTCAAAGGGAAAGGAGGTAGCCTACTAGCGGCTATTAAGTGACGTGAAGCAGCGATGTCATGATGGCGCGGGGCTCTGCCTCGTGTCTACTTATACGCAGGCCTCTGGCCTGCAACAGCAGAACGACTTGCAATAGAATCGTTCTGCCGGAGCAGGCCAGAGGCCTGCAAATAGTAGACACGGGGCAGAGCCCCGCGCCATCACAGTTTACTTTTTGCCGTCAGTTACTAGTCTTTACTGCCCAGCCCAAGCATCCCCTAAAAAAACACCTTGCGCAGCGCCCACAAACTCCACAGAATTACCATCAGGCCCACGCCTACGAACATGCTGCGCACGGGAATGCGGCCGGCCAGGCGGGCAGCCAGGGGCGCGGCGGCCACGCCGCCCACAATCAGGCCCAGCACTATCTGCCAGTGCTGAATGCCCAGCATGGCGAAAAAGGTGAAAGCGCTGGAAAAGGTGACAAAAAACTCGGTGACGCTGACCGTGCCAATGACGTACTGCGGGGTGCGGCCGTTGGCAATGAGGGTGCTGGTAACCAGCGGGCCCCAGCCGCCGCCCCCAAAGGAGTCGAGGAAGCCGCCGGCGCCGGCCAGCCAGCCGGCATTCTTCACTTTGCGGCGCTTGCGGCTTTTCTGAAAAGCTTTGGTCAGAATACGCACGCCCAGGCCCAGCAGGTACACCGCCAGCAGGGGCTTTACCCAGCTGGCGTACTCCTCGCCGTAATACGACAGCAGAAAAGCCCCGCTCACCGCGCCCGCAATACCGGGCAGCAGCAGCACCTTAAACAGGCGCTTGTTCACGTTGCCGAACTTGTAGTGGTGGTAGCCAGAAGCACCGCTGGCAAACATCTCAGCCGTGTGAATGCTGGCGCTGACGGCCGCCGGGTGCAAACCCATCGACGTCAGGCTGATGGCGGCCACCACGCCGTAGCCCATGCCCAGCAGCCCGTCGATGAGCTGGGCCACGAAGCCCACAGCCACGAAGGCGTAGAAGGTAGTGGACGAGGCAAGGACATTAACCACCTGTGCCCGGGTGATGTAGAAGGAGAGGATATTGAGAATCAGGAAGCCGGCAAACGCCACGAGGGAGCCCGTGGCGAGGCGCCGCCAGTAAGCCGTCGCCGGGGTTTCAAAGGTCGGGCCGTTGGCCAGCTCGGCCGTGAGGGCATCCAGCTTTTTAACCTTCTGGGCGAAGCTGCCCTTAAGCCGGCTACGGATTAAAGTCATCTGCTCCAGCAGGGAGTCCAGCTCCTCGGGCAGGGCTTCCTCCAGCATTTCGCGCAGGCGCTTGGCCACGGTGGGCGACTTGCCATTGGTGGAAATGGCGATTTTGAGGTTGCCCTTCTGCACCACCGACGACAGGTAGAAGTCGCACTCCTCCGGGGTGTCGGCCACGTTGGTGAGCAGGCCCAGCTCGCTCGCGCTGGCTTTGATGTGGCGGTTCAGGGCCGGGTCGTTGGTGGCCACAAACACCAGGTCGTGTCCGGTCAGGTCCTCGTCCTGATAAGGCCGCTCCCGCAGCTGCACCTGTGGGTGCTGAGCGGCCAGCTCCCGCAGGGCGGGCCGCAGCAGCGGGGCCACCACCGTGACACGGGTAGCCGGGCTGTTGCGCAGGATGGCGCTGAGCTTTTCCAGGCCCACGTAGCCGCCGCCCACCAGCAGCACCCGCAGCTGCTCCAGCTTCAGAAACACCGGAAACAGGGGGTTGGCCGGCGCCTCCCGGCCGGGGGCGTCGGCCGACTGCTGCGGTGCCGGAACGGGATGGTCCATGAGCTCAGAAAGCATGATTTCAGGGGTAAGGTAAGTATCAGTTGTGAAAGTCGAGGCCGTGGGTGGTGGCCTGCACGTAGCCCTGGCGCAGCACGAAGTCGCCAAACCGCTCCCGGGGCTGGCGCTGCCGGGCATAGTCGGCCAGCAGGGGCGTGAGCTCCCGCAGGATGCCGGCTTCGTCCAGCATTTCACGGTAGAGCTTGTTGAGCCGCTCGCCGGCGTAGCTCGCGCCCAGGTAGAGGTTGTAGCGGCCGGGGGCCTTGCCCACCAGCCCGATTTCGCCCAGGTAGGGGCGGGCGCAGCCGTTGGGGCAGCCCGTCATGCGCAGCAGGATGCCGTCGTTTTCCAGGCCATGGGCGCGGATAGCCGTGTCGAGCTTGTCGAGCAGCTGGGGCAGGTAGCGCTCGGCTTCGGCGAAGGCCTGGGAGCAGGTGTTGAGGGCCACGCAGGCCAGGGAGTTGCGGCGCAGGGCCGTTTGCCGGGCGGTGGCGGGCCAGGCGTTGTGCGCTTCCAGCACGGCCTGAATCCGGGCGCGGTGCCTGGGCTCGATGTTGGCCAGAATGAGGTTCTGGTTGCCGGTCAGGCGGAAGTCGCCGGTATGGAAGCCGGCAATTTCGCGCAGGGCCGACTTCAGCGTTACCGCTTCCGTGTCGCGCACCCGGCCGCCTTCGATAAACAAGGTGAGGTGGGAAAGGCCTTTGGCGTCGCCCGACCAGCCGAAGGCGTCGCTGGAGCTTTCGAAGCGGTAGGGGCGCGCCGGGGCCAGCTTATAGCCCAGGCGCTGCTCCAGCTCGGCCACAAAGGCGGGCAGGCCCACGCGGTCGAGGGTGTACTTGAGGCGGGAGAGCTTGCGGTTTTCGCGGTTGCCCCAGTCGCGCTGTATGATCACGACTTTCTCGCACACGTCCACGGCTTTATCAGCCGGCACAAAGCCCAGCAGGTCGGCCAGGCGGGGGTAGGTTTCGGGCATGCCGAAGGTCATGCCCAGGCCCCCGCCAGCGGCCACGTTAAAGCCCAGCAGCTCGCCGTTTTCTTCAATGGCAATCAGGCCGATGTCGTTGGCGAAGATGTCGGTGTCGTTGTAGGGCGGCAGGGCCAGGGCAATTTTAAACTTGCGCGGCAGGTAGGTTTTGCCGTAGATGGGCTCGACTTCGTTTGAGTTGTCAGTTGTTGGTTGTCCGTTATCGGATAAGGCTTTTTCGGGTAGGGGGCTGGGCTGCTGTTCGCCGTTCAGCCACAGCTCCCAGTAGGCGGTGCTGCGGGGCGTGAGGTGGGCGCTGATGGCCGTGGCTACCGCGAATACCTGCCCGTGCACAGCCGACTCGTGCGGGTTGGGGTTGCACATCACGTTCCGGTTCACGTCGCCGCAGCCCGCAATGCTATCGAGCAGCGCCTCGTTGAAGCCCCGGATAGTGGATTTGAGGTCGCGCTTGAGCACGCCGTGAAACTGGAAAGCCTGCCGGGTGGTGAGCTTGATGGTGCCGTTGGCGTAGGTGTCGGCCAGCTCGTCGATGCGCTGCCACTGCTGGGCCGAAGCCGCCCCGCCCGGCACCCGCACCCTTATCATAAAGGAGTAGAGCGGCTCCAGCTTCTGGCGCTTGCGCTCGGAGTCCAGGTCGCGGTCGGTTTGCTGGTAGGAGCCGTGAAACTTGATGAGGTGGGTATCGTCGGGGAAGAGGGCGCCGCTGATGGGGTTGCGCAGGCTCTGGGCCAGGGTGCCGCGCAGGTAGGCGCTGGCCTGCTTCACGTGCTCGACTTCGGAGAGTTTGAGGGTATCAGCCATGAGTAAGAAAAACAAGAATGAATATGGGTTAAGAGGCGGGCAGCAGCGACAGGTCCTTGAACAGCGTCAGCCGTAGCACGTCGCGCTGCAGCAGGCTGCCCGCTCCCGTCGCTTTCTGCCAGAGGTGGAGGTAGCCCAGCTCCAGGGCAAAGCCGGCCCCAAGTCGCCGCTCCGCCCCGGCATAGAGGCGGTTCTGGTCGAAGGCCAGCCCGTGCAACATCAGCTCATTGGAGGCCCGCAGCTTCCAAGCCTCGCTCAGCCGGCACTCCAGCTGCAGGCGGCTGCGGTAGCGGGCCCGGAAAACCCAGGCCGGCTCCTCGTCGGTGCTGCCTGCCCGCTGCTGCCAGCGCTGCTCCACCCGCAGGCGCGGCTGCAGGCGGAAGCGGGCGCTGAGGGGGAAGCTGGCGCTTACTTCTTCGAACGTGCGCCGCTCGGGTACCAGTACGCCGCCCTGGGGCTGCCAGGAGTAGGAAGCTCCAGCTGCCCCGTCCCAAACCGGGGAAACCCGGTAGTGCAGGTGCTGGTGGGTGATAAGCTGCCATTGCTGGTCGGGCAGCGCCCGCCGGCGCTCGTCTACCTCGCTGTGCAGCGTGCAGCGCGGGCCAAGCTGAGTGCGCACGTACAGGCGCAGCCAGTAGCCTTGCTGCTGGGCCAGGGCCGGCTGGAACAGGAGCAGGGGAAGCAAGAGAAATGCTAGGGTGTAGCGCATCAGATAGAGTAAGTAGGCAGGGGCTTGATGGCGCGGTCCCGCAGAAGCGAGCTGTTGCCTTTCTTCATTCATCTGCCCAGTGTCATTCCTTCCTGCTGAATAAGTAGTCGTCCGGGCCGCAGCAGCGTTAGTACACGTCCTCGAGGTAGCGGCGCTGCTTGCGCAGCTCACGCACGTAGGCGCCGGCAGCCTCGGCCGACAGCCCGCCCTGCTGCTGCACTACTTGGGTAAGGGCGGCCAGCACGGCGCTGCCCAGCCGGGCTTTGTCGCCGCACACGTAGAAGTGGGCGCCATTTTCCAGCCAGCCGAACACGTCGCGGGCGTTTTCGAGCAGGGCATGCTGCACGTAGCGCTTCTCGGCCTGGTCGCGGCTGAAGGCCAGGCTGAGCTGGTGCAGACCGCCTTTTTTGAGATGCTGCTGCCACTCGGTCTGGTAGAGAAAGTCGGTGGTGAAGTGGGGGTTGCCAAACAGCAGCCAGTTGCGGCCGCTGGCGCCCCGTGCCACCCGCTCCTGCACGAAGGCGCGGAAAGGTGCCACCCCGGTGCCCGCGCCCACCATAATGATGTCGGTATCGGAATCAGTGGGCAGCTTGAAGTACTCGTTGCGCTCCACAAACACGCGGGCCGTGTCGCCGAGGCGGAGCTGGTCGGCCAGGTAGGTGGAGGCGGCGCCCTGCCTGCGGCGGCCCTTGGCCTGGTAGCGCACGGCCCCCACGGTGAGGTGGGCCTCGTCGGGGTAAGCCAGCAGGCTGGAGGCGATGGAGTAGGCCCGGGGCTGCAGGGGGCGCAGCACGGCCATCAGGTGCTGGGCCGACAGCTCCACGGGAAACTCCGTCAGCAGGTCGGCCACGTCGCGGCCGTAGAGGTAGTGCTGCAGCCGGGCCCGCTCGCCGTCCAGCAGCTCCTGCAGGCCGGCGTGCTGCGGGGCCAGGCTGGCGTAGCGCTCCAGCACATCGCGGGTCAGCACCGAGAGCTCCCGCTCATCAAACAATGCCTGGCCCAGGTCCAGCTCCGTGCCGTTGAGCTGCACGGGAGCATCGGGCGGCAGGTGGGCAGCGCGCAATACTTCTTCTACCAGGCGGGCACCGTTGCGGGGCAGCACGGCCAGCGAGTCGCCGGGCTCGTAGTGCAGGCCCGAGCCCGCCAAGGACAGCTCCAGGTGGTAGGTTTCCTTGGTAGAGCCCCGGCCGTTAAGCTGAATCTTTTCCAGCAGCGGCGCCGGCAATGGGTTTTGGCGCGTGTACTCCGGCGCCTCTTCCAAACCAACTTCCGCGGGAAAGGAAGGGGCAGAGCCAGCGGCTACCGCAATCCGGCTGGCGGAGGAGGCCCGCGCAGCCTGGGCCACCGATACCGCAGCCAGCTCCGCCTCAGCGGCCAGCTTGTCGAGCACCCGGCTTATCCACTGCCGGGCAGGCTCCTGAAAGTCCACGTCGCAGTCGGTGCGCTCCAGCAGGCGGCTGGCGCCCAGCGCGGCCAGCTGCTCGTCAAAGTCCTGGCCGGTCTGGCAGAACTGCAGGTAGCTGCGGTCGCCCAGGGCCAGCACGGCGTAGCGCAGCTCCGGCAGTTTGGGGGCGCGGCTGCTGCGCAGGAACTGGTGCAGCTCCTCGGCCGCAATGGGCGGCTCACCTTCGCCCTGAGTGCTCACCACCAGCAGCAGCCGGCGTTCAGCGGCCAGGCTGCGGCCGGCGTAGTCGTTCATGTCCAGCACAGCTACCTCACTCAAACCCCGCTGCCGGGCGGCTTCGGCGGCTTGCAGGGCCACTTTCTTGCTGTTGCCGGTCTGGGAGCCGTAAAGAATGGTGAGCCGGGGAAGGGAGGCAGGAGGCGATGCGGACTCGGCAGCAGCTTCCGTTGAAAAAGCCGGGGCATCAGTGCCCGCCCGGCCGTACAGATAGCCGCTGAGCCAGAGCAGCTGCTGTTGGTTGAGGCCCTGGGCGAGGGAGTTTAGCGTAGCTTCATCAAAGCCCGAGGGTTTGTTGGGATTAATAAACATCTGAATTTTGTAAGTGCAGGAGAAAGCTGGGACCGGGGTGGTGCCACGAATTGCCCGAAGGGCTTCGTGGTACCACTAATTGTCAGGCAGATTATTGGGGGCGGCGCTTGACGTTTTCCGGTGTTCGCGGAGTCGTGCCGATGTCGTCGTCCTGGTGTTAGTGGTACCACGAACCGCTGCGCGGAATTCGTAGCACCACCCCATACCAGGCTAGGCTGCTTTGGCGTAGCTGCTACCTTCAGCTGAGGGGCTACAACAAGCCGCCAGGGCCAGGGTGGCGGCATTGGCCAGCTTCACTACTTCGCCAATTACAATAATGGCCGGGGCACCAATGCCTGCCGCCCGGGCGCGGTCGGCAATGTCGGCCACGGTGCCGGCCACCACCTGCTCGCCGGGCAGCGTGCCGTTCTGGATGACGGCGGCCGGCACCGTGCTGCCGCCGTGGCGGGCAAACAGCCCGGCAATGGCTTCCAGCTGGCTGAGCCCCATGAGCACGACAGTGGTGAGCCGGGGCGTGAGAGCCGCCCGCCGGATTTCAGCCGACAGCTCCCCCATGGCGTTGGTGGCGGTAATCACGCGGAAGCCTTCGCTCAGGCCGCGGTGCGTCAGCGGGATGCCCACACTGCCGGCCGCCGCCACCGCGCTGCTGATGCCTGGCACGTAGGCCGTGGCCAGGCCGTGGGCTTCGGCGTGCAGCATCTCCTCGCGGCCCCGCCCAAACACGAACGGGTCGCCACCTTTCAGGCGCACCACGTGGCCGTGCTGCCAGGCATAGCGCACTATCAGCTGGTTGATTTCTTCCTGCGAAAACGCCCGCTGCCCGCGCCGCTTGCCCACGAAAACGCGCAGGGCGCCGGGCCGCAGCCAGCCAAGCAGCTCCTCGTTGGCCAGGGCGTCGTACAGCACCACATCGGCCTCGGCCAGCGCCCGCTGCCCCTTGAGCGTGAGCAGCTCCGGGTCGCCAGGGCCGGCACCAACAACGGTGAGGCGGGGAATGAGAGTGAGGGGCATGGGTTTTTTAGTTGTCAGTTGTCAGATGTTAGTTGTTAGTTGTCAGTCCGTGCTGGTATCAGAATCTCAGAACAATACTGACAACTGACAACGAGCAACTGACAACTACTCCGTCGATTCAATAAGCCCGGCGGCCAGGGTGGCGCCGGTTTGCTCGTCGAGCAGGATAAAGGCGCCGGTGGCGCGGTTGAGGCGGTAGGGGTCGGCCACCAGGGGGACGGCGGTTTTCAGGCGCACCCGCACGATGTCGTTGAGCTGGGCAGAGTCGGCGGCGGAGCGGGTCAGGGTTTCCACGCTGGTTTTGCTGAGCAGAGCCGACACCGACGCTTTAACCAGGGCGGAGTGGTGCTGCAGCAGGAACTTCTGGCCGGGCAGCAGGGGCCGCTCGTCCATCCAGCACAGCGTAGCTTCCAAAGCCCGCGTCACGGTGGGCCGGCTTGGGGCGGGCACGATGGCGTCGCCGCGGCTCACGTCCACGTCGTCGCGCAGGCGGATAACCACGGCCTGGGGCGCCACGGCCGCTTCGACTTCCCGCTGGCCCACTTCCAGCGCCTCAATCTCGGTTTCCCGGCCCGAGGGCAGCACCCTTACCTTGTCGCCCTTGCGGTACACGCCGCTCTGAATGCGGCCGGCGTAGCCGCGGTAGTCGGGCAGCTCGGCCTGCTGGGGCCGAATCACATACTGCACCTGGAAGCGGGGCTCGTCGGCAGTGGCATTGGGGGCGGCGGGCACGCTTTCCAGGTGCTCGAGCAGGCTGGGACCGGCGTACCAGGGCAGCCGCGCCGAGCGGCGCACCACGTTGTCGCCGTGCAGGGCACTGAGCGGGATGGCTACCGCGTCGGCCACGTTCAGCTTGCGCGTCACGGCCTGGTAGTCAGCCACGATGCGCTCGAATACCGCCTGCTCGTTGCCCACTAAATCCATTTTATTCACGGCCAGCACAAAGTGGCGAATGCCGAGCAGGGCGGCCACCAGCGTGTGCCGGCGCGTTTGCTCAATTACGCCGCTGCGGGCGTCTACCAGCACAATGGCCAGCTCGGCGTTGGAGGCGCCGGTTACCATGTTGCGGGTGTACTGCACGTGCCCCGGCGCATCGGTGATGATGAACTTGCGGCGCGGGGTGGTGAAGTATTTGTGGGCCACGTCGATGGTGATGCCCTGCTCGCGCTCGGCCCGCAGACCATCGGTGAGTAGGGCCAAATCCACGCCGCCGTGCACGGCCGGCCGGTTTTCAATAGCCGCGAGCACGTCCAGCGACACCGAGTCGCTGTCGTACAGCAGCCGCCCAATCAGCGTGCTCTTGCCGTCGTCGACGCTGCCGCAGGTGATAAATCTTAGTAAGTCCATTGGTTTTAGTTGTCAGTTGTTCGTTGTCAGTTGTCCGCCTGTTCTGGAAAATCAGCCGTCAGAACGAATCTGACAACTGATAACAAACAGATGACAACCAGGTGTTTAGAAATACCCGTTGCGCTTGCGGTCTTCCATGCCGGCTTCGGAGATGTTGTCGTCGAGGCGGGTGGCGCCGCGCTCGCTCACTTTGGCCTGCAGCAGGTCGGCGATGATGTCGTCGATGGTGGCGGCGCTGCTTTCCACGGCGGCGGTGCAGGTGGCGTCGCCCACGGTGCGGAAGCGCACCTGGCGCTGCACAATCTCATCGTCGTCGTCGAGGTGCAGGTGCTCGCTCAGGCCCAGCAGCTGCCCGCTGGGCAGCACCACGCAGGTGCGCGGGTGGCCGAAGTAGATGGGCGGCAGGGCAATGTTTTCGCGCTGTATGTAACGCCACACGTCCAGCTCCGTCCAATTAGAAATAGGAAAGGCGCGCACGTTTTCGCCGGGCTGAATGCGGCCGTTGTAGATGTTCCACAGCTCCGGGCGCTGGCGCTTGGGGTCCCACTGCCCAAACTCGTCGCGGATGCTGAAGATGCGCTCCTTGGCCCGGGCTTTCTCCTCGTCGCGCCGCGCCCCGCCGATGCAGGCGTCAAACGCAAACTCCTCGATGACTTCGAGCAGGGTGTAGGTCTGCAGGGCATTCCGGCTCGGGAACTTGCCCGTAGCATCGCGCAGGCGCTGTTTTTTGATGGTGTCTTCTACGCGGCGAACAATGAGCTTTTCGCCCAGCCCCGCCGCCAGCTGGTCGCGGAACTGCAGCACTTCGGGGAAGTTGTGGCCGGTGTCGATGTGCACCAGCGGGAAGGGGAATCGGCCGGGCCGGAAGGCCTTCAGGGCCAGATGCACCAGTACGATGGAGTCTTTGCCGCCGGAAAAAAGCAGGGCCGGCCGCTCAAACTGCCCGGCTACTTCGCGCAGAATATGAATGGACTCGGCTTCGAGCCGGTCGAGGTAGTCTAAAGAGGGTATGTCACTCATCGGAATAATTATTATGGCCGGGTAGTTGAAAATCAACGGGTTGTTGGCCTTGGAATTAGTTAAAATTTTAAAGTGAAGAGTTAAAAGCCAGGTGAGTTTTTAACTTTTAACTCTCAACTTTTAACTAATTCTTTACTGCCGGTGCTGTGCAGGCCGCACTCCTTGGCCGACTGGTCTTCCCACCACCAGCGGCCGGCGCGGAAGTCTTCACCCGCGGCTACGGCCCGGGTGCAGGGGGCGCAGCCTATGCTCACGAAGCCCTGCTGGTGCAGGGGGTTGACGGGAATGGCGTGGGCGCGCGCGAAGTCCTGGCATTGGTCCCAGGTCCAGTCGAACAGCGGGTGTACTTTGGCCAGCTGGTGCCCGGCGTCCCACTCGGCGGCGTGCATGTGCTGGCGGTTGGCCGACTGCTCGGCCCGGATGCCCGTCAGCCAGAGCTGCTGCCCGTCCAGGGCCCGCGCCAGGGGCTCCAACTTGCGAATGCTGCAACATTCTTTGCGGGCTTCTACGCTGGCGTAGAAGCTGTTGGGGCCTTTGGCCTGCAGCAATTGCTCCAGGCTGTCCTGACGCGGGAAATAGGGGACGATGGGCTTCTCGTACTTCAGCAGGGTCTTGTTCCAGGTGGAATAGGTTTCCTGGAAGTTGCGGCCCGTGTCCAGGGTAAACACCTGGATGGGTAAATCCTGTGAGAAGATTAAATGCGTGATAATCTGGTCTTCGAGCCCAAATGAAGTGGAGAACACGGCCTTGCCGGGAAAAGCCTCGGCCACGAAGGCCAGGGTTTCGGCCGCGGTGCGCCCCGCCAGCTGCCGGCGCAGGTCGTCGACCAGCACCTGAGATGCTACTTGCATGATGAAAAAGGATGCGGCCCGCCCGGGTGGGAGTTGGGAGAAGCCAGATGAGGGGAGCCCGGGCGTGCGCAGCGCACGGCGACGGGCAGGCTATGCCGGAAATAGACGGGAACAGGCGTGGGCAGCCGGCGCTGGGTTCAGCGCGGAGCAGCTACAGGCCAGACGGCAGGGGAGTGGAATCAGCTCAACAACCGGCCGCTGCCGGCGTCATACAGACGGCCGGGCACTGCATACAACAACACATTCGCTGGGCAGCGAAAGCGGTGGCAGGGAGCAGGCGGGAGTTGTTGGAGGTTTCCACGGCAACTTGTTTTTATATGTCCAGGACTTGGCACCGTTGCAGTCTGTCGCTGCTGGTTGCCGGCGTTTCGTCGAGCCTGTCTCTCCACGCCTCTGTATAAAAACAATCCTTTTTCGGGAAGAATTGATGCAACAAAGGTAAAGGAGGGAATTTCAGAATTGCAAATTATTCTTTCCAAAAGCCCGTGTAAAGCTGAGTTCCATTCCGCTAAATGGACAGGTAAGCAAGATTTAAAGGCCGATAAACAGATTTTTAAAAGGCCGAGGAAGAATTAAGTAACCCGGCCGAAAATCCCAGCAGGCGCGGAGTGGAAATCCGCCTTACCACGGGCTATTCGTACCAGATGCCCCCACGGCCGCGGCGTGAAACTCCGCGCTACCCGGGCCTACCTTTGCGCCGCTGCCGCACCCCCAGCTGCGCTAGCCTAACCCCGTGGTAAGACCCAAAAAACACCTGGGCCAGCACTTCCTGGCCGACCCCAACATTGCCCGCAACATCGTGGCGGCGCTGCGCCTGCCCGACGAGGTAAAGCAGGTACTCGAAATCGGGCCCGGCATGGGCGTGCTCACGCAGTACCTGCTCGAAAACCCGGCTTATACCACCAGCGTGGTGGAAATCGATACCGAGTCGGTAGCCTACCTGCGCCAGCATTTTCCGGCCCTGGAAAACCGGATTTTTGCCACCGACTTCCTGAAGCAGAACCTGGGCGAGCTGTTCCCGGGCCAGCCCCTGGCCATCATCGGCAACTTTCCCTACAACATCAGCAGCCAGATATTTTTCTCGGTGCTCAACAACCGCCAGCAGGTGCGCGAGGTGGTGGGCATGATTCAGAAAGAAGTAGCCGAGCGCCTGGCCGAGCCGCCCGGCTCCAAAACCTACGGCATCCTGAGCGTGCTGCTGCAGGCCTACTACCAGATTGAGTACCTGTTCACGGTGCCGCCCCACGTCTTCAACCCGCCGCCCAAGGTGGAGTCGGCCGTGGTGCGCCTGACGCGCAACGACACCGAGCGGCTGGACTGCGACGAGAAGCTGTTTTTCCAGGTGGTGAAGCAGGCTTTCCAGACGCGTCGTAAAACCCTGCGCAACGCCCTCAAGCCCTTTGGCATGCCTGCCGAAGCCACTACCGACCCAATTTTTGAGAAGCGGGCCGAGCAGCTGGGCGTAGCCGAGTTTGTGGGCCTGACCAATAGGGTTGCCCAAAACCGCGCTTGAGAGGCCTTACATTCCGGTAAAAGTTGGAAGCTGAGAGTTAAAAAGCCGCCCGGAATTCTAACTTTTACCACTCAACTTTTAACTCTGTTGTAGCTTCGCCGCAAACCTACCCTGCTTATGCAACCCGCCGACCAACTAACGGAGAAGTTCTGCGCTCCCCCCCAAAAACGTACCCCCGGCGTGTGCCTGGTGGTCGACGAGATGCACCGCTCGCTGCGGCAGATGTTCAAGTCCATTGGCGTCAGCATCAACTACTGCCCCGACCTGCTGGCGGCCGAAATTCCGGCTGCGCTGGCCGCCTTTCCCTACGATGGGCTGGTGGTGCGCAGCAAGGTGCGCGTTACGGCCAGCCTGCTGCGCCACGCCCCGCAGCTGCGCTACGTGGCCCGCGCCGGGGCGGGCACCGACAACATCGACGAAGAAGCGCTGAAAGCGGCGGGTATTACGCTGCTCAATGCGCCCGAAGGCAACCGCGACGCCGTAGGCGAGCACACCCTGGGCTTGCTGCTGGCTTTGTTCCGCCACATTGTGCGGGCCGATAACGAGGTGCGCGTTGGCCGCTGGCGGCGCGAGGAAAACCGGGGCGAGGAGATTGGCGGCAAAACCATTGGCCTGCTCGGCTACGGCAACATGGGCCGGGCTTTCGCCAAGCGCCTGCGGGGCTTCGACTGCGAAGTTATTGCCCACGACAGCGACCCGCGCTGCAAAACCGACGGCAACGCCACCCTGGTGAGCCTGCCCGAGCTGCAGGGCCGCTCCGACGTTATCAGCCTGCACATCCCGTACTCGGTAGCCAACCACCACTTCGTCAACGATGCCTTCCTGACGGCCTCGGAGCGCAACTTCTGGCTGCTGAACACGGCGCGGGGCGAAGTGCTCGACCACGCCGCCCTGGTGCGCGGCCTGCGCGGCGGCTACATCCGCGGGGCGGCCCTCGACGTGCTCGAAAATGAGCGCCTGCATACAATGACCGCGGAGCAGGGGGCTACTTTCGAATTTCTGAAAAATTCGCCCAACGTGGTGCTCTCGCCCCACATCGGGGGGTGGACGGTGCAGAGCTACGCCCGCATCAATGAGGTGCTGACGAGCAAGCTGGCGGAATTTCTGCAGCAGCAGTAGCCGAAAAACAAACACGGCAATGCCGTTTTGTGTATCTTTGCATCGAACCTAACGAGGGAGAACGGTTGGCAGTGCCAGCCGTTCTCCTTGTTTTTTAGCCAACTCCTCACGTACTCCTTCTTATGGCCAGCACTATTAATTATTATTCCGCCGAGGGCCTGCAAAAACTCAAAGAAGAGCTCCAGGATTTAAAAATCCGGGGCCGGGCCAAGGCGGCCGAGGACCTGCGCGAAGCCCGGGACAAAGGCGACCTGAGTGAAAACGCGGAATACGACGCAGCAAAGGATGCACAAGGCCTGCTGGAGCTGAAAATTGCCAAGCTGGAAGAAGTTATTGGCAACGCCCGCGTCATCGACGAAACCAATATGGATTTCAGCAAAGCCCTCATCATGAGCAAGGTGAAGCTGAAAAACCTGAAGAACAACATGGTGCTCAACTACACCCTGGTAGCCGAGGAAGAGGCCAACCTGGCCGCCGGCAAAATCTCGGTGAAGTCGCCCATCGGCAAAGGCCTGCTGGGCAAGTCGGTCGGCGACACGGCCGAAATCACCGTGCCCGCCGGCAAGCTGCAGTTCGAGATTCTGGAAATCTCGAGGTAGTTGCCAGTTGTTGGTTGTCAGTTGTCAGGGGCCGTTCCGGAAGGGGCGGCCTCTGCTGTTTTGTGTCCGGAGCGAGTTGCGGTCCGTACTCATTGCTTATTTGCACTGCCATTCCGCCAATGCTGGAACGGACTGACAACTGACAACGAACAACTGACAACCAAACCATGCCTTCCATCTTTTCCCGCATCGTTTCCGGCGAGCTGCCGTCCTACAAGGTAGCCGAAGACGCCGACCACCTCGCCTTTCTCGACATCACGCCGCTGGTGGAAGGCCATACGCTGGTAATCCCCAAAAAGGAAGTCGACTACATCTTCGACCTGCCGGCCGAGGAGCTGGCGGCCCTGCACCGCTTTGCCCAGCGCGTGGCCAAGGGCGTGCAGGCCGCTGTGCCCTGCCGCCGCATCGGCGTGGCCGTGATTGGGTTGGAAGTGCCGCACGCCCACATCCATCTCATTCCCATGGAGCGGGTGTCTGACATGAACTTCGCCAACCCCAAGATTAAAGTGGCTGAGGAGCGAATGAAAGAGCTGGCCACTGCAATCAGTGCCAAAGTGGAAGGAGGCAGTGGCCTGGAAGATGGCAAGGGTAGCGACGGCAAAGGCGCTGAGGAGAAGGCCGACGCCACATTGCAAGAGCTGCAGACCCTGACCAAAGACCTGTACTTCGTGAGTGAGTCGGAAGCCCCGCTCGAAGCGGTGAGCTATGAAGCCCAAGGAGAGCTTAATGACGACAAGCTGCTCAAGCTGGTCGGTGCTCCCGCGGGCAGCAAGGTCGAAACGGTAGAGCTAACCCAGTTCCTGCGTAACCACACCGCCGACGACGGCGTGCTGGGCGACGTGGCCCTGGCCAACCGCTTCAAGGCCCTGCAGATGTTCATGAAGCAGGAGCTGGACGACGCCAAAGTGTACCGCATCGGCGGGGAGCCGCAGGTGCAGGCCTACGCCCTGGGCCGCAGCCTGGAAGGCCGGCTGGCCGGCTTCAAGACGGTGCTGACGGAAACCTGATTTAAGGAGCTACTGGTCTCTTCAGGGCGGGACAGCCCAAGACACCTGCCTTAGCATTGCGCCGTCTGCCAGATATGCCGGCTTTTAACTCCGCCGCCGGCCTGCGCATTTTGCTGGTGCTGGCCACCCCGGCCTGTCGGCCCGAGTTTTACCGCCGTCTGCTGGGAGAATACTTGTTTTTGCGGACAATGCCCAAGCCCGGGATTCTTGACGGAGCCCAGGAATTCCTTATCGACAGCTGCCGGCAACGAGCCGCTGGACTTTGTACAGCGGTAGATGGAACTGCCAAAGAGGACCTGTGCTTCAGCCACGCACAGCCCTTCTACGTGCGCGACCGGCTGGAGTAGGTAGGCATGGGCATGCTGCCCGCTTTTTTTGCGCTCTTGTTTTTTTTCAGACTTTACAGCGGGTGGGGAAGAGCCGCAGCAAGGCCGGCGGTCGGGTTCCCGGCTACCGCCATATAAGCTTGCGGCGCAGCGGGCTGCTGCGGCTGCCGACGAGCCTTCGGGCTCCGGCTGTACCTGATTTGGGCTATAAAGCGGGGCGCGGCTCTAGCCCTGAAGGCAGGGGCGAGGCACAACCCAGCGCCGAAGACTGCGTCTAAACTGTAACCACCCGTTAGCAGCACTATGCCCAGAACAGTAGAATTGACATTGCCGGCAGCCTATACGGCCACAGTACTGGAAGAAATTCAAAGAATCAGCGGTATCATCTCATTGCGGCTGCAAAGAGGGGCTTCGCTGAAGCCCGTTGGCGACGTGGTGTCGCTGGAAATCACCGACCTTGCCCTGCCGACGTTAATGCGCTTGATAGCGCGCCAGCAGCAGCTGCATCCAGAGGTGTCTCTCTCCACCAGTCAGCCGCTAAGCGTGATTTCTTCTTCTCATTCTCAGGAAATCTCAACCGACGTCAGAGAGGCTACCTGGGAGGAAATGGAGTCGATGATAAGCCGCGACAGCAACATGAACACCAACGGGCTGCTGACCATGGTGCTGGCCGGCATTATCGCAGCCGTGGGCATCAGCACCAACGCCGTTCACCTTGTGGTAGGAGCCATGGTGATAGCGCCGGGCTTCGAACCCATTGTGCGGGTGCCGCTGGGCATTATCGGAAAACACGCCACCTGGAAGCGTGGGGTAATTGATACCGGGAAAGGCTATGCCGCTATGCTAGTGGCGGCAGCGCTTGCGGCTCTGGTGCTGCGAGCCATTGGCCAGGATACCCTGGACGGCAGCGCCTCTTATCTGAAAGAGGGCACGCTGCTGGCTTACTGGACCACCATTACGCCGGCCAGCCTCTTGGCTTCGGCTACGGCCAGCTTTGCCGGCGCCTTAGTTATTGCCACCCACAAATCAGTGCTCACGGCGGGTGTAATGATAGCGCTGGCCCTGGTGCCCACGGCCACCCTGACGGGCATGGCCCTGGTGGAAGGCGAGTGGGACATTGCCGGGCAGGCAGCGTTGCGCTGGCTGCTGGAAGTGCTGCTCGTAATCGGGCTCTCGGTGGTGGTTATTATCTGGAAAAAGGGGGCGGTGCAGCGACGCAACCTGCTGAGCTAGGTGTATAGCCCCAGCCCGACCAGCAGAAAGACGGCACTCAGATAAGTCCAGAGAAGCGAGAATAGAACGTGGATAGTCGTTTCGAACCGCTTGCCGCGCCAGAGCCGGGGTGAGTAGCCGAAGAACTGTATCAGCAGACGGGCCAACCAGAAGACGCCGCAGCCCAGTGCCAGCCGCCGCCCCAGGGCCGTGCTGGTAAGCTCGGGGGCCGAGGTGAGGCAGAGCAGGCCGATGAGGAGCACTGTGAAGGCGACGAAGAACGTGTGCACATACATCATCTGCCGGTTTATCAGGCTGACGGTGGCAAACTCCCGGCGCCAGTTGAAGTAGCGGGCGAAGGCTACGTGCAACAGCGCCAGCACAACCAGCAGGAAGCCAATGAGCTTAAGCTGCGCTTCCATTTTTGCTCAGCAGAAAAGTAGTGATGAAAGGGGTGATTTTTATTTCCTGACTTACCCGCAGCCCGGCGTCCCGGAAGGTGCGAAGCCAGGTTTGGCGCGAATGGAAGTGAAAAAAACCAATGGTATAAGCCAGAAAGTTGGCCGGGTCGCGTAGGTGCTCGGTCACGACAACCAGGCCCCCGGGCCGGGTGACGCGCCGGATTTCGCGAAAAAAAGCGGCGCGCTCGTCGGCATCGCGAATTTCGTGGGCAGCGAGAAAGGCCACGGTCAGGTCCATGCTGTCGTTGGGCAGGGGCAGGGCGGCGCCGGTACTTACAGCCTGGGTGCCGGGGTATGGCGGGTAGGCCTGCCGGGCGCGCCGGATAGACACTTCGGTGTGCCGGGCCGGGTCGTAGAAGTCGAGAGCCAGGAAGTGGCGGGGTGCGTATTTGTGCTGAAGCGTGGCACTGATTTCATCGAAGCCTGCGCTGAGGGTAAGCAGGGCAGGATTGGGCGGGGCCGGTGCTGGCAGCCAGGCGAGCTGGTAGAGGCCGGAGAAGTCGTAAGCGTAGGCCGTAACGGCGAGGGAAGTGAGCAGCGGGGCCAGCAGCAGCGCCAGGGCCAGGGCCGCGAACGGCCGGCTGGCAGGAAAGAGCGCGAAAGTCGCGAGAAGCCCCAGGCCGAGGCCAAGCGCAAGCAGGTAGAAATGCCAGTTGAACCGCACCACGTTCCGGAGGCCCTGCAGCGGTTTTCTTACGGGTGCCATTGCTCGGAGCGGCCTTTCTTCCAGTAATAGGGGACGTTTTCCACGGCAAAGGCATTGGCCAGCACCAGGCGGCTGAGTTTCAGCTGTTCGAAGAACCCGACGTGGCAGCTTTCGACAGCCACCGGCCTTGGCTCCCAGTGCTCGCGCAGGCCTTCGACGATGAGGATGCGGGACGAGCCGGGCGAGAGGGAGAAGGTAAAGGGCAGGGGGCCGGCAAAGCGGCGGGCTTGGGCCCAGCTTGCAAAGGGCGAGAGACTGGGCAGGGCCACCGTTGGAGCCGGCGGGGCCAGCGTCAGGCGCAAGTCGGACTGGCGCGACTGCACCGTGAGGCGGCCGGCGGCTTCGTGCTGTTCAACGTCGGTGGTGCGGGAGCGGTAGTGGGTGAAGAGGTTGCCCAGGATGCTCAGGCCGGGCTTGTCGGTTTCGGAGCCCAGGATGTAGAGGCCGCGCAGGCGCTTGCCGGTTGGGGAGGGGTATCGCACGAAGACGCGGTAGCCAATTAGGAAGAAGTCGTGCCCCAGCCAGGCGGGAAAGCCCCGGGGCCGGAGCGCCCGCGTCTGCACCAGGGCGGCGGCCAGGAAGCCCCAGCCCGCATCAAAGGTGTCGGCCACGAGTGGGGCGGGCAGTAGTGCCTGCACCTCGGCCTGTGGCGCGGCGAAGGTGAGCACCAGCGACTGCTCGAAGAATGCTTCGACGGCAAATGGGTGAGAGCGCAGCCAGGACAGCATAGGCAGTTAGCGCGTAGCAGGGCGGGCGCCGCTAAAGGTATGGTAATAAATGAGCAGGCAGAACAGCACGGCAAATGCAGCATTGGCGCGGCCCCAAAGCAGCAGGTCAGGCGCCAGCCAGGCTTCAAGGGTGTTCATGGTCAGTACCAGGCCAATCTGCGCAAGGGCGCACCAGCGGGGCCTGATGCCGCTTAGTATCCAGACGGCCATGCCGATTTCGCCCAGGCCGATAAGGCGGGTAAGCCAGCCGGCATGTGCAGGCCCAAGGATGCGGGCTACAATGGCCGCGTGGCGGGGCACCAGCATCAGCACCTTGCAGAAAAGGCCGTTTGCCAGCCACACCGCCGCAATGAGGTAAGCGAGTTGACGCATGTTTCCGCTTGCGAACTGAAAGTTAAAGTGCAGGATTATTGGTTCTTAACTCTCTGTTTTTTTAACTTTATACACTTGCCTGGGAAATGCTTTAACAAATAAAGGCCAACTTATCGGCCGCTATCCACCACCTTCTGCAGCCGTTCCTGCACCGGCTGCGGCAGCGCGCTGAGCAGGTCGAGGCCGGTGGCGGCTTCAATCTTATCCACGGAGGTGAGGTATTGCTGCCAGTCGGGGTTGAGGGCGTTGTCGTTGGGCGTGTCTACGGCCAGCACGCGCACGCCCTGGCCGGCGGCAATGCGCTGCAGGTCGTTCTGGCCTTCGGGCAGCAGCACAATAACTTTCCAGATGCGGGCGGGCACGGTCACGCGGCCTTCGTCGAGGGTTTGCATCAGGCCCTTGCTGCCGGTGCCGCCGCGGCCGTAGCTGCCCATGAGCACGTAGGCTTCCAGGCCCTTGTCTACCTGGCTGCGGGTGTAGGCTTCGAGGTGGTTCCAGGTCTGCTGGTTGTTCTGGGGCGCCTGGGGCACCATGTTGGTCATCAGGAAGGTGGCCGAGTTGTCGTCGAGGTCGGTGGTGCGGTCGCCGCTGGGGCAGTTGTGGCCCTTGTCGAAGCCCGAGCCGCTGTAGGAGCGGGGCGTAACGGCGTAGAACTGCCGGGGCAGGGCCGGGTCGGGGCGGAAGTCGTCCTGGCGCGGGGCCTGGCCCAGCCAGGCGCGGCTCAGGTGCCAGCACACCCAGGTGGGAATGCCCCGGCGGGCGTTGTAGCCAATGGCAAACTGGGGGTGGCGCAGCAGGTAGTTGCTGGCGTTGGCGGGGTCGGAAGTGGCCCCGCTGGGGTTGCCCAGCAGCAGGTGGTCTTCTCTGGTGCTTGCCGCCTGGTTATTGGTGCCGGATGCCGGGTTGTTGGCTATTGGTTGTTTGGCAGGAGGGGCTGCTGTTGGCAGGCTGCTTGTGGGGCCGCTGCTGGTTTCCAACGCAATGTCGTCGATGTTGAGGCGGCCGCTGCCACCGGTTTTGCGGATTTGCAGGCGCAGGGGCGTGGTGGGCAGGCCGGGGAAGGTGGTTTCTACCAGGCGGGTACCCTTGGCCGTCACGGGCTGGCCCACGCGCTGGAAGCTTCGGCCACCGTCGCGGCTCAGCCACAGCTCCCAGGTGCTGGCCGGGTCGGCGCCATAAGCGGCCGATTTGATGCGAATCTGGCGGACACCGGGGGCGGCGTCGAAGTTCATGGTGAGGCGGCCCTGGTTGCGCAGGCGGGCGGCCCGCTGCCCGGCCTTGTGGTCCTGGTCCGACGAGCCGATAAGAGCATCCTCGAAGTGCCAGGAGCCGGTAAGCAGGGGCTCATCGGCGGTAGAGTAAGCGCCCTTGCTGCCGGCCTCGAAGGTTTCGGGGAATGCCGCGGCAGCGGGCGCCTGCTGGTCGTAGACGACGGCTGCAACGGGGGCTGTTTCGGCCGCATGGGCGGTGGAGGCGGGATTTTCAGCTGGCTGCTGCTGGGAGCAGGCCAGCAAAGCCAGGGCGGGGAGGAGAAAGAGGCGCATAGTGGGGCGAAAATACGGAAGGCTGTTCTCGCGTGCGCCTCACCCCCCGGCCGCATCTGCTTTATGCGCAGAGTCTCCGAAAAGGAGGGGGGAGCCAAGTGGCGTGGGTGGGCAATAAAAAAACCAGCAGTGTGGGGCTGCGGGGTTTCAGTAGCGCTGGCATCAGATGCCTTGTGAGGTAGAAGAGTTGAATTTTACTGAGAATGGAGCCGGTTGGGAAAGGTGGAAAGGCGCGGACTTCTCATAGACTTCTCTCGGACTTTGCCCGGAGAAGGGCGAAATTGGAAAATTGGATGTTAACGGGGGAGGAGCAGCTTACAGGGTTGTATCCACCGCGGTGGTGTTGCCGGGGTTGTCGAAGGCGGTAACGGTGATTTTGTCGCCGGCCAAGCTGGCATTGGCCGCGGTGGCCGTGTAGCGGTAGGTGAAGCCGTCGGGCTGTGCGGTGGCGTTGCCTTCTTCCACGAGGGTGCCGTCGGTGTTCTGGATGCGGACGTGGACGCGGGCAATGGCGAAGTCGTCGGTGGCGCGAATGGTGAGGACGTCGCCGATGCGGCCGCGGTAGGCGCTGAAGTCCACGTCGTGGATGTTGGGCGCGTTGAGGGTGTCGCGCACGGCCACGGTGTAGGCGCTGGTGGTGTCGTGGTTGATGCCGGTTTCGTAGGCAGCACGCTGGGCGGGGTCTTGGATGATGGTGCGGCCGTAGAAAGCGGCCTGCTGAAACTTCTCGCGGCGGGCGCGGGAGCGGCATTGGGCGCCTTGGTGGTGGGGCGGGGCGCGTCGCCGACGGACACGGAGCCGTTGGCGTGCTGGCGGAACACAAGGCCGGACACTTTGCCGGAGATGCCTTGCGTGAGGGCGTTGGTGGCTTTGGCCATAACTGAAAAAGGGGTTAATGGTGGTTGATTGATTTGCGGGGGTGAACGATGGGAGGCTAAGGATATTGTAAGATAGTGGAGTATAGAAAATGCCCCGCCGGGAAAGGCGAAGTTTTGCTCGAAGTGCGTTTATTTGAACTTCCTACTTTTCTGCAAGCCACTGATTTTATGGAAATGCCTGCTAATGCTCCCGTAGTGCGGGTAGCCATTGCCCATGTGGTATCTACCGGGCCTTATCAGTCGGAGCAAGCGCATGGGCTGGTGCACGTAGGGCTGCTGCCGGTAACGGCAGGTGGGCAGGTGCAGGACTGGATTATTAACCCGGAGCGGAAGTTTTCCGGTCAGTTTGGGGAGGCAATTGGCTTTGATAATACCGTGGCGAAAGCGGCTCCAACCTGGGCGGAGCAGGCCGGTGAAATCCAGCAGGCATTTGGAGCGTTTGACGCGCTGCTGGTGCTGGACCGGGCCGGGCAGCCCTCCCCGGAGCGGGAGTGGCTGGAAGGCGTGGTGCTGGCCGGCATGGACCGCACGCCGGTGTGCGTGGCCCTTGACGTGCTGCTGGCCTTTTTCCTGCCAGGCAAAACGCTGGATGATGCCGACGATTTAAAAGAGGCCGTCCTGTTGCCGGATTTGGCGCTGCAGGCCGAGTGCGGCTACGATGCCAGAAAGCCGCAGCTGCCCTTTTTGCTGCATACCATGCGCCGGGCTTTGCGGCAGGTGCTGGCCGCGGTGTTGCGGCCGGAGCCGTGGCGGGTGGTAGATGGGAAGGCACAGGAATGGCTGCCGGTGCATGAGCTGCTTCAGAAATGCGTAGGGCAGCCCGGCGCCCGGCTGCGGCTGCGGCCGTTTCGGCTGTTGGCTTTGCTGGCGCAACAGCCGACTTGCTGCGACCCAGCCCCCAGTTCCCTGCTGGTGGATAAACCATTACCGCCCCTGACGCACCCGGCTGCCCTGCCCGGTCCCGAAGCCCCCGGGGCCAGAGAGTTTAAGCAGGTGCTGGCCTGGTGGCTGCAGCGGTGGCGCAAAGAACAGGAAGGCTTGCCCGGCGCCGGTGGCCCGGCGGCCGAGCCGCCGTCTGCCGGGCGGGTGGATGAGGGCGAAGTCACCCGCGCCTTTGCCGAGCTGGCCGTTGCCGTGGCTGATTCGGCTCGCAAAAGCGGGGATAAAACCGCTGCCTGGCAGCCCCGGCCAGCCCAGCAGGCCTACGCCCGCTTTGTAACCCAGGCCATCAACGAGAACGGTATTTATGCCCTGGAAGCAGGAACCGGCACCGGCAAAACCTTTGGCTACCTCGTGCCGGCCCTGGAATACCTGCGTTGCCATTCCAACGGGCTGGTGGTAGTGGCCACTTCCACCAAAAACCTCCAGGAGCAAATGCTGGATGGCGAATTGCCGACGCTGCTACGGCCTAAGGGCAAACTTAACGAGCGGTATAAATCGGTGCGGGTAGCCATGCTAAAAGGCAAAAACTGCTACCTGTGCGCCGATGCGCTGGCCGATGCGTTTCAGGAGTGCTTTGCCCCGGAGGCCTCCTGGCAGCACGGGCTGAGCTGGCTGTACCTGGCCCTGCGGCTGCGCGACACCAAGGGCGACATCGAAAACACCGCCCAGGCAGTGGAAGCGGCCCTGACCCTGCCCCAGCAGTGGCGCTCGGTGCTGAGCATATGGCGCAGCCGGGTAGCGGCCGACCGCGCCTGCCGCCACGCCGACAATGGCCCCCGCGACGTTTTTGCGGTGTGCGTGTACGAGGCCCACCGCCTGTGTGCCGAGCAGGCGCACCTGCTGGTGGTCAACCATCACAAGCTGGCCGTGCTGCCCCGGCGACTGCTGGAACGTCAGGGGCGGATTTGTATCATCGACGAGGCCGACCGGTTTCCGGACAACTACCGCAGCGCCATGGCTACGGAGGTGAATGCCCGCGAGCTGGTGAGCGAAGCCTTTTATAAGCTGATAGGCAAGCCGCTGAGCTACCCCAAAAGGCGGTATCAAAAAGAAGATGAAGCCGATGCAACCGACCAGCTGGATGACCTGGGCTTGCTAGGCCGGGCCAGGGAGCGGCTGGACCGGGCCTTTAAAAAGCTTTGGGTTGAAGCTGGCTTCGATAGGCTGGGCTCCCCACAAGATGAAAACGACGTAGCCGCGCTGGAAGAGTGGGATGAAGCCCGTTTAAACGAGCTGCTGAGTGGATATGCCTTGCACCAGCAGGTAGCCGACATAATGGCCGACACCCCGGCTGCAGTCGATGCCCAGGCCACGGCAAACGCCGCGTTTGAGGCCTATGAAAAACACAAGGCGGCGCAAATGCCGCGCCGGGCGGCCTGGCGGGCTTTGCAGGCCATTCGGCAGCAGCGGGCACCCATTCAGCATTGCCTAGAGCTGCTCCCGGTTATTGGGCAGCAGTTTCAGGGTAGTCAGGGGCAAGCGGCCCGGTTACCTTTTCCGCTGGGCCGTGAAACGCACTGGCTGGATAGCGTGCGGCTTGAAATGCCCACGGGCCCGGCCCATTTTCGTAGCTACTACTGGGAGCTGCGCGATGCCCTGCTGCCGCTGCAAGGGCCCTTAACGGCTACGGCGCAGCACCTGGCCTGCCTGCGCGACGCGGTGCCGGTGGCATTACAGCTTCAGCAAATTGAGAAAGACGAAGAGGCCGCTGAAGCCCAGCAGCCCGACCTGCGCCTGCGCCGGCAGCTGAACCAAATAGCCGGCATGGTGGAGGAGGCGGCCCAAACCCTGGCGCACCTACTGGCCGAGGGTCGGAAGGCCGCGCACGTGCCCGTGGTGGAGCGTTTGGAAGGGGAGGATGCCAGCTTTCTGGGGTGGCGGCTGGGGCGGGCGCCCTACAACCTACAGCCCTACCTGGAAGGCCCGCTGATGACCTCGCCCAATCAGGGCGGGGTAGCGCCCCGGCCGTTTTTCGACCAGTTCAGCGTCACGCTTTTTACGTCGGCCACTATTTACGTGGAGAAATCCACGCGCTATTTTCAGCAGCAGCTTAACCTGAGTAAGGACTTTAAGGCAGAACTGTGCCTGGCGCCGGCGTTTGATTATTTCGACGCCAAGGCAGAGTATGTAGCCGGACTATTGCCGCACTACCTGCCGGCTTTCGACAGCGGGGCCACCAGCCGCGGCAAAGAGCAATGGCGGCAGGCCCAGCTGAAAACCCTGCTGCCTTTGCTGGTGGCTTTTGGGGGGCGCACGCTGGTGCTGTTCACCAGCCGCGAGGAAATGGACTACGCGGCGGAGCGGCTGCGGCCCCACCTGGCCCGGCACGACATCGAGCTGCTGGTGCAGCAAGGCACCAGCCAGTGGCAAATCCGCCGTTTCCGGCGCGTCGAGCAGTCGGTGCTGCTGGGCGTGGAGCGTATGTGGACGGGCGTGGATTTTGCCGGCCCCACCCTGGCCCAGGTGGTGGTGTGGCGGCTGCCCATGCCTTCGTTTGGCGACCCTTTGGTGTGCCACCGCAAGCTGCACGAGCCGAAGGCGACGTTCTGGGACCAGTTTTATTACCCGAATACGCGCCTCAAGCTCCGGCAGGGATTCGGCCGCCTGGTGCGCCGCGCCGGCGACCGTGGCGCGTTGGTAATGCTGGATGCGCGGGCTAACCAGGACTTTTACCACCACTTGCTGAGTGAGGTGCACATTTCGCCTTTCGTAAGTTTAAGCTCAGCCGAAGCCCTGTGTCAGCATCTGACAAAGGAAGTTCTGGTGCTCATACCGGGCCTGAAAACGGATTTCGTCGAATCCCGTGAGTTGACTGCGAAGAAGCTGGCAGCTCTGGTACCTGATACCATTTAGCGAGTACCTTATTAAACTGCTGCCCCCGTACTTTGCCGCATGGCTAAAAAGACCGTTACAACTTCTGCGCCCGCATCTGCTCCAAACCGCCCGCCCTACATGCTCATCGAGCAGATTCAGGTGAAGGGATACAAGTCGTTAGTAGATGCCACGCTACACGTGCGGCCGCTGACGCTACTGGCGGGGACGAACAGCTCGGGAAAATCGAGCATCATGCAGCCGCTGCTGCTGATAAAGCAGACGATGGAGGCGCCTTATCAGCCGGCCGGGGCGCTGGTGCTGAGTGGGGCGCACGTACAGGCGGAAACGGCGGGGGAGTTGGTGAGTAAGATAACCAGCCAGAATTCACCTGTGTTTGTAAAAACAATTGGCATTAATATTCTGCCTTATGATAGTCAGCCAGTTGCTTTTGAACTAGCTTATCAAGTTGATAAAGGTAATTTCAAGCTAATACAACAGGAAACTTCATCTGGAGCCAATCTTGAAGACAAGGCACTATTAAAACCTGATTCGGTCTGGGGTGACGTTTACAGGGATTTAATAAAGGCCGCGCCACACAGAGAAAAAGTATTTAGTAGCTTAGAAGGCACAGTAGTAGAAGGTGCTAATGGTTTTCTTAGTGTTCTAATCAATAACAAAGAGGGACAGGTAGTTGGGGTGCTCTCTGATTCGCAGCCATTGAGAGCCTGCTTATCACAGATAATGCACATTCCCGGTTTGCGTGGTGCACCAAGTAGAAGTTATCCTGCTACCTTTTTTCAAGGCCAAATAAAAGGCACATTCGATTTGTATGCTGCAGGAACTATCAATCAATGGCGTATACAAAAAGAAACGTCTTTGTTAGCAACTTTGAATAAAAACTTACGCCGCCTTGATTTAACCGATGTCATTGTAGCTAAGGAGAAAAATGCTAATGAAATTGAATTAAAAGTAAGCCGATTACCCGCGGGTCTTCGTGAAAAGCCTAAAACGTTTGAGAAGAAATCCGACATGGTAAACATCGCCGATGTAGGCATCGGTGTGTCGCAGGTGCTGCCGATACTGGTGGCTCTCATCGCAGCGCAGGAAGGCCAGATTGTGTACGTGGAGCAGCCGGAGCTTCACTTGCACCCGCGGGCGCAGGTAGTGATGGCGGAACTGCTGGCGGAGGCGGCCAACCGGGGCGTGCGGGTGATTGTGGAAACGCACAGCAGCCTGCTGCTGCTGACGGTGCAGACGCTGATTGCGGAGAATAAGATTAAGAACACCGACGTGGGCCTGCACTGGTTTGCGCGGGATGCGAAGGGTGCTACGCAAGTGGAGTATAAGCAGCCCGACGAGGATGGGTCCTATGGGGAGTGGCCGGAGGATTTCGGCGACGTGGAGATGAAGGCGCAAAGGGAATACTTGGATGCGGCAACTAGACGACAGCCCAAGCGTACATCAGACTCAACAGCTGTATGAGCCCAGCGGTAAAAACCCGGCAGCAACAACTGATTATTGATGCTGACATCATGCACGCAGCTTCTGGGCGTGAAAATGATTTAGCTATTCGTTGCCGAGAGGTATTGGAAGCAGTGCGTCAGGCTGGACACGAGTTGGTTCGCACTCCAAGCATGAAAGCAGAATGGGACAAGCATGCCTCCCGGTTTTCCCTAAGCTGGCTGCAGGGTATGAAGTCAAGAGGATACTTACGTGACTTGGATGAATCAGCAACGGGAATAGCCGGAGCGTTGGATAACCTGCCTCTACCTCCTGCTGAACGTACTATAATGCTGAAGGATTGCCACCTGCTAGAGGCAGCCTTGGCTACTGGCTTACGTGTAGTATCAAAAGACGAAGCCGCTTATTTTCATTTCTATCAGGCCTCGTTGACCGTTTCACTATTGCGAAAAATTATGTGGGCAAGTCCTATGCGTCTCGCCGATGAATGTGCGGAGTGGATAGCCACAGGTGCGAAGCCTCAGACGAAGCGTAAGATTGGCCGGCGCCCTCACCGTAGCCACCCGGATTTTAACTAACCGTCCTACGCTTAGCTTTTACCTGGCGAAAACAAGGGCCGCAGCCTGGCCTAGCGCCCGCGCCGCCCAGCCTGCTTTTTAGGCACTGCGGTATCCGTGGGCAGTAAGTCCACTTGCCGCAGGGCGTCGCGCAGGCCGTAGAGGGTGGGGTAGTCTTCGCGCAGCTGCTGGGCCAGGCGGAGAGCGGGCTCGGTTAGGCGGGGCGCGGCATGGCGAACCACGGCCAGCCAGCGGGCCAGCTGCTCGTAAAGGACATGCCCGCGCTTGGCATTGGCGCGGCCGTTGAGGTAGGCCGGCAGGCGGGTTTCAAGCGCCAGCATCAGGGACGTTGGGTCGGTTTCGGCCAGGTGCTGCAGGGCCAGCTCGGCGTGCTGGGGCGGGTGGATGCGGGTCCATTCCAGGCCTAGCACGAAGTCGCGCAGGGCGTTGGTAAGGCCTTCGCGGGCCAGCAGGGCCGCGGCAAAGGCCACGCCGTGGTGGGTGGTGGCGGCCCGGCTGGCGGCGTGCTGCACGAAGCCGGTTATGGCATCGGGCTTGAGCAGGGGGCGCAGCTGCTCGAAGTCAGGCAGGCTGTGGTTGGCCAGGGCGCGGTGGCGCAGGGCGGCGCGGTACAGGTCGGGCGCTTGGGCGGGGGTGAAGGTGTTGAGGATGAAGTCGCCGAACCGGTCGGGCCAGGTGGTGAAGGCAGAGCTGGCCGCGCGGAGCAGGGCAGGGCGGTCGGCCTGGCTGAGGTAGAAGTACAGCAGCTGCTGGGCCACGCCGGCATCGGTGGGCAGCAGGGTTTCAGCGGCTTCGGTCCAGGCCGCGTCGTCGGGGATAGTGCGAGCGGTTTGCAGCGTAAGGCGGGCGCGGGTTTCCGGACTTAGCGGGGCTTTGGACAGGGCCTTGGTGAGCAGGGGCGCGGCGGCCGTGTCGGCAGCCAGGGCCAGCAGCAGGGGCAGCCAGCTGGCTTCGAATTCGGGCCACTGGGCGGGTGGCTTAGTGAGGTAGTCGCCCAGCCACTTCAGGGCTGCTTTGAGCTCGGCGGGCGGGAGCACCGCGGCGAGCAGCACGTTGGGCCAGCCGGCGCCCTGCAGCTGCTCGTGCCACTGGCGCAGCAGGTCTTCTCCATAGTCGTCGAATAAGCTGTACTCGTCGCTGGCCGGCTCTTCTACCTGGTAGACAGCGGCGCAGGCCGTGGCCCAGTAGCGCAAGGCCCGGGTGAGCTGTCCGCCGCGCGCCAGTACCAGCAGCTCGGCTATGAAAGGCGCCAGGGCATCGTCGACGTCGGCCAAGGCACTGGTGAGCAGGACATCGCCTTCGTCGTAGGTATTGTAGGCATCGTGCCGCTCCCAGAGCTCTTCGCCAAAATCGAGGGCACTAAGCGTATCGGTCAGGCGCTCGGCCAGCGTGTCGAGCCCATCTTCACTTTCGCTGCGAACCGACTGGGTGGCTGGGGCGGCCCCATACGCCAGAAACTGCCGGGCCAGGTCGTCGCTCTTGGCCAGGGCCTGTTCCAGGAAGCGGAGCTTGTCGGCGTCGGAGCAGACGGCCCAGGCGGCAGCGAGGGCTGGAGTTAAGCTGCCGGCCTCCGGCGGCATTGTGGTGGTTAGGTTTCCCAGCGAGTCGGCGTAGGTGTCGAGAATGGCCAGTCCCAGGGCTACTGCGTGCTTGCAGATGCCCTCAAACTCGTAGGGGCAGTCGCAGCTGAACTCGACTTCGCCGGAGGCTAGCCAAGCCAGGGTCTGGTAGCTGTAGGTGCCGCGTACGCGGGCCGCGAAGCGGGTAGGGGCGGTACGTTCCAGCTTTTTTACGGTGCCAGCCGCCCAAAGCTCTTCGCCCCGGGCAAAAATCTTGTTGGTAGCGAGGCGGCGCAGGGTTTGGCGGGTGAACATGTCCGCAATAATATCATATGCCAACCAGGTGCAGGCTACGACGCAGCTCCAGAGCCGTTTCGGGGTGGTTGTACGTAGCACGGACTTGTAGTCCGCGGGTGTGCCCAAATTGGGGAACGCGCGGAATACAAGTCCGTGCTGCTGGGCGGCGTACACTGACGGCGAAACCGCTCTAAAGTAGTCGTTTGGATACGAAAGGCCTGACAACAGACAGCTGCCAGTCTTAGCTCACCGTAGGCGGATTCGGATAAGGATTGGGCCGGCGGCCGGCCAGCTGCGACACCATGTCGTCGAGGATGGACTTGCTGAAGCCGATGCGGTTGGCGTACTCCATGCACAGGCCGTACTCACGGGCGTCGATGTGGCCATCCTGCAGCATCATCTGCACCAGGGTTTGCAGCTCCATGGTACGTTGCAGCCCATCGGCCGGCACGATAAAGCTGAGCACGCCGAGGTTGTCGGCAATAGGCTGTACTTCCTCCGATTTCAGGCCCAGCTTGTTGCCAATCTCAAGCAGGAAATCACCTTCGTCGTTGCTGAGCTGGCCATCGGCAGCGGCAATCAGAATCAGGTTTTGGAAGAAGGCCAGCTTCTTTTGCTGGGTGTTGAGTACGGTTTCGATGGAACGGGCTTCCGACATGGCTGGGTAAGGTTGGGTGCGGGCAGCTCCTTTATGAAGGCTGCCAGCGTTGAACGACACCTTACCGGGAAGGTTGTAGGTAAAAACCTGGAATGTGCGCTGCACCGCGCAAGCATTCCAAACCGTCCTAAACAGGTTTGGGCTTCTCGCCTGGCCGGGCATAGCCAAAGCGTTGCGGTGGCAGCACTTGATGGTAGCCATCGAGCCCGGAGATGCACGCCGTACCCAGCGCCGCCAAATCCAGGGTGCCGTCGGCGCGCAGGCTGGTTTCGGGAAGGTAGACGTGTTCTACGGCCCCCACCAGCAGCACCGTGCCGTTGGATATGGGCAGCTGCTCGCGCAGGCGCAGGCCAATGCTTATTGGGCTTTCGGCCACGTAGGGCGCCGGAAAGCCGTCGCGGTAGCTGGCCGTGAAGCCGCAGGCCTCGAACTCCGAAACTTCGGCCGGGAAGTTGGCCGAGGTATAGTGGGCCTGGGCTGCCAGCTCGTGCGGCACATGGTTGAGCGTGTAGCAGCCACTGGCCTGCAGGTTGGAGTAGGTATGGCGGGGCACGGTGGTGGGCCGTGTCACAATGCCCAGCAGGGGCGGGTCGGAGCCCAGGTGCAGGGCCGAGCTGAAGATGGCGAGGTTGCTGCGGCCATCGGGTGCCGCGGTGCCGATAAGGTTGGCCGGCTTGAACCCCGGCAGGGCATTGACGAGGTTGAGACGGAAGATGCGCTCGAAAGCACGAATGTCGGCGGCGGTAAAGTGGTGCATGCGCTTAGGACCAGCTACAGACGGGAATGTTCAGCTGGCAGCGCGGATATCGGCCATTGGGCTACCAGGCAACCAGCTTGTTCGAGAAAGCAAAAGGGCAGAGCAACCCCAGGCTGTGTAGCTGGTAGCAAAACGTCATGCGAAGCAGGCCATGCAGCAAGCAACTACTCAGTTGAGGCGCATCTGACGTGGAATAGTAATTATTAGCAGGCAACGTTGAGAGCCTGCTCCCGAGGTTGAAACACTGAGGGCAGGTAATACCTTGCCACTCGTCAGACAGAATAGTTGAACCAGGCAATGTGCTCGTCGGCCACGCCGCCAGTAGCTTTATAAAGGCGAAGGGCGGGGACATTATCCGTCTCCGTTCCCACAAATAAGCTCTCAATACCGCGCTGTCTGCATAATGCTTTCAGCGCCTCGATGAGGGCGGCCGCTACACCGCGTGCTCGCTGCGGCTCAGCTACTGCGATGTCGTAGAGAAACATCTCACTCACCGGTCGCTGAAACATGGGCAGCTCATACGCCGTCACGCCGCCAAGCACTTGGTTCTGGTTGAGGGCTACAAAGGCGTGAAAGTCAGGCCGGGCCAGTAGGGTATGAAGGTAGTTTGCCGGTGGCAGCGGCGCAGCGTCCTCCTCAAAGGCCGTCTGAAACAAGGCAATAAGCTCCTGCGCATACTGCAGGTCGGCGGGGCCAAGCTGGTGAATGGAGAAAGGCATAGGCATATCCGATGACCAATCGGAGCGGCATGAAATCGTTATGTGTGTTTAAGGTACGGCTACCTTGTTAGCAGTCAATGTCTTTTGAAAAAACAGCAGCTGGTAGGGCAGGGCCGTTTGCCAGTACTCCCAGGTGTGGCCGCCGGGCCGCTCGGTGTAGTCGTGGGGCGTGTGGTTGTAGAGCAGGCGGCGGTGTACTTCGCGGTTTATCTCCAGCAGGTAGTCGTCGACGCCGCAGTCGATTATCAGGGGCTGGGCGTTGCGGTGCAGCTGTCCGAGCAGGTTCACCACCGAGTTGGCGGCATACGGGTCCGGGCTGGCACCTTCGGGCCCCAAGACGGGCTCAAACAACTTGCGGCGTTCGGCCGCTTCCGTAGGGGAAAGCTTGCGGTTGAGGGACGAAAGGTCGAGGGCGCCGCTCATGCTGCCGGCGGCTCCGTACAGGTCGGGGTGGCGGGCGGCCAGGTACAGGGCGCCGTGCCCGCCCATCGACAAGCCGGCAATAAGCCGCCCTTTGGGGTCGCGCACGGTGCGGTAGGTCTGGTCGATGCGCGGGATAATCTCCCGGGTCAGGTAGGTTTCGAACTGACTGCCGGGGTTTACCGGGCTGTTGAGGTAGAAGCTGAAGGTTTCGCCCTCGGGCAGCACAAAAATGAGGTTGTGCTGGTCGGCCAGGCGGTGCAGCAGCTGCGGGTCGGGCGTTTTGGCCAGCCAGTCGGAAAAGTGACCAAAGGCGCCGTGCAGCAGGTAAAGCACCGGATAGGCAGCTTTCTTGTTCCTGGCATAAGAGGCCGGCACCACCACCGCCGCGCGGTAGCTGCGCTGCATGGCGGCACTGGCAATAGTCAGAGTATCAACTTTGGCAGCCCGGGCCGTGCTGGCGAAGGTGCAAAGCAGGGTGAGTACAAGCAGACGATAAAAGGGCATGGCGTGAGGCTAACTATCGGGATGGACTACTGCCCGGCAGCCTGCCCGATGTGAAGAATAAGTGGTGGATTCGCTTTTACGCGCAAGAGTGAGCAAATGAAGCGGCAAGTATACCCGTCGGGCAAGGGCAGGGGCGTGGTGCAAAGAAAGCGGCAGGCCACTAAGCCCCCTGCGCAAGCAAGCGCGCATGAACGTTCGTACGCGCGGACTCGCAGAGTCCACGCTACAAATCCACGGGCTCCGAAGACGCTTTAAGAAAGGCCGATTCCGAAGGTGGTGTAAAGAATTTTTTTGCGCCATTACGCAGGGAAAGAAGCTCGGACGCCGGGCAATTTCCGGGAACGATTGAAATGGGTTGCGAAAGCAGTTTATTCCCGGAGGAAGTGTGCTGATGCCGGTAAAAAAGGCATCTGATTAGGAAAATAGAGGGCATGGTCCGGGAACGTTACGGCCCAAGGGCAGCTTTGCCGGTTGTACTTTGTACCCTGCATCAGCCTCTTGTTTATGAGAACTTCCTTACTGGTATTAACTCTCCTTTTTAGTGCGTTCTGCGCCCAGGCCGTGCAGCTCACGTTCCGGGTCGACATGACGGGTCAGACCGTCGGGCCTGGCGGCGTGCATGTGGCCGGCACCTTTCAGGCTCCCGCCGGCTATCCGGCCAACTGGAACCCGGCCACGTCGGCCCTGGCCGACCCCGACAACGACAACATCTGGGAGCTGACGGTGAACGTGCCGGCTGGCGTGTACTTCTACAAATTCATCAATGGCAACAGCTGGGCCGGCGCCGAGCTGGTGCCGCTGAGCTGCGGGCAGGACGACGGCGGCGGCAATGTAAACCGCCTGGCTACCGTGGGCGGCACCGGCCTGCGCCTGCCCATCGCGGCCTTTGGGGGCTGTGCCACGCAGCTGCGCTTTGCCGTGAACATGAGCGGGCAAACCGTGGGCGTGGGCGGCGTGCACGTGGTGGGCAACTTCCAGAGCCTGGCCGGCTACGGCGCCAACTGGGATGCCACGGCCATTCCGCTGCGCGACGACGACCGCGACGGCATCTACGAAGTGCAGATTTCCCTGCCTGCGCCCGGCCGCTTCCTCTACCGCTTCGTGAACGGCAGCACCGCGGCCGGGGCCGAAACCGTACCCGCCGCCTGCGGCACCAACGACGGCACCGGCATATTGGCCCGGACGGTGGACGCCACCGCGGCTGTTAACACCACCCCGACCCTGTGCTTTGCCAGCTGCACGGCCTGCAGCGGGGTGCCCAGCACCAGCTACCCGACCTACTGGTGGAACGATGCCGTGTTCTACGAAATATTCGTGCGCAGCTTCTACGACAGCAACGGCGATGGGCAGGGCGACTTTGTGGGCATGACGCAGAAGCTCGACTACCTCAACGACGGCAACCCGGCTACTACCACCGACCTGGGCATCACCGGCATCTGGCTGATGCCCATGATGGAGTCGCCGAGCTACCACGGCTACGACGTGACCAACTATAAAGCCACTGAGCCCGACTTCGGCAGCATGGCCCAGTTTGAGGCCTTCCTGGCAGCGGCCCACGCCCGCGGCATCAAGGTGATTATTGATTTGGTGCTGAACCACACGTCCAGCCAGCACCCCTGGTTTACGCAGTCGCTGAACCCGGCCAGCCCCTACCGCAACTGGTTTATCTGGTCGGCCACCAACCCCGGCTACCTGGGCAGCTGGGGCCAAACCGTGTGGCACCCCCGAAACGGCAGCTTCTTCTACGGCGCCTTCTGGAGCGGCATGCCCGACCTGAACTGGCGCAACCCCGATATGAAAGCCGCCATGTGGGATGCCAGCCGCTTCTGGCTGCGCAAGGGCGTAGATGGCTACCGCCTTGATGCCGTGCGCTACCTCGTGGAAAACGGCAGCACCCAGGCCGACACGCCCGAGACCCTGGCCGTGCTGGAGGAGTTTCACGACTCGCTGAAAGCCGTGAGCCCCAATGCAGTGTCGGTCGGCGAAGCCTGGACCAACACCCGGGGCGTGGTGCCCTACGTGCAGAACGACCGGCTCGACCTCTGCTTTGAGTTCGACCTGGCCTCGGCCATTCTCAACAGTGTGCGCCAGAGCAACCCCATTGCCCTGCGCAACCAGCTCACGCTGGTCAACAACCTGTACCCGCGCCTGCAGTACGCCACCTTTCTGACCAACCACGACCAGAACCGGGTGCTGGACGAGCTGGGTGGCAACGTCGACCGCATGAAGCAGGCCGCGTCGCTGTACCTGACCATGCCGGGCGTGCCCTTTCTCTACTACGGCGAAGAAGTGGGCATGAGCGGCACCGGCCCCGACGAAGACAAGCGCCGCCCCATGCAGTGGACGGCCGGTAGCCAGGGCGGCTTCACCACCGGCAACCCCTGGCGGGCGCTGAACAGCAACTACGCCCAGTTCAACGTAGCCACCATGAGCGCCGACCCCAACTCCCTGCTCAACCACTACAAAACCCTGATACGGCTGCGCAACAACCAAGAGGTGCTGCGCAAGGGCTACTACCTGCCCGCCACGGCTACGGCGGCCACGCTGCTGGCCTACGCCCGGGTATTCGGGCAGGAAGCCGTGCTTACGGTAGCCAACCTGGGCAGCACGGCGGTTGCTAACCCGGTGCTGTCCCTGTCGGTATCGACCCTGGCAGCCGGCACCTACCGCGTTACCGACCTGTACACCGGCCAGAGCGCCGGCACGGTCACCATCAACTCCCAGGGTGGCTTCAGCAGCTGGAGCAGCACCCTGCCCAGCCTGGCCGGCAACCAGACCTGGATTCTGAAGCTGGTATCGACCCAGGCCAGCAGCGCGGCGAGTGCCAAGCCGGCGTTTGCCCTCTCACTCTATCCCAACCCCGCTGCCAGCCAGGCCCGCCTGGCCCTGGCGCAGGCCCCGGCCGCCCAAAGCCAGCTCACAGCCTACGACCTCACCGGCCGCGTGGTGCACACGGCCACGGTAAGCGGCAGCAGCCACACGCTGGACACCAGCGGCTGGGCCGCCGGCACCTACTTCGTGCGGGTACAGAGCGGCAAGGCCACCGTGGTGCAGCGGCTGGTGGTGGAGCGGTAACCTCACCCCCGGCCCCTCTCCCGCGGAGAGGGGGGAGTCACTTCCGGTATGTTTGTTAAAGCAAGAAGGCTCCGGCATTGTGCCGGAGCCTTCTTGTTTGATGGTAGGAGAGCTTAATCCATAGACCTTTTTACAGTATGGTAAACTCGTCTGCTTTTAGCATTTCGTAAGCTTTGATTCGTAGTCGTGTTTTTTAAACTCGAATTAGCCTGTTAGCACTTGGTTATTAGGCTTTGCTGTCGGTTTAGGAAAACAAGCGTGGCTGTTGCAGAACTCGGCTTAAATTGTTCTATTGCTGAGTAGCCACTTGGCAAGCGCCCGAGTTGGCGCTTCGGTGCAT